>CAKTVW010000029.1 GCA_934630495.1 uncultured Oscillospiraceae bacterium
CTTTCTTTTTCGTCTGCACCGTCGTAAACACTGTAAAGCAAGAACATCGGGCCGTAAAATTCCAGTGCCAACTGCATGGCGGCCTCATCGGAATCCGTCAGCTTTCGGAAGATCGCCGCCATATACTCGGTCGGGCCGGTCGCCAGATAATCATGATAAAGCTGTGCGAGCTTTGGATCGCGGTATTGCTCCAGCGTCAGCATCTTCCGAAAGTTGGAAGAAAAATGCTCTTTCGTCCAATGGTCAAACTGTGCCATGCTGTATGTGCGGATCTTTTCAATCGGCGTTTGCAGATAAGCCTCCGCAAAGCCATCCGGCTCCGTTTCCGGCATTTCATATTCTTCGGCGCGCTCATAGTCCATTTTGTTCATCCGTTCCACAATGCTGTTAAGTATCTCCTGCTTGCTCGTATAGTGCTTATACAAGGCACCCTTGGTAATTCCCAGTTCCTTGGCAATGTCGCTCATAGAAGTGCCCAAATATCCGCTCTGTGCAAAAAGTTCAAGCGCGGTTTCCAAGATGCGCTCTTTGGTATCTCCAGCCATAATTTCACTCCCAAATTCGCAGTAACCGTTCGGTCACTATAATTATAGCAACCGAGCGGTTACCTGTCAAGGGGTTTTGAATAATTTTCAAGAAAAAATTATGTATCAGCCGCAAATGCGGCTGATTTTAATACGCCGGGACACCATACCCAAGAATCTCATAATGCCCAACGGGGTATTGGTTTTGTCGGCAGCTATCCCCGGAATTGCCCTCGATGGTGTAGACAATGCCGTTTTCGCATTTCTCCACGATGCCGACATGATCGGACTGGCCATCCTGCGGGCCGGAACTGCCCTTGTTGTCCCAATCGAAGAAAATGATCTGACCGGCAGACGGCTCAAAGCTGCCGTCTTGCCATTGCCCACGCTCCTTGAACCATGCGACACCGTTGATGCAGCCTGCAAATTTCGGTATCACGCCGCTGTCAATATAGCCGCACTCGTTGGCACACCAGCTTACAAAGCAGGCACACCATTCCACACGGCTTTCAAAGCCGTACCACGACCAATAGGGTTGACCTCCCACATTACCGATCTGCGACAGCGCCACCGCGACAATGGCGTCGTCCCCGGAATAGATACCATAGAGGACGGCAGACCACATACTGCGGTTTTCCTCGGCAAGCAGTTCGGAGAGCTGCTGTCGCTGATCGGCGGTGAAATTGAAACGGTCTGCCATTTCCTCGGCGGTCTTGTGACTGACCGTGATATAAAGGTAGGTGTGCGTGACTGTCGTGGTGGTTTCCACGATGTTCCCGTGGCCGTCGTCGGTTTCAGTAATGACTTCTTCGGTCTTGCTCTCGGTGCAGGAAGATAGCTCGTTCATCCGCCAGAAAATATCTTTGAGGATGGCTTTCTTGGCATCGTCCACCGTGGCGACCTCTTGCGGAGCGTCGGGATCGGTGGTGGTTTTTACCGCATACACCGCCAGCACCTTCGGCCAGACGGCACGGGAGCCGGACAGTACCCGCTTGTTCTGCTGGGCAAGTCCGATGCCGAGGTTGGCGGTGGTCGTGGTCTTTCCCACGCCGCCCTTTTGGTTCGTCACCGCGATCACTTTGCAATTCGCCATATGGGTTTCCTCCTTTACATAGATTTAGCCGTCTGCGGCGAAGCAGACGGCTATGTATATTAGAGGTACACATCGACGGTTATATCTTCCCGCTGGTTTTTGCGGAGATAACAGCCTATTGCTTTTCGGTATGCTTCGGCCTCGTCGAACTTAATGGTGAACGACATAAACGGCGGGAAGTTATCGCTTGGGTCATATGCCATGCAGTTTGACGGATATGGTGCCGTCGTCCAAAAAGTCCTACCGGAGTATCGTTCTGCACAGGCAGCGATCCGCGATAAGCGCCAATGAGAATTTGACGCCCACGGCGTAAGAAATATCCAATAGCAAATACGGCCGCACGGCTTTTGAAAGCTGTGCGGCCGTTCTTTTTTACCTGTTTCGTGACAAAATAATTTGCCTGTTTATAACGAAATTAGCCGAATTTTGCCTCTGTTTCCGATAATGGAAACAGAGGCGTTTTTATTCGGAAGCCTGTTATTTTGCGTGGATCTTTACATCGCCGCTGACCGTATTGAAGTCATACTCGGCGGCACCTTTGCCGCCCACATAGCAGACGTCGTCGTCGGAATAATCGGCTTTGAAGCCGCTGACGCGCAGCTTGCCGGAGACGGAGTCAAGCTCCGCGCGGAACGCGGCGTCGGCGGGCAGGGTAACGGCGGCGCTGCCGCTGGTGGAATCGAAGCTGATCTCATCCGGCACGATGTCCGTGTTCAGAACGAGCGCTCCGCTGACGCTGTCGATCTCTATGCTGCGGAAGCTGCCGTCGAGATCGGCCTCGCCCGAGGCGGTGTCCATGTCAAAGCTGTCGACGTCGCAATTTGAGAGGCTGCATGCGCCGCTTGCGCTGTCGAAGCTGAGACTCTCGACGGTGCAGTCGGCGACCTTCAGATCGCCGGAGGCGCTGTCCGCGTCCAGCTCCCCGAACGTCAGCCCGTCGCCCTCCAGCGTTATATCGGCCGAGGCGGTGCTGAACGCCAGCTTATTATAAATGCCGACGGGAAGCAGAAGCTCCAGATCCTTTTTGTAGCCGCCGAGCTTGAATGTAAAAAGACTCTTGTGCGCGTGAACGATCAGCTTGCCGTCCTCACAGCGCCAGCGCATCGTATCGTCTGTGCGCGCGCCCGTTTCGCGAAGCTTGACGCTGTCGCCGTCGTAGGCCGAGACATGGATCGAGCCGCTTTCCCAATGGATCTCAATGGACCGGACAGTCTGCGTGATCTCTGCGTCACCCTTTTGGAAGCTGCTCTCGTCGTAGCGTTCGGAGACGCTGTTCGATGCGCCGATGTGCAGAATGTCCGGAAGTTTGAAGGCGCTCCCGAAGAACAGCGCCACTGTCAGAATGCCGATCAGCAGCAGTGCCACGACCGAGCAGATCACGATCTTTACGATTGCCCTTGCTTTCATTTTGTACCCTCCTTGTTCAGTTCAAAAATACCGTTTATCACGCCGCTTACGGCGCAGTTGATCGGGAAGATAAGCCATGTGATTGCCCACATTCCCGTTATTTTCGTCAGCATACAATAGGCTGCCAGCGCAGCAAGCCACAGCAGGCCCTTTACCAGCTTCCGTGTGCCGCCCAGACCCTTTGCGGTGAGGACCAAGCCGGTAATGACATCGCCCAGCGCGGCAAAGACCGGGAAGATCAGCCAAGCATAGTACCAGCCGCCGCCTGCGCACAGCACGGCGAAGAGACATGCGGCGAACACCCAGTAGATCGGCGTGCCGATCTGCCATGCGAGTCCGCGGGAACGGCCGACCGGCTCGGCCTTTGCGGTCGCCTGCGGACGGGGGCCGCCTTCAGCCGACGCATTTGCCGACGCGTATGCGTTTTCCGCGTCGGCGGGCCGATCCTTTTTCGGAGCAGCGGCCTTCGTCCGCCCGCTGGATACCATGAGCACGGTGGCCGCGCCGATGCAGAGAAACATCAGGCAAATGCCGAGTGTTCCACCGGCATGACCGCCGATCGCGTCGCCGAAGAAAATGACCGGCGTGGGGCAGAGAATGTACAGCGCGATGCCGAAGGCGCGGAGCTTCTTCCGATGCACGGCCTCCGGAGACGGCGAACGCTTACTCAGCAGCAACAGGGCGGTCGCCGCCGCTGCCATGGCGAACATCAGGCAGACGCCGATGCTCTCCATAATGCCGCCGAGCGTCGAGCACAGAATAACGGGGATCATGCAGCAGACGTACAGCCCGATCGCAACGGCCAGCAGATTATTGCGCTTGCCGGAGCAGCTTTCCAGCAGACCGTTCATGTCTCCGATGGCATCAATGGCGCGGTCATAGGCCTCCTGCTCGGACTTGCCGTTTCCCAGCTCCTCGTCGTAACGGTCGAGACAGTTTTGCAGCAGCTCGTCGTGCATTTCACGAAGACGCG
The DNA here is from genome assembly GCA_934630495.1 of uncultured Oscillospiraceae bacterium. Taxonomy (GTDB): domain Bacteria; phylum Bacillota; class Clostridia; order Oscillospirales; family Oscillospiraceae; genus JAZOXB01. The sequence continues at coordinate 3,998 of CAKTVW010000029.1, forward strand.
GCGTGCTTTCCGCATCGGCAAACAAACGGTCAATGTATTGAATCAGTTTTTCTCTCATTTCAGGTTTCTCCCTCCGATTCTATCAGCTTGTCGAGAATACTGCGGGCATCCTCCCATTCCGCCAGAAGCCGGTAATATGTTTGGCGTCCCGACTCCGTGATGCGGTAGTAGCGCCTGCGCGCTCCCGTCGCCTCGCCGCCCCAGTAGGACTCGATCTGACCCGTGTCCTCCAGTCGGCGGAAGGCCGAATAGAGCGTTGCTTCCTTTAATTCATAGCGGTCGCCGGAGATCAGACGAATGGTTTTGTTGATCTCATAGCCGTAGCTCTCTTTTTTCAGAAGCTGTGCAAGGATGATCGTTTCGGTATGGCCTCTGAGCAGGTCTGCGGTAATGGACATCGCGCCGCCTCCTTCCGTTTCGTTTATGCGGCAGAGCGCCGAATGCCTCGGCTGCTTCCGTCGGTGTGGCTAGAATATACCATGATATACCTCGCCTGTCAAGGTATATTTTCAGAAAATGTAAATATTTTTTTGAGGTACTGCATGAACGGCCGAAGAAAAAACGTGTTTTTAACAAATTGTTCACCCAAAAGCGCGATTCTGCGCTATAATAATGAAAACAGAGAAATAAAAGGGGATGAGATCATGGCAAAGACCGTACTGATCGTAGAGGACGACCGCAATATTGCCGATCTGCTGCGATTGTATCTGGAAAAAGAGGGCTATGAGGTGGCGATCGCCTTTGACGGCCTGAAGGGCGTGGAGAAATTCCGTGAGGTGCAGCCGAGTCTGGTGCTGCTGGACGTCATGCTGCCGGGAATGGACGGATGGGGCGTCTGCCGCACGATCCGCAGCGAATCCAAAACGCCGATCATCATGCTCACCGCCAAAAGTGAAACGGAGGACAAGGTCGCGGGCCTCAAGCAGGGGGCGGACGATTATATCACAAAGCCCTTTGAGATGAAGGAGGTCCTTGCGCGGATCGAGGCGGTTCTGCGCCGCAGCGGGATCGAGCCGGAGAAGGTGTCGCGCCGCCTGTCGTTCGACAAGCTGGTGATCGACATGGATGCCTTTGAGCTGACCGTGGACGGGAAAAAGATCCCCACGCCGCCGAAGGAAATGGAGCTTCTGTATCATCTTGCCTCCGCGCCCAATCGCGTCTATACGCGCAACCAGCTTCTCGACGAGGTCTGGGGCTTCGATTATTTCGGAGATACGCGCACCGTTGACGTGCATATCAAGCGGCTTCGCGAGAAGCTGGAGGGCGTTTCGGACAAATGGGAGCTGAAGACCGTGTGGTCCGTCGGCTATAAATTCGAGGTCAAGAGCTGATGAAAACATCGTTTCGCAGGCAGATGACGCTGATCCTCTGCCTGCTTTTGACAGCGACCGTGCTGATCGGCGTGTCGTTCTGGGCGTTGTTTACGCTGTATGCCAAGGATGAGAAGCAGACGACGCTGCGCAGCACGGCCGATTCGGTCTGTACGCTGCTGAAGGCGTATTCCGCTTCTTATCTGGACAACTGGGATTTCCGGACCAATCTGGCGGTTGCGGCCAGTGCGTCGGATAACGACATCGTTCTGTGCGACCCCGACGGCGTGGTCCGCATCTGTGCCAACGATGTTCAGGGCTGCGAGCACGTCGGAAAGAGCATCGGAAAGAGCACGGCAGGGCAGATCTTCCGCGGCCACAGCGAGAGCGTGGAGCGCGCGGTCACCAAGCTCTACGGCGACGAGCGGCTTTCCGTTGCGGTGCCGCTGGAGACGGAGGACGGGACGCGAGTCTGCATCGTGATCGTCTCGGTCCAGCGGACCGCGCTCAGCGACCTGACGGGCCGGACGCTGCGGATCTTTGCGCTCACGGCGGTGCTCGTCATGATTATTGCCCTGCTGGCTACGCCGTATCTGACGAAAAAGGAGACGAAGCCGCTTCGCACCATGGCGGCGGCGGCGCGGCAGATCGCGCACGGCAATTTGGATATCCGCGTTCCGACGGGAAATCAGACCGAGGAGATCGAGGAGCTGGCGGTCGCTTTTAACAATATGACGCTGGCACTGAAAAATTCCGATACCGTTCGGCAGGAATTTGTCGCCAACGTCAGCCATGAGCTGAAGACGCCCATGACCACCATTGCCGGTTATCTCGACGGTATGCTCGACGGCACGATCCCCGAGGAAAAGCACCGGTATTATATGGAGCTGGTCAGCACGGAGGTGCGGCGGCTGTCGCGTCTGGTGCGGAGTATGCTGGAGGTCTCAAGGCTGCGCGATCAGGGAATTTCGCCCGATCAGCTTGCCGATTTTGATATCTGCGAAACGGCCGGACAGGCGCTCCTCTGCTTTGAGCAGCGCATCAACAAGAAGAACCTGAACGTCGATATCGATATGCCCGAGACGGGACTTTGGGTCCACGCGATGCCCGACGCGATTACGCAGGTGATGCAGAACCTGCTGGATAACGCCGTGAAATTCATCGACGAGGGCGGTACGCTGACGATCCGTGTGGTACGGCAGGGGAACAGCGCCGTCGTCACCGTGGGCAATACCGGCCCGACCATCCCGCCGGAGGAGCTGCCGCTGCTCTTTGACCGCTTCCACAAGACGGACAAGAGCCGTTCGACCGACCGCGACGGCGTCGGCCTCGGACTGTATATTGTCAAAACGATCATTCTTGCACACGGCGAGGACGTCTATGTTACGAGCCGCGACAACAAAACGGAGTTCACCTTTACGCTGAGCCTGACCAAATAATATCGAAAGGAGGAAACGACATGGACGAGCTGACACCGATGGATCCCAGCTATCAGGAGATGCCGCCGGAGCAGCAGGAGCAGCCGGATTATTACGGTACGGGCAGGCCGCCTGTGCGGCAGAGGTCGCAGACGCCGCTGATCGCGGTGCTGCTGATCCTGCTTATTGCGTTCAATCTGCTGACGGTCGTCGTTTTCCTCAGCCTTTGGCGGAGCGGAAAGGAGCCGCAAGCTCCCGTGCTGCCGGAGGATAACGACGGGAAGCTTCCCGCCGCCGCACCGGACGGACAGGAGGAGGCGGGGGGCAAAAAGGACGTTACCGACCCGCTGATGCATGGCGAGCAGACGGATACGCTCTCCGACAGCGCGGTCTATGAAAAGCTCCGTCAAAGCATGGTCACCATCACGGTGCGCACCGCGTCGGATACGCGCACGGCCACGGCCGTGGCGCTCACGGAATCGGGCTATGTGCTGACGGCCGCACATGCAGTGAACGGCGCGGTAAGCCTGACGGCATCGCTGCCCGACGAAACGACCTGCACGGCCTCCTATGTCGGCTCCGACGCGGCAAGCGACCTTGCCGTGCTGCGGGTCGAAGCGGATGGCCTGACGCCGGTGGAATTTGGAGATTCCGACAGCCTCCGCGCGGGAGACACCCTTTTGGCCTTCTCCGACCCATTCGGGAAAGCGCTGGGCGGCACGATGCTCCGCGTGATGGTTTCCGCCGTGAACGAGGGTGTAACGCTGGGCGGCACACAGACCCGCATCCTGCAGATCAGCTCGACAATGACGAGCGGCGAAGCCGGAGGCTTCCTTGCCAATGCCGCCGGACAGATCGTGGCAATCGGGATGCAGAGCGTAAACGGCACGGCTTCCAACGATACCGTGCCGGAGGTCGGCTTTGCGCTGCCGTCGAACGAGGCCGTCGTTCTGATCGACGACCTGATGCGCTACGGCTGTGTCAGCGGGCGGGCGACGCTCGGCATGGAGGTCTCCGAGCTGGACGAGCCGCAGAGAATTTACTGGGGCCTGCCCGAGGGCGTGATCGTCAGCCGCATTTCGGCGGACAGCAGCGCCTATTCCGCCGGGATCCGCGCGGGCGACGTGCTCCTGCGCATCGGCGAGGTCGACACGCAGAGCGTCGCGGATTATCAGGAGGCGCTCAATCGGTACAGTGCCGGAGAAACGGTGCGGATCATCCTGTACCGCGGCGGGAATAAGTATTACGCCGAGGTCACGCTGGAGCAGTCGGGCGAATAGCGCGTCGCTCTCCGCCGCATGGAACGCACAGATCTCCTCTTTCCCGCATAGACTGTCAGGAAACGGTCGAAATAAAGCAAAAGCTCCGGTCGCCCGTGCGGACGATCGGAGCTATTTTGATTCGCGGCCCTGACAGAATGCCGAACCGTATCAAAATTCGTATCGGCTTATGAAGGAGCCGACGCGCCTTCGGCGCTGTTCTGATACTGATTCTTGATTAAAAGATTTAATCAAGAATCCCGTGTGCTACGCACACTCGCATCGTGCGAAAGCACGCTGCGCCGTCTCATGCAGAATCTGACGCGCCCTTGGCGCTATAAAAAGCTTTTCAAGCTTTTTAACAGATTCTAGTATGAATAAAAGGAGGAATTGCTGTGGATCCTTATGATAACGCTGCGGTGCAGGCGGTCTGGCAGCGCGTGCTTCACGCCGAAAAGACCGAAAAAGCGCCGCTTGCGGAAACGCTGACCGAACGGATAACCGACGAACTGACCGACCATGTGCTCTACATGCGGCTTGCGCGGTGCTCCGGACGCTATGCCTCAAGTATGCGCCGCATGGCTCAGGACGAGGCGCGTCATGCCGCCAAGCTGTCTACGCTGTATTTCCTGACGACGGGCTGCAAAAGTCAGGCGTGTCCCGGTGCGGCCGGCCCCTTGGAAACGCTGTGCCTTACCGTGCGTACCCGCTACGCCGAGGAGCTGAAGGGCGCCGAGCGCTATCGCGCACTGGCGGAGGAATACCCGGAGCATGCGGAGCTGTTCTGCGGGCTGGCCGAGGAGGAGCGGGAGCACGCAAGACTGCTCTACCGCGTCGCCTCCGAGCTGCTCCGGCCGAGGTAAGCACTGCCTGTTCCGACTGCTCCGACTGAGGTAAGCACCGCCCGTCCCGAAAAAGCCCCCGCGCGCCGAAAGGCACGCGGGGGCTTGACTTTGTTCGATTATTTCGCAACGGCGTCCTTCAGAGCCTTGCCGGCCTTGAAGACGGGAACGTTGGTAGCGGCGATCTCGATGGTCTCCTTGGTCTTGGGGTTGCGCCCGGTGCGAGCCTCGCGGTGCTTGACCTCAAACGTGCCGAAGCCGACGAGCTGGACCTTGTCGCCCTTGACGACTGCGTCGGTGATGGAATCAACAACGGCGCACAGAGCCTTCTCTGCGTCCTTCTTAGACAGGCCGGACTTAGCGGCGACTTCGGCAATGAGTTCAGTTTTGTTCATGATGTTACCTCTTTCTTCCTTAAAATTATCATTTGTATCGGTCGGGACTCGAAATATGAGCAAAGGGCAGTTCCCGCAGAGCGGAATACACCTGTATTGACCGATTTTTTCTCTGCCAATAAAATTTACCACAAAAAACGCTATTACGCAAGTAAAAAATTGGAAATTTTAATGAATCCGCAGAATTTTTGCGATCTTGTCGCCCTTCGGCAGCAGCATACAGTCGTCATAGGTGATCGCTTTGAGGACGATGACCAGTAACAGGTAAACGACGGCGGCGGCGGCGATCGCGCCGAGGCAGCAGACGGCCACGCTTGCAATCAGCTTGCCGAGCAGGAAGTAGACACCGTAGGCGGCGGCTCCCATGACGACGGCGGCAATCGCGGTCTTCCAAAGCGCGGGCAGGAGCTTGGGCGGCTCGTCGAGCACGCGGTGCATGGCGACAAGATTGAGGATCATGATCACAAGGAAGCACACGAAGGTCCCGACGGGTGCGCCGAGGACGCCGATCTCCGGGTTCCCGACGAGAATAAAGTTGACAATGAACTTCGCCACACCGCCGATGAGCGTGTTGACGACCGGATAGACCATGTGGTTGTGCGCCTGCATGATGGCGGTCGTCATGGTGCTGATGCCGTTTATGAGCACGGTCGGCGCGAGCAGCGCCAGCAGTGCGGCCGCCAGCTCCAGCTTTTCGCCGGAATAGCCGCCGAGCAGCGCCATGATCGGCTCGGCCATGACCAGAAGACCGACGGTGCAGGGCATGGAGATCAGACCCATGAGCCGCAGCGAGGAGTCCTGTACCATGCGGACGTTTTTGGAATCCTTCAGAGTCAGGTGGCTGGTGATGGCGGGGATGATCGCGACGGTGATGCAGGGGATGAACGCCGTGGGCAGATTGAAGATCGTCTGCGCGAAGGAATAGATCCCCTTGCCGATGGAGGCCGAATGCTCGGCAAGCGTGACCTCCGCCGTGCGGGAGGTGTCCAGCGCGGCAATGTGCAGCAGCTTGCCCATGACGTTTGCGGTGTCGGGCGTGGTCTGCTCCGCAGCGACGACCATCCGCCAGTTTACCGTAGAGGCGTCGAGCAGGTTGATAAGCTGCAGGCCGGCCGCGCCGATGGTAATGGGCACGGCGATGGCAAGCAGTGCCTTGAGGGTCTTTTTATACGGCTCCGCCGTGCCGCCGAGCGCCGCGACCTCCTTGCGATTGCCGGAATACTTGATAAAGACGTACAGGGCCGAGAAGCCCGCGCCCATCGTGATGCCGAGGATCGTTGCGCCGGAGGCCAGAGCGGGGTCGTTTCGGAAGTGCATGACCAGCCACGCAAAGCTCAGGCCGAGGATCAGCTTTCCGAGCGCCTCAATGACCTGACTGACGGCGGTCGGGCGCATATCGCCCTGCCCCTGGAAGAAGCCGCGGAAGGCCGAGGCCAGACAGATGAACAGCACGGCCGGGCCGAGGGCCAGAATGGAATAGCTGGACAGCGGGCTGTGCATGAGCTTATCCGCCAGCAGGCCCGGGAAGCAGACCATCGCGAGCGTGCCGAGCACGCCGACGACCAGATACGACGACAGCGCCACGCGGAAAATGCGCTGCATCTGTCTGCCGTTGTTCAGCGTACGCGCTTCGGAGACCATGCGGCTCATCGCCACGGGCAGACCGGTGGTCGACAGGACCAAGAGGAAGGTATAAATGTCGTAGGCATTGCTGAAATAGCCGTAGCCCGCGTCGCCGATCACGCTTTTCAGCGGGATCTTGTAAAACATGCCGATGATCTTGACGACGATCGTCGAGATCGACAGGATCGCCGCACCGGTCAAAAAGTTTTGCTTTGAGGAACGCTTATTTTCCAAGATTATCCTTCCTTCTCGCCGAACATCTTCGGCATGACATATTCCGCCAGCTCCTTGACCACGGCGTTGAGGTCGATGGTCTTATACTCTCCGGCGGCATAGAGAATTTTGCCGCGAACCATGGTCATGACGACGTCGTGACCGTTGACCGCGTAGGCAAGATGGCTGATGACGTTGTGGCAGGGCATCAGATGCGGCTGCGTGAAGTCCAGCAGGATCAGGTCTGCGTCCATGCCGAGCTTTATCATGCCGCACTCGGCTTCGCGGCGCTGCGCTCTTGCGCCGCAGACGGTCGCCATCATCAGCGCGGCCTGCGCGGGCAGCGCCTTGGGGTCCAGACTTCTGCCCTTGGCCATATAGGTCGCCGCGCGGACCTCCTCGAACATATCCAGCGTGTTGTTGGAAACGTTGGAGTCCGTGCCGAGGCAGACGTTCATTCCGGCCTTTATCATATCCTCGACCTTCGCGCAGCCGGAGGCAAGCTTCAGGTTGGAGCAGGGATTATGTACGGCGGAGACCTTGCGCTTGGCAAGAAGCTGCATGTCCTCGGGCGTGATCCAGACGCAGTGCGCTGCCACGGCGGGCATATCCCACACATGGTGGCAGTCGAGAAGCTGCGCGGGGGTCAGCCCGTAGCGCTCGACGCAGGCGTCGTGCTCCGATTTCGTCTCGGACAGATGCACCTGCATACCCAGTCCCTCGTTGATGCCGTATTCGCTCAGAGCGTCCCAGAGACGGTGGTCGGAGGTGTACTCCGCGTGGATGGAGACGTCGACCTTGATGCGGCCGTTGTCGTAGCCGTGCCACTTTTTGTGCAGCGCGACGGTCTCCTGACAGGGCGCGTATTTTTCAAAATCGAAGTCGTCGTCAAACAGTGTGATCGAGCGGGAAATATTGGCCTTTATACCGGATTCCGCAACGGCCTGCGCGACCTCGTCGCAGAAATAGTACATATCGGAAACGGAGGTCGTGCCGAAGCGCAGGCATTCGGCCAGCGAGAGCAGCGTCGCGGCCTTGACACAGCGGCCGTCGAGGTGTGCCTCCGTCGGGAAAATGTACTTCTCCAGCCACTCGTGCAGCTCCACGTCGTCGGCAAAGCCGCGCATGGGCGACATGGCAAGATGCGTATGACAGTTGATGAGGCCGGGCATTAGCACCATGCCTTCGCCGTTGATGATCTGCTGCGGCTTTTCTTCCGGAGCGGTGCGGGAAAGGTAGCTGATTTTGCCGTCGGTCACGCCGACGAAGGCCGAGAACAGCACGCGCATATCCTCGTCCATTGTCACCACTGTGACATTGGAGAACAAAGTGTCCATTGCAAAAGGTCCTTTCAAGTTGTTGTGTGATATTCGGATCGGTGAGACTTACGGCTTTACGGCAGCAGCGCGAAGGCTGCGTCCTTCTGCTTCAGTACATCGTCAATGCGCTCAATGTATTGCTGCGGGAACTTGGGATTGTGAAAACGCTCGAGGCGTCCGTCGGGAAGATCGATCTTCGTCATGCCGCCGCCGCCGAGAGAAATAACGCTGTGCAGCTCCTCCATCATGTAGATGTTGTACAGCCCCTCGAAGCCTGGCTTGCACCAGCCGACATTTTCAAAGCTGCCGGACATGTATTTCTGACGATAGAGATAATAGGGAGAATAGCCCGCGCCGCGCAGCATGGCCTCCGCTTCCGTCAGCATGAAGCGCACGGCCCGCGTGTCGGGAAGCTGCATCCGTTCAAAGAACAGATCGGCGCCCTTTTTCAGGGCGAGCGTGTGCACGGTGACGTTGCTCGGCTCCAGAGCGAGCACCTGACCGAGCGAACGGACGAAGGACTGCGCCGTGTCCGTGGGCAGGCCTGCGATCAGGTCCATGTTGATGCCGTCGAAGCCCGCGCACCGCGCCGCCTCAAAGGCTTTGACGGTCTGCTCGGCGGTATGCCGCCGCCCGATCACCTGCAGCACGGCGTCGTTCATGGTTTGCGGGTTGATGCTCATGCGGTCGCAGCCCGCCGAACGGATGGCCTGCAGCTTATCCTGAGACAGAGTGTCCGGCCGGCCGCCCTCTACCGTATATTCTATCAAGTCTGTCAAGTCAAAATGCGTCCGAATTGCATCGGTCAGACGCAGCATTTGCTCCGTGGTGAGCGTGGTCGGGGTGCCGCCGCCGATATAGAGCGTGCGCACGCGCTTCCCGGTGCGGCGAAGAAGCGACCCGACATGAGCCAGCTCAAGCTCCAGCGCGTCCAGAAACGGCGCAATCAGGTCCTTCATTCGCTCCACGCCGACGCTGACAAAGCTGCAATAGGCGCAGCGCGTCGGGCAGAAGGGAATGCCGATGTAGACGGAGACGTCGTTCTCGCGCAGCCGTTCGGCGGCGCGGACGGTCGCCAGCGAGCTTTCCACGCAAAGTCTGCGGCGCGCCGGCGAAACATGGTACTGCGTTTGCAGCAGATGATCGGCCGAACTGGCGTTTCCGCCGGAAAGCAAATGCTTCGTGGTGAGCTTGGTCGGGCGAACGCCGGACAGACTGCCCCATTCGGGCGGACTGCGGAGCTGCATCGCGGCGTCGTAGTAGCAGTTTTGCAGCAGACGGCGGCGCAGCGGGACGTCGTCCGCACGTGAGACGCGTTCGCGTTTTTGCGCGCGGGAGGTCTTCCCGTGCAGCGTAATGACGGTCACGGCCGTCATCCAGACCCTGCCGAGGAAGAGCGAGGAAACTGCGCCGTCGCCCGTAAAGGGCGCGTCGACCGGCTCCATCGGTTCCTCGGGGAAGAGCGCGAGCTGGAGCTGCTCAACGGCATAGCGGTCTTCATGGCCGCGCAGATATAGCTTCATGGGGTACTCCTTGGGTGTGGAAATCTTTGCACAGGCGGGCTTCGGCACCGCTTACGGCGGGCTTACAGTCTTTCTGCGCGGCGCAGATAGGGATTGGTCTGCTTTTCAAGGGAAAGCGTCGTCGCGGGGCCGTGGCCGGGGTAAACGGTAAGATTTTCGTCAATGGCCGCAAGGCGGGAAAGGCTGCTTTGCATCTGCGCGTCGGAGCCGCCGCTGAGGTCGGTGCGTCCGCAGCAGCCCGCAAAGAGCGTATCTCCGGAAAAAAGCGCGTTTCCGCAGCGGAGACAGACGGAGCCGGGTGTGTGGCCGGGCGTTTCCGAGACGGAGAAGCGGAGCGTCCCGACGCGTACGCTGTCGCCGTCGCCGTAAAAATCGGTGGCGGTCAGACCGTGATTCAGTTCGGCGGGAAGCGCGGTGTCGCGTTCGTTGACGTAAACCGGGCAATGCGCGGCCTCCGCGATGCCCTTCACGCCGCCGACATGGTCAAAATGGCCGTGCGTCAGCAGGACGGCGCGGATCGTAAGTCCGCGCTCCCGCGCGGCCGCGAGGATCGCCTCCGGCGTGTAGCCGGGATCGATCACGGCGGTATCGCCGTTCTCGTCCGAGACGAGGTAGCAGTTGGTGCGAAAATCGCCCAACACCAGTGTAAGAATGTTCATAGGTCTCTCCTGTCAGACTTGTTCCGGTACGAATACCCGATCAAAACCGTTCATTTGATATCGGCCTGTTTCGCGCGGACAGTTACGTCAGCTCGTCCGTATCCAGCAGGATCGTGACCGGGCCGTCATTGACGGATTCGACCTGCATGTCCGCACCGAACTCGCCGTGCTGCGGCGCAAAGCCGCGAATGCGGCATTCTTCCAGAAATCGTTCATATAATGGGATCGCAAGCGTCGGTGCGGCGGCACCGATGAAGCTCGGCCGCTTTCCGTGGCGGCAGTCGGCGTAGAGGGTGAACTGGCTCACGACCAGCACATCGCCGCCCACGTCCGCAAGCGAACGGTTCATTTTTCCGGCCTCGTCGCAGAAAATACGCAGACCGAGAGCCTTTTCGGCCAGCTTTTTGCACTGCGCCTCGGTGTCCGTCGGGCCGACGCCCAGCAGGATCAGAAGACCCTGCCCGATCTGCCCGTTTACGGCCCCGCCGATGGTGACGGAGGCGCTTTTGACTCTGGTCACGACCGCGCGCATCAGTTCTGCCCCCTTCTGACGTCCGTCACGCCGTTGATGCTGCGGATCTTGCTGCGAATGGCCTCAAGCTCCTGCACGTTCTTGACCTCAAAGGTCGCGATGGTACGCGCCTTTCCGGCGGGCATATCCCGCCCGGAAATTTCCGTGATCTTGACGCGCGCGGCGGTCAGCGCGGTGGCAATGTCGATCCAGATGCCGTCGCGGTCGGTCGAGTCGATCTCAAAGGTAGTGGCAAAGGGCTTGTCCTCCGCCGTTGACCAGGATACCCTGACCCAGCGGCCGGCCTGACGGGGGTCGTTGGCGGAGGCGGCGTTTTTGCAGTCGCGCCGATGGATCGAGACGCCGTAGCCCTTGGTAATAAAGCCGATGATGTCGTCGCCCGGGACGGGTGTGCAGCAGCGGGAGAATTTTATCATGCACGAGTCGATATCCTCGACTACGACGCCCGAATCCTTGTGGCGGCTGAGCTTGACGGCGGGCTGGTCCGGCGTTTTGGCAGGCTCCTTGGGCTGCGTCTGCCGAACGGCCTTGGTCAGCTCGTCGCGGATGCGCCCGAAGGCCTTGGTGGCGGTCAGACCGCCGTAGCCGATGGCGGCGTACATGTCGTCCAGATTATCGAACGACAGCTTTTTCAAAAGCACGGGAAGAAGCTCCTGATCCTGCAGGACTGCGGGAGAAATGCTCGCTCTGCGCAGCTCGCCCTCGAAGCTCGCCTTGCCGTGCGCTACGTTTTCCTCGCGCTTCTCCTTTTTGAACCACTGCTTGATCTTGGTGCGGGCCTGATTGCTGTTGCAGATATTCAGCCAGTCGCGGCTGGGACCCTTGGCGGTCTTTGAGGTCAAGATCTCCACGATGTCGCCGTTGGCAAGCGGCTGGTCGTAGCTGGCAATGCGGTTGTTGACCTTTGCGCCGACCATGGCGTTGCCCACGCCGGAATGGATGGCATAGGCAAAATCGATCGGCGTGGAGCCTGCGGGCAGGCTCATGACCTTGCCCTTCGGCGTAAAGACGAAGACCTCGTCGTCGAACATATCGACCTTGAGCGAATGGATATAGTCCTCGGCGTCGTTCTCCTCCTGCTGGGATTCCAGCAGACGGCGCACCCATTCAAATTCCTTTTCGTCGCCGCCCTCGACGCCCTGCTTGTATTTCCAGTGCGCCGCGATGCCGTATTCCGCCGTTTCGTGCATTTCCCATGTGCGGATCTGCACCTCGAAGGGAATGCCCTGCTGACCGATCACGGTCGTGTGGAGCGACTGATACATATTCGGCTTCGGCGTGGAGATATAGTCCTTAAAGCGGCCGGGCACGAGGTTGAACAGGTCGTGGATGTGGCCGAGAACGTTGTAGCAGTCGGGGATCGAATCAACGATCACGCGGAAAGCGTACATGTCGTAAAGCTCGTCGATCTTCTTGTCCTGCGCCTTCATCTTGCGATAGATGGAATAGACGTGCTTGATGCGGCCGTAGATCGTGCCGTGGATACCGACGCTGGACAGACGCGTGGTGATGCGGGTCTGGATGGCCTTCATGAACTCGTCGGCCTCGGCCTGATGCGCGGCAAGATACTGCATGATCTCGTTATAGCCGTCGGGATCGAGATATTTCAGGCTGGTGTCCTCCAGCTCCCATTTGATCTTCTGCATACCGAGCCGATGCGCCAGCGGCGCGTAGATGTCCATTGTCTCGCGGGACTTGGAGATCTGCTTGGCGGGTGTCTGATATTCCATGGTGCGGGTGTTGTGCAGGCGGTCGCAGATCTTGATCAGCACTACGCGGATGTCCTTGCTCATGGCCATAAACATCTTGCGCAGATTCTCCATCTGCTGCTGCTCCAGCGTGGAATACTCCACGCGGGTCAGCTTGGTAACGCCCTCCACCAGCGCGGCGACGGTCGAGCCGAATTGGCGGGCGATCTCGTCATAGGTGGAGTCGGTGTCTTCGATACAATCGTGCAGGATCGCGCCCAAAATGGCGTCGGTATCCAGACCGATCTCCGCGACGATCTCCGCCACGGCCAGCGGGTGGATAATATAAGGAGAGCCGTCCTTGCGCTTCTGGTCGGCGTGCTTGACGCGGGCGTATTCAACGGCGCGGTCGATCGCAGCTCTGTCCGCCTGCGGGCAGTGCTGGGCGATCGTGCGCATCATGCTGTCATAATGTTCCTGAAAGGATTCCATAGAGTTCACCTCCGGGTGTTCTGATACTGATTCTTGATTAAAAGATTTAATCAAGAATCCCGTGTGCTACGCACACTCGCATCGTGCGAAAGCACGCTGCGCCGTCTCATACAGAATCTGACGCGCCCTTGGCGCTATAAAAAGCTTTTCAAGCTTTTTAAGGCAACACCGCATAATTGCACCTTCCGCCTTCGCCGGATATTTTTCGCCGATCCAGCGGTTTGAAAAGTTTGAAATACACAGAGTATTCCTGCGCTTTTCAAACCTTGGCCCGACAAAAAATCTCTCGCCGAATGCTCTCGCTGAATTATGCGGTGCTGCCTTAACAGATTCTAGTATGATACGATCGTTTCACGAAAAAACTGCTATTGCCGATGCAGCTCGTGGTAGAGCGCGCTGTTTTCCAGCGGATTGGGTGTATAGTCGGGAAACAGCCGGACCTGCAGCCGATAGCGGTCCCGCGCGACGCTGATAAAATGCAGATCGGCAAGGACCGCAAGGCAGGCCAGCGTCCGCCGCATACTGTGCCGCTCATACAGCTCCGTCACCGACTGACAAAGCTCTCCGATATCGCAGCGAAGCTGACCGTCCTTACCGACGGCGCGGCGAAGATAGCGCCAGACGTCGGCAATGTCGGAGCGGTCGGGCGCCAGCGCGCGCCATTCCCGCTCGGTCATTTCGCCGTGCGCGGCAAAGCGGTCATAAAGCGCCGTGGGAGAGGTCTTGCGCAGGTCCAGAACGGTAAGCTGGACGGCGTGTTGGTCGCGGTACTCGTTGATCTGCGCATGAAACGCGATGTCTACGCGGTCGCCGACGTGCAGCGTGCGCTGCATCGACCCGCCGGAAAAGAAGATGGACTGAAGCTGCGTACCGTCGCGGTCGCGAAGCGTCAGACGCAGATGCTTCCCGTTTGCGACGGTGCTCATCCGCTCGACGATCAGCTCGCTGAGGCAGAAGACCGGCTTCGGACAGCCCGAGCCGCAAGGCTCGAGCCGGGAAAGCGCGGCGACGCTTTCCGTGGTGAACAGCGCGGCGGGAAGCTCACAGTCGATGTGAAGCGTGGGAGCGCCCTGCCCGGAGGCAAGATAGTCCTCCGCCCTGCGGCAGATGCCGCGCCGAAATTCGTCGATGTTTTGACGCGAAATGGTAAAACCGGCGGCAAACTCATGCCCGCCGTAGCCCTCCAGCAGCCCGGAAAGCTCATCCAGAGAGCGAAATAGGTTGAATCCGCCGTAGGAGCGGGAGGAGGCCTTGCCGTGCTCGCCGTTCAGGCAGATCAGAAAGGTCGGGCGGCAGTATTCCTCGCAGAGACGGGAGGCGACAATGCCGATCACGCCCTGATGCCAGTTCTCTCCGGCAAGGACGATGGCGCTGTCCTTCTTTCGGCTGCTGCGGAGCCGCGCCGTGACCTCGCGGTAGATCTCCGTTTCCGTCGCCTGCCGTTCGCGGTTCAGGCGGCACAGCGTTTCCGACAGCGCGTCGGCCTCGGCCTCGTCCTGCGACAGGAACAGCCGTACGCCAAGCTCCGCGTGCTCCATGCGCCCGGCGGCGTTGATGCGCGGCGCCAGCACATAGCCGATCGTCGCGGCGGTGATGGGCTGACTGCCGCATTCGCACGCACGGATGAGCGCCCGCAGACCGAGACGGTGCGGCGCCTGAAGCTCCTTCAGACCCATGACCGTCAGGCGTCGGTTCTCTCCGCGCAGCGGCATCACGTCCGCGATCGTGCCCAGACAGAACAGGTCGCAGTAGCGGCGGGCCATTGCCTCCTGATCGCCGCTCAGCGCGGAGGCGAGCTTGAACGCGACACCGACGCCGGAGAGGTCGGTGTGCGGATAGGTGCGGTCGGGGCGGTGCGGGTCGAGGACGGCGGCGGCGTCGGGCAGCTCGGCCTTGCATTCGTGGTGATCCGTAATGACCAGCGTAATGCCCAGCCTGCGGCACAGTGCGGCCTCCTCCAGCGCGGTGATGCCGCAGTCCACCGTGACGATCAATTTAACGCCCTGCTTTGCAAGCGCCTCGATGGCGGCGGCGTTCAGCCCGTAGCCCTCCTCCAGCCGCCCGGGGATATGACAGGTGCAGCTCGCCCCACAGGAGCGGAGATAGTCCGTCAGCAGGCAGGTAGCGGTGATGCCGTCGACGTCGTAGTCGCCGAATACCGCAATGGGAAGCTGCTGTGCCATTGCCGCGCGGACGGCGGCGACGGCGCGATCCATTTCTTTCATTTCAAAGGGGTCGATCAGAGGCTGGTCACTGCTCAGCAGCGCCTGAGCCTCCTGC
The DNA here is from genome assembly GCA_934630495.1 of uncultured Oscillospiraceae bacterium. GTDB lineage: Bacteria > Bacillota > Clostridia > Oscillospirales > Oscillospiraceae > JAZOXB01. The sequence continues at coordinate 19,551 of CAKTVW010000029.1, forward strand.
GGCGTCCGAAAGCCGCGGCTGCTCAGCACATTTGCCGTCAATTCTCCGAAGCCCGCTTCCCGCAGACATTTGACGGACTGCGCCTCCGGTTCCCCTATCACCCAAGTTCCGTACTTCACACTTCGACACATCCCAAATTCTTTTTCTTTTTATTATAACAAATAATTCTTCTGCACACAATACAGGATGTCGAAAAAGTTCCGATGAAAATTGCCGTGCGGCATCTGCGGAAAGGGGAGAGACGCCACGAAAAAAGCAATTCGCGTGATCCTGATCCTTGCGGCGGCGCTGCTCTTTATCCTGTGGCAGAATTGCAGCCTTCAGACCGAAACGTTCCGGGTCGTCGACCCCGCGCTGCCGCAGGAGCTGGACGGGCTGCGCGTTTTGGAGCTGGCGGACCTCCACGGCAGGCAGTTCGGCGCGGAAAATCGGCGGCTCCTGCGGGCCGCCGCAGCCGCGAAGCCGGACATTATCTGTCTCGACGGCGATATTTTTGACGAAAAGACCGATCTGTCGATGCTCGCGCCGCTGATGCGGGGGCTGACCGCGATCGCGCCGACCTACTACGTCACGGGGAATCACGAATGGCAGGTCGACGGCCTGCGGGACATCCTGACCGGGCTGGAGCGCCTCGGAGTGACGGTTTTGGAAAACGAATTTACGGTTTTCTCGCGCGGCGGCGCACAGATCGTGATCGCGGGCGTAAACGATCCGTGCGGTCCCTATGACCAGAAAACGCCGTCAGAGCTGATGGACGAGATCCGCGCGGAATACCCCGACGCCTTCGTGCTGATGCTGGCGCATCGGAACGACACGCTGCCCATGTGGGCGGAGCTTGCGCCGGAGCTGGTGCTGACCGGGCATTGCCACGGCGGCGTGGTGCGGCTTCCTGCGGTGGGCGGCGTCTTCGGGACAAGGCGCGACCTGTTCCCGGACTATGACGCGGGACTGTACCGACAGGGCGGAACACAGCTCTTCGTCAGTCGAGGATTGGGCTACAGCCGTGTGCGTTTTCGTCTGTTTAATCGCCCGCAGCTCCCGATTTTGGTGTTAAAGAGCGGCGAAACGTAAACAAATCGTAAATTCTTGCCCGCAGTGCTTGTAAATTCGGACGGCGGTATTATAATTGTCAGCAGGTGATAGAAATGTTCAAACGTTTTGCTGCGTCGATGCGCCGTTTTATGTACGGCCGCTACGGCACGGATCAATTGAATATGGCGCTCCTGATCGTCGCCGTGATCGTCAGTCTGGTCAACGGGATCCTTTCCTATGTCCTGAAGGGACAGAGCGTAGCGGCGGGTGTCGTCTGGCTGTCGCTGTCGGGGCTGATGTATGTGCTGCTCGGACTGGTGATCTATCGGACGCTGTCGCGCAATATATATAAACGGCAGCGCGAGAACCGCTGCTTCCGCAATATTTGGGTGCGCCTGACCGACCGCAATAACCGCTATTTCAACTGCCCGAATTGCAAGCAGACGATCCGCGTCCCGCGCCACCGCGGAAAGATCAATATTCGCTGCCCGAAATGCGGCGAAAAATTCATCCGCAAAACTTAAGGTCGGCGAGTGAACGACGCCCCGTTTGTCGGACGGCATGATATGATGCCCGGCAAGCGGGGCGCTCTTTTTTTCGTAAACGAGGGAGACGCCGACAGACTGATTTTCAATATGATCGGGAATAGCGCGGCGGCGGGCGGCATAAGCTTGACCGAGGTGAAGAATATGCGTAAGTTTTTACGTCGGAACTGGGCGATGCTGTCGGTCGTCGCGGTGCTTGCCGCGCTGCTGGCCGTCGCCTATGCCAAGCAGGAACGGGCGCTGCCGGTCGGCTCGTGGGGGCTGAGCTTCCAGACCGAGGGCGAGGCCCCGACCGGCAACACCACGAATGAGCGCCTGCTGGAATACAATGCCGCCTATCTCGGCGACACGGGCAAAAAAACGATCTATCTGACCTTCGACGCGGGCTATGAGAACGGCTGCACGGAGCAGATCCTGGATGTGCTGCAAAAGCATAAGATCAAGGCGGCGTTTTTTCTGGTCGGAAATTATATCCGGCAGAATCCGACGCTCGTAAGGCGCATGGCAGCTGACGGACATATCGTCGGAAACCATACATACCACCATTATGATATGTCCAAGATCGGCGATATGGATTCCTTCCGCAAGGAACTGGAGGACCTGGAGCAGCTCTATACCAAGACGACGGGGGAGACGATGCAGAAGTACTACCGCCCGCCGCAGGGGATCTACTCGGAGGAAAATCTGAAGATGGCGAAGGAGTTGGGCTATCATACGGTCTTCTGGAGCCTTGCGTATGTCGACTGGCTGAACGATAAGCAGCCGACCTCGGAGCAGGCGTTTTCCAAGCTGATCCCGCGCATCCACGACGGTGCGGTCGTGCTGCTGCACAGCACGTCGAAAACGAATGCCGCCATTCTCGACGATCTTCTGACGCGCTGGGAGGCAATGGGCTACTCCTTCGGGACGATCGACGAGCTGTTCCCGGATAACGCCGCGCCGCAGAGCGCGTCGACCGTAAATACAGTCGACGGTTGACAGCCTTTTGAGGGTATGCTATAATCATTATGAGCGATACTGAGCGAAAATGATCGGAGGATGCACAAATGAAGGGCTGGGAAAGAGAAAAACTGATATTGCAGAGCCTGCAGGAGCGGGGTGCGATCGCCTTGACGGAGGCCTGCGAAGCAACGGGCGCGTCGATCGCTACGATCCGCAGAGATTTTGACAGCTTGGAAAAGCGCGGGCTGGCCGAGCGCTCCTACGGTGCGCTGCATCTTCCCGAACGGCAGTCTCAGCGCAGACGGTATGTAAACGGGACGGAGATACTGGACGATTTTGACCGCGAAAAGCAGGAGATTGCGCGGGCGGCGGCTGCGCAGGTCCGCGCGGGTGAGTCGATTTTTATCGGCGCGGGAAAGACCTGCAATATGCTGGCCGCATTGCTCTGCGACGTCGAACGTCTGACCGTCGTCACGACGAGCATTACGGCGGTGCTGGAGCTGGCGCAGGCCCCGGGCATCTCTTTGACGCTGCTGGGCGGAGACGTCCACACCGGAAAGAATTACATCGAAACGCTCGATCAGGATATCAGCCATACGCTCCGCGGGTATTATTTTGATAAGGTGTTTCTGACCTCCGAGGGAATGGACCTCGAGCGCGGCTACACGGTGCAGGATAAAAACCGCACCGCGCTGTATACGCAGCTTTCCCGCATGACGCGCCGCCTGTATATGCTGATCGACAGCGGCAAATTCGACCGCCGCGCGTTTGCAACGGTTTTTCCGCCTGACAAGCCATGCCGTGTCATCAGTACCCTGAATATGCCGAAAAAGTTTGCCGATTTCTACAGCCAAAAGGGGATATCCTGCACGCTGCTGCCATTGGATAATGAGCGAATTTGAGCGATTTGCGCCCGCCGCTGCGATGGTGATGAACCATTGCGGCGGCGGGCGCTTTGCCGCTATAAACAATCTGCACAAGAAAGAGCGTGAATAATTGGCTATATTGCCGAAATGATGCGCGAGCCGTGAAAAAATATTGACACTGCCGCGCTTTTGTGGGATGATAGCAGTGGATTCAAGATTAGTTGACATTTTGAGCGATTTTGAGCGATTGAAACGGAGACAGAATTATGGAACGAACCGGCATGGTTGAACTTTATCAGCCCCGGCATACCCTGATCGGCCGGGACGGAATCTTGATGATCCCGCATTTTTTGCAGCGCCTCGGAGCGAAAAAGGTCCTTGTCGTGACCGATAAGGGCCTCGTCAAGATCGGAACGGCGGGGAAGGTCACTGCCGTGCTGGACGAGGCGGGCATCGACTATCAGATCTTTGACGGCGTAGAGCCGAACCCCACGACGCGGATCGTCTATCAGGCGCTGGAATTTTATAAGCAGAGCGACTGCGGCGCGATCATCGCCATCGGCGGCGGCTCTCCGATCGACGTTGCCAAGGCGGTCAGCATCCTCTCGGCAAACGGCGGGAAGATCGAGGATTACAACGGCGTCAACAAGTCCAAGAAGCACGGCGCACCGGTCATTGCGGTCAATACCACGGCCGGCACCGGCTCGGAATGCACCCGCGCCTATGTCGTGACCGACGAGGAGAGCAAGTCCAAAATGCTGATGGTAGACACGAACTGTCTAGCCCATCTGGCCTTGGACGATCCGATGCTGATGGTCGGAATGCCCGCGTCTCTGACCGCCGCAACGGGCATCGACGCCCTGACCCATGCGATCGAATCCTATATCTGCACGATCCATACGCCCTTTACCGACGCGCTGGCGCTGGAGGCCATCCGGCTCGTCAGCAGCGCGCTGCGCAAGGCCGTCCGCGACGGCTCGGATATGCAGGCGCGCACGGATATGTGCTGGGCGGAATATATGGCGGGCCTGTCCTTCTCCAATGCGGGCCTCGGCCTTGTCCACGGCATCGCGCACCAGCTCGGCGGCTTCTACAATATCCCGCACGGCCTTGCCAACGCGATGATGCTGCCGCGCGTGCTGGAATACAACCGCCCGTACTGCATGGGGCGTCTGGCGCAGGTCGCGCAGGCGCTGGGCGAAAAGGTCGACGACTGTACGGTCGATCAGGCCTCCAAAAAGGCGATCGACGCCGTGCGCCGCATGTGCGAGGACGTGAAGATCCCGCCGCTGTGCGAGACGAAGTTCCGCATGGAGGATATCGATACCCTTGCCAAGCACGCGCTGCTTGACACGGCGACGCAGACCAATATTGTCCGCCCCACCGTCGAGGACGTCAAGACGATCATTGCCAAGACCTATTACGAGGGCATCATTAAAAAGCAGGTGAGTGCAAATGGATAAGGGAACGGTGCAGCGCGCGGTGCAGTTGGCCGCGTCCGAATCGATTTTCCGCAAAAGCGGAAGGATCTTTGTGCCCGTAGCCTCCTCGGCACGGCATGTGCATCTCTGCCGCGCAGATGTGGAGCGCCTGTTCGGCGTGGGCTATCAGCTTCAGCGCTTTAAGGACCTGTCGCAGCCCGGTCAGTTCGCCTGCAAGGAGCAGGTGACGATCGTCGGGCCGCGCGGGCAGCTTGCAAAGGTGCGGGTTCTCGGACCGGAGCGCAAGGCCACGCAGGTCGAAGTCTCCCTGACGGATACCTTTGTGCTGGGGATCAAGGCGCCCGTTCGCATGTCCGGCAAGACGCAGGGAACGCCCGGCTGCACCTTGGTCGGGCCTGCGGGAACGATCGAGCTTTCCGAAGGCGTGATTGTCGCGGCGCGGCATCTGCATCTTTCGGCGGCACAGGCGGCGCTGTTCGGCCTGAAGGACGGACAGTCGGTGCGTCTGCGTGCAGAAGGGGAGCGGGCGTCCGTGCTGGAAAACGTGATCGTCCGCGCCGGAGACGGCCATGATATGGAGGTACATATCGATACCGACGAGGCGAACGCCGTCGCTATGGCGGGCAGCACGATGATGGAAGTTCTGGTGTAATACCGAATTTATGAAATTCCGACTGCTTGTCGAAAAAACTTTTTAACGAATCGACAGACTGCAAAAAAGTTCGGAAGACAAGCAGCTCACGCCCGTCGGCGTACATAGGTACGGTAGGACGTGAGCTGCGCAGTACCCGCAAGGGGCACGCCGCATCCGTAAAGCTCCTTCGTCGCTAACGGCTGCGCAGTAAGTCAAAATCCTTGCGAAGCAAGCATTTTTTGCATTATAAAACTCGAAATATTCTGTTTTTGAATTAAAATGCAGAGGCTGAAAATCTATAAAAAAGTTAACCGATTTTGACGGTTACGGACTTTTTTGACAGTCTGGGCTTCGCGGAAACAGAAAACCGTTGTGTAGAGGTCAATCCATGGATCAAACGCTTTTACACAAGTTAATAGAGGCGATCGTCGCCGAGGTCGTGCGCCGCGTCGCGGCGCTCGAGCGTCAGAAGCAGCATCCCGAGCAGGTGCTGGTGCTCCTTGCCGCGCCGGTCGCGTATCCGGCCGAGCTGAAAAAGCTGCTGCAAACGCAGTTCGGCGTAGGCTATACGGCGGTCAGCTTCCCGGATAAGTGCGAGCTTGACGACCCGGAGCTTCTCTATGCCTCGCGGCTCGGAGATGCGGCGGTGCTTGAACGCGTCACACAGGCGAAAACGGTCATTCTGGTCGGTCCGCGTCTGGAGCTGCTGCGGCAGATCGCGGCGGGCGAGGATCGCGACCCACTGAGCTATCTGATCGTCCGCAGTGTGCTGTGGCGTAAGGATGTGCGGCTGTATCTGGATTTTGAGCCGCCGAAATTCCGCCGCAATACATTTTTGGAGGGTGTCGCGGCCTCAATCGACACGCTGCGGCAGATGAACGTCGCCGTCTGCCCGTACTATACCGGCGACGCGGCGGAGCAGATCGGCGCAACGCTCGTCACCGAGGCGGATGTGCTTGCAGCGGCGCAGAGCAGCGGGAAAACCATTCGCTGCCGCGCGGGCGCGATCATTACCCCGGCGGCAAGGGACGCGCTGCTCGTCAACGATATCACGCTGGATTACGAAGGAGAGGCAATATGCAGTTAGCAAGAGTAAAAGGGACGGTGGTCAGCACCAATAAGGCCGAAAAGCTCTATGGCCTGAAGCTGCTGATCGTCAAGCCCATCGATATTGAAACGTGGCAGGAAAAGGGCGGCCTGCTCGTCGCCATCGACGCGGTCGGCGCAGGCGAGGGCGAAGTCGTCATGCTCGTCGGCGGCAGCTCCTCCCGTCAGACCAATGTTACGGAGAACAAGCCCGTCGATCAGACGATCGTTGCAATCATCGACTCCGTTGACGTCAACGGAAGCCGTATTTTTGAAAAATTCAACAAAGAAAGTTGAGGATAGCGTATGGCACTGACAAAGGAACAAATCAGACAGATCGCAGAACAGACCAAAAACAGTCTGGCCGGCGGCGGAAGCTATTGCGCGAGCGGTGCGGCGCAGTGCATCTTTGACGATGTACACGACGCCATCGACACGGCCGTCCGCGCCCAGCAGCAGCTTGCGGAGATGAGCCTTGAAAAGCGCAGTCAGCTCGTCGAGGCGATGCGCGCCGCCGCGCGGGAACATGCCGAGGAGCTGGCGATCCTTGCACACGAGGAGACCGGCTACGGCAGAGTCGACCACAAGATCGCGAAGAACCTCCTCGCCGCCAATAAAACGCCCGGCGTCGAGGACCTGCATCCGACGGCGTACAGCGGCGACGACGGCCTGACGCTGGTGGAGACCGCGCCCTACGGCGTGATCGGCTCCATTACGCCCTCGACCAACCCGACCGCGACCATTATCAACAATTCCATCAGCATGATCGCTGCGGGCAACGCCGTGGTCTACAACCCGCACCCGGCGGCAAAGCGCGCCTCGCAGCGGGCGATGGAGATCCTCAATGAGGCGGTCGTGCGGGCAGGCGGCCCGAACGGTCTGATGACCGCGCCGAAGGAGCCGACGATGGACACCTCCGCCGTCATTATGAGCCACAAGGCCATCAAAATGCTGGCGGTCACCGGCGGCGAGGCAGTCGTTGCCGTCGCCATGAAATCTGGTAAGAAATGCGTCGCCGCAGGACCGGGCAATCCCCCGGTCATCGTAGACGAGACCGCCAATATTCCCGACGCGGCGAAGAAGATCGTCGACGGCGCAAGCTTTGAAAACAATATCCTCTGCGTTGCGGAGAAGGAATGCTTCATGGTCAGCTCGATCGCCGATCAGCTCATGAGCGAAATGCAGCGCTGCGGCGCCTATCGGGTCAGCGGCGCGGATATCGACAAGATCGTGCGCACCGTGCTCATCCAGAAGGACGGAAAATATGTGATCAACCGCAAGTTTGTCGGCCACGACGCGACCTACATCCTGCGCGAGAGCGGCGTTTCCTACACCGGCAACCCCGTCCTTGTCATTGCGGAGGTCGATCGTTACCATCCTTTTGTCGAGGTCGAGATGCTGATGCCCGTGCTCGGCTGCGTCCGTGTGAGCAGCTTTGACGAGGCGCTGGACGAGGCCTTCCGTGCCGAGCACGGCTGCCAGCATTCCGCGCTGATCCATTCGACCAATATCCACAATATGTCCCGGGCGGCAAGACGCATGAACACGACGATCTTCGTCAAGAATGCGCCGTCCTATTCCGGACTGGGCTTCGGCGGCGAGGGCTACACCACCCTGACCATCGCGACACCGACCGGCGAGGGACTGACCAGCGCGAAGACCTTTACGCGCGCCAGACGCTGCGTGCTGAAGGGCGACTTCCGCATTATCTGAGCCGATGGAGCTGAATAAAATCGTTTGCGACGCCGGTATTCTCGGCGCGGGCGGCGCAGGCTTTCCGACCCATGTGAAGATCAACTGCAAGGCGGAGATTGTCCTTGCAAACGGCGCCGAGTGCGAACCGCTGCTGCGGGTCGACCAGCAGGTCATGCAGGTCTATGCGGCGGAGGTCGTCCGGGGAATCCGGGCGGTGAAGGAATTTACGGGCGCCAAGCGCGCGGTCATCTGCCTCAAGGAGCACTATGAGGAGGCCGTACGGGCGCTGAAGAAGGCGGTGCAGGACACAGACGTGGAGCTGCATCTGCTCGATGCCTACTATCCGGCAGGCGACGAGCAGCAGATCGTCTACGAGGTGACCGGCAGGGTCGTCCCCACCGGCGGCCTTCCTCTGGACGTCGGCGCGGTGGTCTGCAACGTCAGTACGCTTGTCAATATTGCGGCGGCCCTTGACGGGAAGAAGGTCGTGGAAAAGCACGTTACCGTCGGCGGTGCGGTCAAAAATCCCGTGACGCTGCGCGTCCCCGTCGGCACGATGCTTTCCGAGCTGCTGAAGGCGGCGGGCGGCACGACGGAGGAGTGCGTGTACATCATCGGAGGCCCCTGCATGGGCCGCGTGGTCGACACGCTTGAGATCCCCGTGACCAAAACGACGGGCGGCCTGCTGGCGATCCCGAAGGACCATCCGCTTTTGGCGAAAAAGTCGCCCTCCCTCGATCTTCGGATGATTATGGCGGTCTGCTGCCAGTGCTCCATGTGCACGCAGATGTGCCCGAGAAATGCGCTGGGACTGAACGTCCAGCCGCACAAGGCAATGCGCAGTCTCGCCAACGGCATCGACCTGATGGGCGATTTCAACGGCATTTTCTCGTGCTGCAACTGCGGCCTGTGCACCTATTACGCCTGCAACTTCGGGCTGAAGCCCTCGCAGGTGATGCAGACGCTCAAATCCGCCATTGCGTCCAAGGGAACGCGGGCGCGCAAGGAGGTCTTCGGCACGGTCGACGGCGGCTTGGAAAACAAAAAGGTCCCCGTTTCGCGGCTGATCGCCCGATTGGGGCTGAGCGAATACGACGTTCCCGCTCCGCTCAACGACAAGCTCATGACCGTCGATCGGGTGCGTGTCGAGCTGAAAATGGGCGTCGGCGCGCCGAGCGTCCCGAAGGTCGCCGTCGGAGATAAGGTCCGTAAGAATCAGCTTATTGCCGATATCGCGGAGGGCAAGCTGGGCGTCAAGATGCACGCGAGCATCTCCGGAACGGTGACGGAAGTGACCGATACCTATATTGAAATCAGGAGGTCATCCAAATGAATGCACTGGGAATGATCGAGACAAATTCCATCCCCGTCGGCGTCAATGCGGGTGATGCGATGCTCAAGGCCGCGACGGTCGAGCTGGTGGCGGCGCAGCCGGTATGCGCGGGCAAATACATTGTCATTGTTACCGGTGAGGTCGCGGCGGTCACCGAGAGCGTCGGAGCGGGCAAGGCGGTCGCGGGGCAGCGGCTGGTGGACAGCATGGTGATCTCCCATGTCCATGAGCAGGTGCCGAAGGCGATCAACGCCTGCAACGAGGTCGGACAGGTTGCGGCCGTCGGCGTTATGGAGGCGTTCAGCCTCTGCACGGCCGTTGTGGTCGCAGATGCGGCCGTCAAGGCGGCGGATGTCCGGCTTATCGACATCCGGCTTGGCCGGGGCTTAGGCGGCAAGAGCTTCATCACCATGACCGGCGAGGTCGCGGCCGTCCGCGCGGCGGTGGCGGCGGGCGAGAAGAAGCCCGAAGCGGCGGGAATGCTCTCCGAGAGCGTGGTCATCCCGTCCCCGCATCCCGATCTTATCAAATCATTGTACTAATAAAAAAATAAAATAAATTCAATAAACTGGAGGATCAACAAATGAAAGAAGCATTAGGCATGATCGAGACCCGCGGCCTGATCGGTGCGATCGAAGCGGCGGACGCAATGGTCAAGGCGGCAAACGTTCACCTGATCGGCAAGCAGCAGATCGGCTCCGGCCTCGTCACCGTGATGGTGCGCGGCGATGTCGGCGCGGTCAAGGCGGCGGTCGACGC
>CAKTVW010000030.1 GCA_934630495.1 uncultured Oscillospiraceae bacterium
TTGAAAATAGTTACAAAAAAACCGGGCCCCGCATTTCCGCGAGACCCAGCCTTTCTTAACTTAGTGACATTGGGCTTCTGCCCGGCTCCGATTGCAGCGTGTCGAAAAACCTTTTTCGACACGCTGACAGGCTGCAAAAAAGTTCGGAAGACAAGCAACTCACGCCCGTCGGCGTACGTGGGTACGGTAGGGCGTGAGTTGCGCAGTACCCGCAAGGGGCACGCCGCATCCGTAAAGCTCCTTCGTCGCTAACGGCTGCGCAGTAAGTCAAAATCCTTGCAAAGCAAGCAGATTTCACATTATATAGTTCGGAATATCTCGTTTTTTAGAGCCAAAACTCAGATAGTAAAAATCTGTTAAAAAGTTAGCCGATTTTGACGATTACGGACTTTTTTGGCAGTCTGAAATTGGAGCCGGGCAGTTTTCTGCCCGGCTCCGATTGATATACAGTAAAAATGTGGTTACAGCTCTGCCAGACGGCGGTCGAAGCATTGGAAGAAACGCGCCATGTGGATGCCGTCGGCAAGCGCGTGGTTTACCGTCAGATTCACCGGCAATAAAATCCGTCCGTTTTGCTCAAAGAATTTGCCGAACGTGATGCGCACGTTGCTGTCCGGCGGATTCGGAACGGGCAGCGACAGGGAAGTGAAGCTCAGCCACGGAAGACTGCTGACGAAGAAGAGCCGCGCGGCGTCCTCGCCGTCCGAGAGGTTCGGCTCCGCCTTGGCGCGCGCGGCCTCGGCCTGCGCGTAGGGGAGATACTCCGCAAAGGGCTTTCGGCAGTCAAGCGTGCAGTAACAGTAGCTCCCGTTTTCCAGCGCGACGGTGTGGGAGCTGAGGCAGTGCTCAAACTCCACGACCTGTTCACCGCAGATGCGTCTGCGCAGCTCCGGAACGTCGTTGGCCGCGTTGACCGCGCAGTAGAGCAGCGTCAGGAAGAACGGCCAGCAGTTTTCCTGCGTCACCTCGCGAAGATGCGTGATGTCGCAGTTCACCGTGACGCCCGCGTAGGGATTCGCCATGGTGCGGAAATAGGCGTACTGTTCGCTTCTGGGATCGGTGCGCATATCGATCACACGCATGACAACGCCTCCGCCGCCGCGCGGATACGGGCCGTGCTGCGCTCATAGCCGAGAAGCTGCATGACCGTGTAAAGATCGGGGGAGTTGGTGCGGCCGGTCACCGCAATGCGCAGGAAGGTCGAGATGTCTGCGACCGAGCCGGGGAACGCCGTCGGATCGGCCTTATACGCCTTCATATCGGCGGCAAAGCCAAGCTCCGTCGTAACGGACTTGACCTTATCAAACCACTGCGACGCGTCGTCGTGCGGGTCGTAGACGGCAAGCAACTTTTCCAGTGCGCTCCGAACGGTCTGCGCGTCGAACTGCGCGGGGAACGTGCCGGGGACGAAAAACTCGTCATAGAAGAAGTCCATATAAGGACGAACGTCCTTCCATGTCGCAAGGTCCTTGCGGGGCTTTTTCCCGCCGCGGCCGATGGCAAGGATCGCCTTTGCATACGCGGGATCGCATTTCAGCACGGCGGCAAACGCCGGATCAAATTCGCGGGCGTATTCCAGCGCCAGCGCATAGACCGTTTCGGCATCGAGCTTGGCGATCTCGTTCTTGGAAACGTCGCAGAGCTTCGCGTAGTCGAACAGGGCGCCCGCCGGGTTGAGCTTCTTGTAGGAGAACTTGAAAGCATCGGAGTCGGCGTCGGGGTTGGCCTTGCGCCAGTCCTCGTAGTTGGAGTTGAGCAGCGTCATGACGTATTCGTAAACGGCGCGGACCGGGAAGCCCTCGGCCTTGTAGTAGGTCAGCGCAAGCTCCGGGTCCTTGCGCTTGGAAAGCTTGCGCTTGGAGGTCCCGTCCATCTTCATCAGCGGTCCGATGTGCACATATTTCGGAGCACGGAAGCCCAGCGCCTTGAAGAGCTGGAGGTGGAACGGCAGGCTCGGCAGCCATTCGTCGCCGCGAACGACGTGCGTCGTACGCATCAGATGATCGTCGACGGCATGGGCAAAGTGATAGGTCGGGATACCGTCGGACTTGAGCAGCACCTGATCGATGTCGTTTTCCGTCACATTCAGCACGCCCTTGACCAGATCGGTGTACTTGAAATGGTTTTCGATCGAGCCGGTGGAGCGGAAGCGGAGCACCCACGGCTTCCCGGCGCGGATCGCGGCCTCGATGTCTTCGATCGGGCGGTCGCGCCATACGGCATATTCGCCGTAGTAGCCGAAGTTGACCTTTTTCGCCTCCTGCTCGGCGCGCATGGCCGTCAACTCCTCCTCGGTGCAGAAACAGGGATAGGCGTCGCCCTGCTCGACGAGCTTTTTCGCGTAGACATGGTAGATCGCGGCGCGCTGACGCTGGCGGTAGGGGCCGTAGTCGCCCGCGTCGCCTTCGATCGTTGCGCCCTCGTCAAAGGAAATGCCATAGTGCCGCAGGGTGTTGATCAGCACTTCGACCGCGCCGGGCACCTCGCGCTTGGCGTCGGTGTCTTCCACGCGCAAAAACAGCACGCCGCCGGATTGATGCGCCATTCGCTCTGCGACCAAGCCCTGTACCAGATTGCCCAGATGGACGAAGCCGGTAGGCGAGGGGGCCATCCGCGTGACGACGGCCCCTTCGGGCAGCACACGCTGCGGATAACGCGCCTCCAGCATTTCCGGCGTGTCCGTTACTTCGGGAAACAGCAAATTTGCAAGAACAGCATGATCCATTGTAGTTACCTCGATTTTCTTTAGGCGGTGATGCCTTTATTTTACAGTGCGGCGGACCTGCTCCGCGTTGCGAAGGATCTCCGCCCTTAATGCGTCCAGAGACGGAAATTCGCGTTCCGGACGGATGAAATCATATAGCGCCAGACACAGCTCGTGCCCGTAAAGATCGCCGTCAAAGTCCAGCAGCCAAGGCTCGACCGTTACCGTCTCGCCGTGTACCGTCGGGCGGCAGCCGATATTGACGACCGCGAGACGCTCCTGTCCGTCGAAGCGGGCCTTTGCCGCATAGACGCCGCGGCGCGGGAGCAGAATACTTTCGGAAACGGCCATATTTGCCGTCGGAATGCCAAGCGTTCGGCCGAGCTGCCGACCGCGTACCACCGTCCCGCTCAGCAGATGCGGATGCCCGAGGAAACGGACGGCCTGCCGCATCTCTCCGTCGCGCAGAAGGCGGCGGATCAGCGTAGAGGAGACCGTCTGCCCGTCAAGACGAATTTCGGGGATGCAGTCGAAGCCGATACCGAGCGAACGGGCGGTCTGCGCCAGCAGAGCAGGGGTCCCCGCTCCGCCCGCGCCGAAGCGGTAGTCGTGGCCGCAGACCAGATGTGCGGCGTGATAGCGCTGCGCCAGCGTGGTGCGCACAAAATCTTCCCAAGGCTGCCGCATGACCTCGCGGTCAAAGTGGAGCGTCAGCACCTCGTCGATGCCGTAAAGCCTGCGCATCAAAAGCGCACGCTCCGTCGGCGTGTTGAGCAAAGCGACGGCTTCGCCGCGAAGCAGCGCATCGGGGTGTGTGTCCAGCGTAAGAGCAGCCGCCGGAATTTGAAGGCGATCGGCGACTGCACGTGCCTGCCGGAGCAGACCGCCGTGTCCGAGATGAACGCCGTCGAAAAATCCGAGTGCGATTACATACTTCTGCATTTATTCCGAAAAGGTATAGCGCACAAAATTACCGGCACCGTCACCGGTAATGATGCAAATGCCGTCCGGTGTTTCCACTCGATCAAGGACAGGGAAGCGGCCTTCGCGGCAGACGTAGTCGTCGGGAGAGGCGGCGGTGATCTCAAGAATCTCCCGCTTTGCGTGGCGGCCGCCGCCGCAGGGGTTGATTGTTTCGATCACAACTTCATATTCGTTCATATCCATATCTCCTTATCCAAAAAAGCTCTTGACGGTCCGCAGTCTGCCGTCTGCGACCTCGCTCAGCGCTAAAAACTCGTGTGCCTGACTGTAGACCCGATAGCGGCCCTCCGCGCGGTCACAGGAGAATGACGCGCCGTTGCGGCAGCATCGTTCCTGCGCGGGCGTCAGGGTCATTGCGGGGTAGGCGGCAAACAGGCTGTCGATCGGGCGCAGCAGAGCCTCGGGGGTTGGCGCTGCAAGGATCGCGTCGAGCGAAACGGCATCCTCCTGCCGGTACTCCCCGGCCTGCACCCGCCTCAGAGCCGACATACAGCCGCCGCAGCCCAGTGCGGCGCCGATATCGTGGCAGAGCGTGCGGACGTAGGTCCCCTTGGAGCAGTGGATATAGAGCCTTGCCGTGCCCTCGGAATAGTCGAGCAGCGACAGCTCAAAGACCGTGATACTGCGCGGCGTGCGCTCGATCTCTTTGCCCTTTCGGGCAATCTCGTAGAGCTTTTTTCCACCGATCTTAACGGCGGAGTACATCGGCGGGAGCTGCTGCTGCTCACCGCGAAAGTCGGCAAGCGCGGTTAGAAGCTGCTCCAACGTTATGTCAACCGAATGCTCCGATAAGACGGTGCCCGTTATGTCCTGCGTATCGGTCACGAGGCCGAGGCGCAGCTCGGCAATGTAGGCCTTTTCCGCATGCTCAAAAAACTGCACGCTTCGGGTCGCCCGCCCGAAAAAGACCGGGAGCACGCCGGTCGCCATGGGGTCGAGCGTGCCGCCGTGGCCGACTCGCTTTTCATGGAAGACGCCGCGCAGCTTGGCGACGACGTCCTGCGACGTCCAGCCCTCGGGCTTGTCCACGATCAGAATCCCGTTGGCCATCAGAGCTTGACTCCCAGCGCGGCGATCGCCTTCAGGACGGCGCTCCTTGCCGCTTCGATGCCGCCCTCGACCGTTGCACCGGCAGCCGCCTTGTGGCCGCCGCCGCCCAGCGCGGCACAGATGGCAGAGGCGTCGTAGTTCGGTGAGGTGCGGACGGAGAGCTTTCCGACTCCGCGTTCGCTGCGGATCATGACACCGATCTCGACACCGGCGATCTCCCGCCCGAAGCCGGAAATGTCGTCGATATCGTCCTCGGTAAGCGCCAGCTCACGTCGCTTCTCGTCGGGCAGACAGGAAATTGCGACCAGACCGTTTGCGAAAAACTCGGTCGATTCGGTCAGATAGGCCTCCAGCCTGAGACGGGCCATGCGCTTTGTCAGGAACATGGACTGATTCACGGCGAAGGTGTCCGCACCCAGCTCCTTGCAGTGGGCAGCGGTGTAGAGCGTGTCGGCGGTGGTGTTGCTGTAGCGGAAGCAGCCGGTGTCCGTGGAAACGGCGAGATAGATCGCTTCGGCGATCGCCTTGTCGAGCGGCGCCTGCATGGCCTGCAGCAGCTCGAAGATCAGCTCACCGCAGGCCGCCGCCTCCGGGTTTACATAACCCTGCTTCGCATAGGAATCATTTCTTCCATGGTGGTCAATCAGAAGCTCAACATGGTTAACATAATCTACAGCGTTGTACGGGAGAAGCTGACTGCTTGCAATATCCACCGCAAGGATGCAGTCTCCGTCCTTCGGCTCGGGGACGGTCAGGCCGTCGAGATACGGGCGGAATTTCGGGGTGAACTGCGGGTTTTCAAGAATCGCGGCCTGCTTTCCCATGGTGCGCAGTCCGCGGCAGAGAGCGGCGGCGCAGCCGATGGTATCGCCGTCCGGGCGGCGATGGGTCAGAATGACGTAATTGTCCCCATGCAGCAAAAACGCTGCAATTTCAGGAATTGTCAGCGTTTTCATCGTCGTCCTCCGGAATGTCGAGCTTGGAAAGAATGTCCAGAATGTGTGCGCCCTGCGTGATTGAGTCGTCGGCCTGCCATTGCAGCTCCGGCGTATAGCGCAGCTGGAGACTGCGGCCAAGCTCACGGCGCAGATAGCCGGACGAGGATTTCAGTCCGGCCAGCGTTTCCTTGGTGTATTCTTTATCGAGCAGCGAAACATAGACCTTCGCGTAGCGCAGGTCCGGCGTAGTTTCGACATGGGTGATGGACAGCATGGTTTTCTGCACACGGGGATCCTTCAGCTCGCGCAGAAGCTCGGCAAGCTCACGCTGGATCTCCTCGTTGATGCGTCCGATTCGATTGGATGCCATGATCGGTTTCCTCCTTATGGAAAACTACCGCAGGGCGGGCGTTTACCGTCCACCCTGCGGGCACAATTCAAACTTTTCCTACGATCAGCGGGGAATCTCCTCCATGACGAAGCACTCGAAGATGTCGCCCTCTTTGATATCGTTGAATTTTTCGATGGACATACCGCATTCGTAGTTTGCGGCGACCTCCTTGACGGAGTCCTTAAAGCGCTGCAGCGAACCGATATTGCCCTCGTAGATGACGATGTTGTCGCGCAGGACGCGGACCTGTCCGTCGCGGGTGATCTTGCCGTCCTTGACATAGCAGCCGGCAATGGTGCCGATGGCGGAGACCTTGTAGGTCTGACGGACCTCGGCGTGGCCGATCACGGCCTCGCGGTACTTCGGTGCCAGCATACCCTTCATGGCGGCTTCAATCTCGTCGATGGCGTCGTAGATCACGCGGTACATCCGGAGATCGATATTGGCGCGCTGTGCGGAGGCGGCGGCAGCGGCGTCCGGGCGGACGTTGAAGCCGACGACGATCGCATTGGAGGTGGAGGCCAGCAGAATATCCGACTCGTTGATCGCGCCGACGCCGGCATGAATCACGCGGACGCGGACTTCCTCGTTGCTGAGCTTCTCCAGACTTGCCTTGACCGCCTCGGCAGAGCCTTGGACATCGGCCTTGACGATCAGATTCAGCTCCTTCATCTCGCCCTCCTGCATCTTAGCAAAGAGGTTGTCGAGCGTGACCTTGCTGCTGAGCTTTGCGGCAGCGTCCTTTTCCGCCTGCTTGCGCTGCTCGACGAGCTGACGCGCCATTCTCTCGTCGCTGACGGCGTTAAATTCGTCACCGGGTGCGGGCGTCTCGGCAAGGCCGGTGATCTCAACGGGGATGGACGGGCCTGCTGACTGGATGGTCCGGCCCTTATCGTCGGTCATGACGCGCACCTTGCCGACAGCGGTGCCGGCGATGATGAGATCGCCCTTGTGGAGCGTACCGTTCTGCACCAGCAGCGTTGCGATGGGGCCGCGGTTCTTATCAAGACGCGCCTCGATCACGATGCCCTTTGCGGCGCGGTTCGGATTGGCCTTCAGGTCGGCAAGCTCGGCCGTCATGATAACGGTCTCCAGCAGCTCGTCGATGCCCTCGCCGGTCTTTGCGGAAATACGCACGACCTCGGTGTCGCCGCCCCATTCGGCCGGGACCAGCTCGTGTTCGGTGAGCTGCGTCAGGACGCGGTCAGGGTTCGCGCCGGGCTTATCCATTTTGTTGACTGCGACGATGATGGGAATATTGGCGGCCTTGGCATGATTGATCGCTTCGATCGTCTGCGGCATGATGCCGTCGTCGGCGGCGACCACCAGAATGGCGATATCCGTGCACATTGCGCCGCGCGCACGCATGGAGGTGAAGGCGGCGTGACCCGGCGTGTCGAGGAAGGTGATCGGATTGCCGTTGATCTCGACGGTGTAAGCGCCGATGTGCTGCGTGATGCCGCCTGCTTCGCCGGAAACGACGTTTGTCTTTCGTACCGCGTCAAGCAGACTCGTCTTGCCGTGGTCGACGTGACCCATAACGACGACGACGGGGCTGCGGCTGACCAGCTCGTCCTCGGAATCCTTGTGATCGTCGATCAGGCGCTCTTCGATGGTGACGACGACCTCTTTTTCGACCTTGCAGCCAAGCTCCGTTGCGACGAACTCGGCGGTATCGAAGTCGATCGTCTGGTTGACGGAGGCCATGACGCCGTTTTTAATGAGTACCTTGATGACCTCAGCCGCAGTCTTTTTCATGCGGGAGGCCAGCTCGCCGACGGTGATCTCATCGGGGATCTTGACCGTCAGGGGCGTTTTCTTGATAATTTCAAGGCGGAGGCGGCGCATCTTCTCCTGCTCCTCGTTGCGGCGCTTGTTGCCCATGGGAGCCTTCTTGTCCTTGCCCTTTTGCTTGTTCTTATTGCCGATCTTCTGCTTGCCGCCGGAGTAGTTCTGCACACGCTCGGAGACAAGGCTGTCTACACGGTCGTCGAAGCGGTCGGCATTGACGGTGACCGCCTTGGTATCGACCACGCGGCGCTCCCGCTTGCGCTCCGGCTCCTTCGGCTTTTCGGGCTTCTGCGCGGCGGCGCGGGCGGCCTCCTGCTTCGGCGGCTCCTCGGCCTTGGGCGCTTCCTTCTTCTGCGCGGGCGCCACGGCAAAGACCTGCGCGATGGACTCGATCTGATTGTGCTGCGTAATGTGGTCGAACAGCACGTTGAGCTGCTCGTCCGTCAGCACCACTGTGTTGCTCTTCGGCTTTTCAAAATATTTTCCCAGAATGTCCGCGATCTCCTTCGGCGCCATGCCGAAATCCGCGGCGACTTCCTTAACTCGATACTTCACTAAACTCATAAAGCCACCTCCGTGTTACTTTTTCCCATGCCGGACGTTATAACGATGCGCCTTTTCCTCGGCGCGGCGCTTTTCCACTCGCTGCACCCGTACGTCAAGCTCCTGAAGCAGCGCGGCGTACTTTTCCGGCTCGTTCAGCGTTTTGACGAACGCCTGCGCAAGACGAACGTCCGTAATTGCCGCGATCGCGCAGCTTGTGGTCCCCAGCGCGTCTCCCAGCGTATCCTTGGAGTACGGCAGCGTCAGGATCGGCTGTGCCGTACCTGCCACAAGACTCTGCGCGCGGCGGGCGGTATGTCCTCCCGCGTCCTGCGCCAGCAGGACCAGACGGGCGCGCTTGGCCCGCGCCGCCGATGCGACCGGCTCTTCTCCGAGCACCAGATTTCCGCCCTTTCGCGAGATCGCCAACAGGCCGAGGCTTCTATCCTGCTCCATCCGTACGCGCCTCCATTTCTTCCAGCAGACTGTCATAGACCTCTTGAGGGATCTCCGTGTCGAAAGCACGCGACAGCGCCTTTGAACGGATCGCCCGTTTCAGGCATTCGGTATTCGGACACACATAGGCTCCGCGGCCGTTTGCCTTGCCCCGCAGATCCAGCGTGACCGTCCCTTCCGGGGTGCGGACCACGCGCAGAAGCTCTTTTTTCGGCTTCATCTCGCGGCAGCCGAGGCATTGGCGCAGGGGTATTTTCTTGGGCACGGCGATTCCTCCTTCGGTATTTTTCGGTCGGCGGCAGACAGAGCGCCGCGCCGACTTTGTTTTCGGGTTTCCTCCCGCGTCTCGACGCGGGAAAGGCTGTATTGCCGCTTATTCCGCAGCTTCTGCTGCTTCCTCCGCAGCGCTCTCGACGGGGGCGTCCTCGGCTTCGGGGATCGGCTCCTCCGCCTGAGAGGCGGGCTTAATATCGATCTTGCAGCCGGTCAGACGGGCGGCAAGACGCGCGTTCTGGCCTTCCTTGCCGATGGCGAGAGAAAGCTGATCGTCGGGAACGATAACGCGGCAGGCCTTCTGGCCGGGAAGCTGGGTGACGGAGATCACGTCGGCAGGGGAGAGCGCGGAAGCGACGAACCGGCAGATGTCCTCCGACCAGACGACGATATCCATTTTTTCGCCCTGAAGCTCTTCGACGACGGCTCCGACACGGGCGCCTCTCGCGCCGACGCAGGCGCCGACGGGATCGATGTTTTCCTCCGCAGCGTGGACGGCCAGCTTGGTGCGGCTGCCCGGTTCACGGGCAATAGAGCGGATCTCCACGGCGCCGGACCCGATCTCGGGGACCTCCAGCTCGAACAGGCGCTTGACCAGCGCCGGGTGCGTCCGGGAAACGAGCACCTGCGGGCCGCGATTGCTTCTGCGGACCTCGACGACATAAACGCGGATCATATCGCCCTCGGTAAAGTGCTCGGTGCGGACCTGCTCTCCGACGGCGAGCAGCGCATCGGTGCGGTCCGTGCCCTGACCGACGCGGACGGTGATGTCGCCGGAGTTGTCGATGCGGAGCACCGTTCCGGTGAGGATTTCGTGTTCCTTCGAGGAGAAGCTGTCAAAGATCATGCCGCGCTCGGCCTCGCGGATGCCCTGAATGATGACCTGCTTGGCGGTCTGGGCAGCGATCCGACCGAAGGCGTTCGTTTGGATGCCGACATTTACGAGATCGCCGAGCTGTGCGTTCTTGTCGATCTTCCGCGCGGCATCCAGCGTGATCTCCGTAGCGGGGGAGATCACCTCGTCGACGACCTCCTTCTGCGCATACATTTCCATCTTTTCCTCGGACAGCTCCACATATACGTTGTCGGTGTAGCCGTCCTTGTCCTTCTTATATGCCGCCACAAGCGCCTGCGTGATCCGCTCGACCATGTAGTCGACAGGGATGCCCCGCTCCTTTTCAAGCTGGCGCAGCGCCGCAAAAATCTCAGCGTTAGCGTTCATGTTGCCCTCCTTAGAATTCTACGCGAAGCCGCACGAGCGCGACCTCGGATTTCTCAAATATGATCGGTGTGCCGTTAACTGTGACGGTCACGCGGCCGTCGTCGTAGCCGGACAGTGTTCCGGCAAATTCCTTTCGCCCGTCGCGCGGCCGATAAAGCCTGACCAGCACGGGCGTGCCCATAAATTGCGCAAAGTCCGACGGACGCTTCAGCACGCGCTCCAGACCCGCCGAGCAGACCTCGAAACGGTAGCTCTCGGGGATGGGATCCTTTTCGTCCAGCACCGGATCAACGGCACGCGACACGGCTTCACAGTCGTTGATGTCTACGCCGCCGTCCTTATCGATATACAGCCGCAGGAACCATTCGCCGCCCTCGCGGACGTATTCGACGTCCCAGAGCGTACAGCCGTTGGCCTCGACGAGCGGTTGGGCGAACTGCCAGACCTGTTCGGTGATTTTCATGATCGATACCTCTTATGCTTTCCCGCCTCCGATTTTTGGCGCGGAAGCGCGATTTCAAGAAGAAAGAGAGGGGATATCCCCTCTCTTTAGTAAAGTTTACTATTGATTGTTCATATTATAGCATTGTGTTTCTGAAATTGCAAGGCTTTTTTGAACATTTTTACCGTTTTTTTACGCCGCGCGGGCTTCTTTTTCCGATACACAAGGGGAGTCAGAGAAAATTATAATAAAATGGGATATCCATTTCGGAAATATGCCGCAAACGGAGACGAAGTTCGGCGCAGCGGGCCTCAAATTCCTCCTGCGTACGCGTCCTGCCGTAGGTCCGCAGCTCGACAAAGGCGCGGTCGACCTCATCAAGCTCGTCGTGACTGAGAAAAGAGGACAGAAAATGCCTGCGCTGCTCCCACGCGTCGGCGGCCTCCTCCGCATGGCGCACTGCGTCCTGCAGATCCGTGTCCACGGAGAGCTGCGCCTGCTCCAATGACCGCTCCGGTACGTCGAGCGCCGAAGCGATCAGCACACAGCTCAGAATCGAGGCTGCCAGCAGTACGATCAGCGTTCCCAGACCGATATACAGGTATTTCATGATCTGACGTCCTCCTTACGGACGAGATAGAGCTTTCCGGTGCGGTCCACGGTGAGCAGCAGCGTGTCCTTGACCGTGCAGGCACGTTTTTTCAGCTCCTCCTCCAGCCATGCCAGATCGCGGTGCGTCTGCGACAGATTGCCCTCCAGAAGCTTTCCCGCCGAGATCAGCGTGATCGGAAGCTCCGTTTCGGTCGCACGGATCCCGGCATCCTTTGCTGACGCGGGCTGATCCTTGGCGTACAGGAGCGTTGAAAGCTGACCGTTCGTTTCCAAAATGGCGTATTTAACGGTTGTGAGGTCAAAAATATCCTTTTCACGGAGATGCATGGTCAGCTCGTCGAGATTGACGCGGGTCTTTTGCAGGTTCTTTTCCAGTATTTTCCCGTTTTCGATCAGGATCACCGGCTTCCCGCAGAATAGCTGCCGCAGTCGGATGGAGCGGAGCGTCAGAACGGCAAGCACCAGCTCCAGCCCCAGAATGACGAGAATCGGCACCAGCCCCGACAGCAGCGGGATCGCCGAATCCTGCATCGGGATCGCCGCCAGATTTGCGATCAGCATCGTGACGACAAATTCCGCCGGTTCCATCTCTCCGATCTGCCGTTTCCCCATGAGGCGCACCGTCAGCACCAGTACGATATACAAGATCAGCGTTCGCATAAACGAGATCAGCACAGAAACACCACCTGCGTTCGTTTCTCATAGTATACGGTGTTTATGCGCTTCTATTCCGGAATACGGCGGATGCCGTCGAAAGCGCGGAATCGTCGAAAATAACAAATTCATAGTCAATTTGTATAAATTTACCGCTCTTGGAAAAAGCGGCTTTGGTTACGCCTATGAAATCAAAAAAAGTGCTTGCTTTTTTACATAAAAGCGGATAAACTGATAAAATCAGTAAGCCGAAGGAGGCAGAACCATGAAAATATCCGATTATTTCGGTGAAAATGTATTCTCCAAGGCAGTCATGCAGGAGCGGCTGCCGGAGGAGGTCTACGACGAGCTCCTCAGCGTGGAGCAGAACGGCGGCCAGATCTCGATGCACGCGGCCGATATCGTCGCCGAGGCCATGATGCAGTGGGCGACGGAAAAGGGCGCGACGCATTACACGCACTGGTTCCAACCGCTGACCGGTGTGACGGCGGAAAAGCACGATTCTTTTCTGACACACCCGGACGAACAGGGAAAGGTGCTGCTCAAGCTGACGGGAAAGCAGCTTATCATGGGCGAGCCGGACGCTTCCTCCTTCCCGACGGGCGGCCTACGCGCGACGCATTACGCCCGCGGCTATACGGCATGGGACATTACCTCTCCGGCCTTTGTTAAAGAAATGTCATGCGGCACGATCCTGTGCATTCCGACGGTGTTCATTTCCTACACCGGCGAGGCGCTGGATAATAAAACGCCGCTTCTGCGCTCCATGCAGGCGCTCTCCGCGCAGGCGCTGCGGATCGTCCGACTGTTTGGCGATACCGAGGCAAAAAAGGTGATCTCGTCCGTCGGCGCCGAGCAGGAGTATTTTATCGTCGACCGCGACAAGTATCTCAAACGCCGCGACCTGATCTATACCGGCAGAACACTGTTCGGCGCGCCCGCTCCGAAGGGACAGGAGCTTGAGGATCAGTATTTCGGCGTGATCCGCGAACGCGTCGGTTCGTTTATGGCTGACCTCAATCGGGAGCTTTGGAAGATGGGCATTACCGCGACGACGCAGCACAACGAGGTCGCGCCCGCTCAGCATGAAAGCGCGCCGATCTACATGACCTGCAATGTCGCCGTCGACCAGAATCAACTCACCATGGAGACGATGAAGCGCGTCGCCGGACGCCACGGTCTGGTTTGCCTGTTGCATGAAAAGCCCTTCGCCGGTGTAAACGGCTCCGGCAAGCACAACAACTGGTCGATCTCTACCGACACGGGCGAAAACCTTCTTGAACCCGGCTCCACGCCGAATGAAAATCTGCAGTTCCTGCTGGTGCTTTCGTGTATCATCAAGGCCGTTGACCGCCACGCCGATCTGCTGCGTATGTCCACGGCATGTGTCGGCAACGACCTGCGGCTGGGCGCGGACGAGGCGCCTCCCGCGATCATTTCCATCTTCCTCGGCGATCAGCTTGAGGACGTGGTGGAGCAGATCGTCAAAAACGGCACGGCGGTCGACTGCGAGGAGGGCGGCCTCCTCGATACGGGCGTTTCCACGCTCCCGCTGATCAACCAGGACGCGACCGATCGCAACCGGACCTCTCCCTTTGCCTTTACGGGCAACAAATTCGAGTTCCGCATGGTCGGCTCGTCGGACTGCATTGCCAATTCCAATATTGTCATCAATACCATCATTGCCGAGGCGTTCAGCGAGGCGGCCGATTGCCTTGAGGGGAGCGGCGACCTTGTCCGCGACGCCAGTCGGGTCATTGCGGAAAATCTGCGCAAGCACAGCCGCGTGATCTTTAACGGCAACGGCTACAGCGAGGAATGGGTCAAGGAGGCGGCGCGGCGCGGCCTGCCGAATCTGCCCAGCATGGTTTCCGCGATCCCCAGCCTGACAACGGAGAAGGCGGAGAAGCTCTTCGGCAGGTTCGGCGTCTTTACGAGATCCGAGCTGGAGTCGCGCAGCGAGATCATGTACGAGACCTATGCCAAGATCACCGGGATCGAGGCGCGGACCATGATCCACATGGCCTCTAAGCATTATATCCCCGCCGTCGTGCGCTATACCGCCCGTCTTGCCGATTCGATCTGTAAGGTGCGCAATGCCTGCCCGCAGGCGACGACCGCCGTTCAGGAGCATCTGCTTATGCAGACCAGCAGCCTTCTTGAGCAGGCAAGCGACGCGCTTGACGCGCTGAAGGAGGATATGGCGCACTGCAACGCGCTGGAATGCGTGCCCGAAATGGCGAAATACTGCCACGATGTCGTAACGCCCGCCATGAAGGCGCTCCGCGAGCCGATCGATCGGCTGGAGCTGCTGGTGGATAAGGCCATCTGGCCGGTCCCCACCTACGGCGACCTTATGTTTGAGGTCTGATGCCTTTTTCCTGCCTGATTTTTTCATCTGAGTTTCCGAAAAAGCTTTGGTCCTTGCGAATGAAAGCTTTTGATTAAATCAATATCAGTATAATGCGAAACGTCCGTGAGAGCGCCGATGCGGCCTCACGGACGTTCTGCTTTTCATGCCGCCCCGAAAGCACGCTCCGAAGCAGCACAATATACTGAAAGGGATCAGGCGATAAACACCCGATCCCTTTTGTTTGCAGTTAAACAGTGCGCCGCGCCGATGCGTTTGACGGCATTAGGCGTTGTCGGAGGAATAAACGACCTCGTCAGCCTCGACAGGGGCTTCGTTCTCGGGAGCGTTCTCCAGCAGTGCACGGATAGACAGGGAAATGCGCTTGCGGTCCTTATCCACATCGATGATCTTCGCATCGACCTCCTGACCCTCGGAGAGGGCGTCGGAGACCTTGTCAACGCGGTGATCGGCGACCTGAGAAATATGGATCAAACCGTCGACGCCGGGCAGGATCTCTGCGAATGCGCCGAAGTCGACCAGCTTAACGATCTTGACCTTCGCGACATCGCCGACGGCGTACTTCGCGCAGAACTGGTTCCACGGGTTCATCTCGGGCGTCTTGTAGCCAAGAGAGATCTTCTTCTTCTCCGGGTCGAACTTGATAACGAAGACTTCGATCGTATCGCCGACCTTGACGACCTCTTCCGGAGACTTGATACGGCCCCAGGACAGCTCGGAGATATGGACCATGCCGTCCACGCCGCCGATGTCGACGAACGCGCCGTAGCTGGTCATGGACTTGACGGTGCCGGTGTACTTCTTGCCGACCTCGATCTCGCTCCAGAGCTTTTCAACGGCGGCCTTGCGCGCCTCGCTGTTGACGGCGCGGATAGAGCCGACGACTCTGCGGCGTGCGCGGTTGAACTCGGTGATCTTCATCTTGACGGTCTGGCCCTTGAGGGAGCCGAGGTCGCCGCCCTTGGCGATACCGGTCTGAGAAGCGGGGATAAAGACGCGAACGCCCTTGACGTTGGCGACGACGCCGCCCTTGTTCTCTTCGGTGATGACGCCTTCAACGGGCGTCTTGTTTTCGCAGGCCGCCTCGACGTCGTCCCAAACCTTCATGCCTTCCAGCTTCTTGCGGCTGAGCTGAACGGTGCCCTCCTGATCGTTGACACGGACGACAAAGACCTCGATCTCGTCGCCGACCTTGAGAACGTCCTCGGGCTTAACGGTGGGGTCTGCGCTGACTTCATCATACGGGATATAGCCGGCGTGCTTCGTGCCCAGGTCTACCTGGACTTCGGTGGAACCGATCGCGGTGACGATTCCGTGAACCTTATCTCCTGTATTTAAAGTCTTGATGGAGTTCTCGAGCATTGCCTCAAAGCTTTCCTCGTTTACTGCATCAACATTCGTAATTTCGCTCATAGTCTTTTTGACCTCCTTTATAATCCACGCAGGTGTTGAAGCGCCTGCTGTGATGCCAATGACAGAGAATCCGCCGTATGCCGACGGGTCAAGCTCGTCCGCGCAGTCGACCAGATCGACGCGGGCGCAGCGGCGTCCGCAGATGCGGGCAAGCTGGCAGGTATTGGAGCTGCTGCGGTCGCCTACGACCAGCATTGCGTCGCATTCGGCGGCCAATTGCGCCGCTTCCTCCTGCCGATTCTCGGTTGCTCTGCATATTGTATCAAAGATTTCGCAATTTGTACACACCTTTTTTGCGATTTTCTTGCAAGATTCCCATAAAATTTGTGTGCTGGTGGTCTGGGAAACCATGGTAAGCGGGATTTTTCGATGCTCCGGGTCACTGTCCAGCCAATTTTGCAGCTCGTCGGCATCGGAAAAGATCAGCGGATGTGCGCACCAGCCCGCGATCGCAACGACCTCCGGGTGGCTGTGCGTCCCGATAATGATCGGCTGCCGTCCCTGCGCGTCCGCCGCGGCGACGAGCTTATGGATGCGCTTCACGGACGGACATGTCGCATCAACGACCTCGACCTCCGCCGCGCGGAGCGCTTCGCAGGTCGCCTTGGGAACGCCGTGGGAGCGGATCACGACCGTGCAGCCGGGGGGAAGCTCCTTCGGTGAGGCCGCAACGCGAACGCCGAGTGCTTCAAAATGCCGCACAAGATGGCGGTTGTGCGCAATCGGGCCGAGGGTAAAGGTCTGCTTTCCGCCGGCGATCGCCGCCTCGACCAGATCGACCGCGCGGCTCACGCCGTAACAGAAGCCGGCGGTTTTTGCGATGCGGACGTTCATAGCGCGGCACCCATGTCATAGATTTCCCGCATCATTTTTTCGGTGCACGCGTCCAGCTCCTCCGCAGACGGCTTTTCCTCGGGGAAATCGGGGCGGAAGGGCTCACCGAACACCACGTCGAGCGGTGCCCAGAAGCGCTTCTTCGTCGTCAGATAGATCGGGACGACGGGGACATGGCTGCGGTATGCGATCAGGACCGCGCCGTTGTGCGGCGTCACCGTCTTGCCGCGGCGGATGCGGGTGCCCTCCGGGAAGATCAGTACCTTGTTGCCGTCGCGCAGTGCGCGCATCGCGGTGCGGACCGCGCCGATATCGTTATGGGCGCGGTCTACGGGAAACGCGCCCAGCTTTTGCAGAATTTTGCCGAGCACAGGCGTTTCAATGATTTCCTTCTTTGCCATCGTGCGGGGCAGTGTCGGAAATTTTCCTGCCAAAATGATCCAGATCGGATCGGAAAACGCGCTGTGATTGCAGCAGAGCATTGCCGCGCCCTCAGGGATGTTTTCCCGACCCTTCACGCGAACAATCGGGTGAACGAACCGAAACGCGATCGTCAAGATCACCCGGTAAAAGCGATACATTCCGACGGAATAGATCTTCATAGCGCTAACTTCTCCTGTACGATTTTCCGCATTGCGGCGACGCTCTGCTCCGGCGTCAGGTCCGAGGTGTCCAGCAGCACGGCGTCGTCGGCCTTTCGCAGGGGCGCGGTCTCGCGCTGCGAATCGCGGGCGTCACGCAGCTTCATTTCCGAAAGCACCTCGTCAAAGCTCTGGCTGCCGCCCTTGGCCTGCAGCTCCAGCAGCCGTCTGCGCGCGCGGACCTCCGGCGAAGCCGTCAGGAAGATCTTGACCTGCGCGTCGGGCAGTACGACCGTTCCGATATCGCGCCCGTCCATAACGACGCTTCTGTGCCGAGCGATCTCGCGCTGTGTTTCCAGCAGAAATTCCCGCACGGCGGGAAGCGCGGCGACGCACGATGCGTAGTGCGACATCTCCGGGGTGCGGATCGAATCGGTCACGTCCCTGCCGTCCAGAAATACATGCTGCACGCCGTCAAGCCAGTCGAGCTGCAGCGCCAGCGACGGCAGGAGCCGTGCGACACCTTGCGCGTCTGTGGGGTCGATGCCGTTCAGATATGTAAAATAGCCGACCGTGCGATAGATCGCGCCGGTGTCGACGTAAACGAAGTGCAGCTGCTCGGCCAATCTGCGGGCCATGGTGCTTTTTCCCGCGCCTGCGGGGCCGTCGATGGCAACACTGATGATTCGTTCCATTTTTTCTAACTCCGGATCAAAAATTTAAATTATTATAGCACTTTTCCGGCGCTTTGTCAATTCCCGCCGACTTCGCTGTCCAATATGTTTGACAAACCTACACGCCGCGCTCCGCACAGCCCTTTGCGGCGGCGTAGGCGGTCGACCATGCGATCTGCAGGTTGAAGCCGCCGGTGTAGGCGTCGCAGTCGATGATCTCGCCCGCGAAATACAGTCCGTCGACGAGCTTGGAGGCCATGGTCTTCGGGTCGATCTCCTTGACGCTGATGCCGCCGCGCGTAATGATAGCCTCCTCGACGGGGCGCGTGCCGCTGATCGGGATGATAAATCGCTTGGTATTTTCCAGCAGCGCGTGACGCTGTGCTTTTGTAAGGGAATTAGCCTTCATTGCCGGGTCGATCCCGCTCCTTTTCAGCAGAACGGGGATCATCAGGCGCGGGAAAAGGTCGGCCAGCGCGTTTTCCATGCTCCGGTTGGCATAAAGCTCAAAATCGCGCAGAAAACGCGCGTCCAGCTTTCCCTCATCAAGCGCGGGCTTCAGATCCAGCGCGACGCGGTACGTCTCTCCCGCGCGTCTGTGCGCCGAGGCGGAAAGCACCAGCGGACCGGAAAGACCGAAATGCGTAAAGAGCAGCTCGCCCTGTCCCTTGAAGACTGCCTTTCCCTTGCCGTTCAGGAGCTGAAAGCCCGTATTCCGCAGGGACAGCCCCTGCATTTGCGCGCAGTCGCCGCAGTCACTCACCAGCGGCACGAGGGAAGCCTCGGGCGCCGCGACGGTGTGCCCCAGCGCCTGCGCGAAGCGGTATCCGTCTCCGGTCGAGCCGGTCGCGGGATAGGACAGACCTCCCGTACAGAGGATCACGCGCGAGACGGCGACCGGGCCGTCGGCGGTCTTTACGCCCATTATGCCGTTATCGTCGGCCGCGATCCCCGTGACGGTCGTGTGGGAGCGCGTGACATTCAGCCGCCTAAGCTCACGCTCCAGCGCGGCGATCACGTCCGCCGAACGGTCCGAAACGGGGAACACCCGATTACCGCGTTCGGTTTTGAGCGGGCAGCCGTGCGCTTCCAGAAACGTCTGCATCGCCGTCGGCGGAAAGGCGTTGACACAGCTATAGAGGAAGCGCCCGTTGCGGGGGACGTTTTTCAGCACCTCTTCCGGCGCACAGTCATTTGTAACATTGCAGCGGCCCTTTCCCGTAATGGCAAGCTTCCGTCCGAGCCGCTCGTTTTTTTCCAAAAGCAGTACGCGCAGGCCGTTCTCGGCCGCGCAGATCGCGGCAAACATTCCCGCCGCGCCGCCGCCGACCACGGCAGCATCAAAAGCATTTCGTCTCATACACGATCCCAACCGTTTCTTCGCCGCCCACCCTCGGACGGCGCTTTATCGCTGCAAATATTATAGTAAGGAATCCGGAAAATGTAAAGAGGGGATCCGGCCTAAAGCGCCGCCGCGATTTCTGCGAAAAAAAGTACTGCAAAAACCGAAAAAGTATGATATGATAATTTTGAGGTGATATCGATGAATGAAGAAAGAACCCCGAAGGAGAACGAGCAGCCGATCGTTTCCGAGACCGATACGGAAAGCGCTGCGCCCGTTGAGGAAAAGGAGCCGTTTGTTCCCAGCCCGAAGTGGAAGCGCGTCTTTGCGTGGATCCTGTTTGCCATTGTTTTGCTCGGCATTATCAACTGGCTGGCGGGCATTGCCTTCCCGACGTGGACCGAAACGCTGAAGCAGTGGCTTCAGAGCCTGACTTGATTATTCTGGGGATCGACCCCGGCTACGCCACGACGGGCTTCGGCCTGCTTCGCGCCGAACGGGGGAGCTATCATCTTCTGCAATACGGCACGGTCACGACGCCGCCCACGCTCACCTTTCCGCAGAGGCTTGCCATGCTTTACGACGATATGGTTCGGCTTCTCGAGGTGACCAAGCCAGAGGCCGTTGCGGTCGAGGAGCTGTTCTGGGGGCATAATATCACGACGGGCATCGGCGTTTCCCACGGCCGCGGCGTGATCCTGCTGGCCATCGAGAAGGCCGGGGTCCCGCTGTTTGAGTACACGCCGATGCAGGTCAAGCAGGCCGTTGTAGGCTACGGCAAGGCCGAGAAGCGGCAGGTAATGGACATGACGCGCCGCTTCCTTAAAATGGAGAAGCTGCCGCGTCCCGACGATGCCGCCGACGCGATCGCGATCGCACTGTGCCATGCGCGTTCGTCGACCAGCCTGCTGTCCGGGAGGGATTAACGATGTTTTATTATCTGAATGGCGAGATCACGCTGCTGGAAGAGAATCTGGCGGTGGTGGATTGCGGCGGCGTGGGCTATGCCTGCCGAACGACCGCTTACACGCAGTCAAAGCTGCGGGTCGGCCAAACCGCAAGGCTCTATACTTATTGTAATATCCGCGAGGACGCGTTTGATATTTACGGCTTTTTCAGCCGGGACGAGCTTCGCTGCTTTGAGCTGCTCCTGAGCGTCACCGGCGTCGGCCCGAAGGCTGCCGTCGCGATCCTGTCGGCAACGTCGCCCGAGCGCTTTACGCTGGCGATCATGACGCAGGACGAAAAGGCACTGACCGCCGCGCAGGGCGTCGGCAAAAAGCTGGCCCAGCGCATTATTCTGGAGCTGAAGGACAAGCTGGGCGCGGCAGTCACCGAGGTCGATTTCTCCGGCGGCAGCGGCGCGGTCGCTCCGCCTGTCGGGAGCAATCTTGCGCTGGCGCAGGCCGCGCTGGCCGAGCTTGGCTACAGTCAGGCCGAGGTCGCCGCCGCGCTCAAGGGTATCAGGACCGAGGGAATGCCCACCGAGGAGATCGTGCGTCAATGCCTGCGGGCAATGGTGATGAGGTAAGAAAATGAGTATTGATTTTTCACAGGGTTATGAAGCGCCGATCGTGACCACGAGCTTTACCGCAGGGGACGAGAACGAATTTTCTCTGCGCCCGAAGCGCCTGCACGAATATAACGGTCAGGAAAAGGTCAAGGAGAACCTGTCGGTCTATATCGAGGCGGCCAAGCGCCGCAATGAACCGCTCGACCATGTGCTGCTCTACGGTCCTCCGGGACTCGGTAAGACGACGCTGGCGGGTGTGATTGCCAATGAAATGGGCGTGAATATCCGCATCACCTCGGGACCTGCGATCGAAAAGGCGGGCGATCTGGCCGCGCTGCTGACCAACCTCGCGGAGGGCGACATCCTGTTTATCGACGAGATCCACCGTCTGAATACCGCAGTCGAGGAGATTCTCTATCCCGCGATGGAGGATTTTGCCATCGATATTATCGTCGGAAAAGGCCCGTCTGCAAATTCCATCCGTCTTGATCTTCCGCGCTTTACGCTGATCGGCGCGACCACGCGTGCGGGGCAGCTCTCCGCGCCGCTGCGCGACCGCTTCGGCGTCAGCTTCCGCTTGGAGCTGTATACGCCGGAGGAGCTGTGCCGCATCATCACGCGTTCGGCCAATCTGCTGGGCATGGACATCGAGCCGGAGGGCGCGATGGAGCTTGCCTCAAGAAGCCGCGGGACGCCGCGTATTGCGAACCGTATGCTGCGCCGTGTCCGTGATTTTGCCCAGATCTATTATGACGGCGTCATCACCAAGGCTGCCGCCGACCATGCGCTGAGCAAGCTGGAGGTCGACAAGCTGGGGCTTGACGCGACGGACCGACGGATGCTGGAAGCAATCATCCGATTCTATAACGGCGGCCCGGTCGGCTTGGAAACGCTTGCCGCAACGATCGGGGAGGAGGCCGTCACGCTGGAGGATGTTTACGAGCCCTACCTGATGCAGATCGGCTTCCTGACGCGGACGCCGCGCGGCCGCTGCGTGACCAAACTGGCTTACGAGCACCTGCATATTCCGACCGAAAGCGCCGAACAACTGACATTTTGAACAAAAACGCGCTCACAAATCGTCGAAGTTGCACAAAAAAGAATTTCTTCCAAAAAATAATTCATCAACTATTGACAAGAACGGATAAAATGCTATAATAGGCAGTACATCATGAGGCGTTAGCGGCTTTCTGCCGTTCGCAATATTAACCAACCCTGTGGCATACCAACAAGCAATTTTTGATGGGCAACGCGTCAGGGCAAATCACTTTCAAGAGAGGTAACCAAAATGTACGAAGACAAGACTTTAGTTTGCAAGGAATGCGGCGCAGAGTTCGTGTTCACCGCCGGTGAGCAGGAGTTCTATGCTGAGAGAGGCTTCCAGAATGAGCCTCAGCGCTGCAAGGCCTGCCGTGACGCTCGCAAGAATGCTGCCCGTGGCCCGAAGGAATACTTCACTGCTGTTTGTGCAAACTGCGGCGGCGAAGCCCGCGTCCCGTTTGAGCCGAAGACCGACCGCCCCGTCTATTGCAGCGAGTGCTTCGCTAAGATGCGCGAGAACGGCTGATATTTTGTCTGAACAGAAGGTGCCGCCTCTTATGAGGCGGCACTCTTTTTTGTTATCATAGAAAAGCGGCGGTCATTTGGGAACGGCATAGCCTCTGCTGTGGATCATGGTAAAGGCGGCCTCCGTATCTGAAAGAATGTAGTCCAGAGATGCCTGATTATCCAGCCGAATATCCAGACATTGCAGCATTTTGAGCGTCTGCGGATTTACCAGCAGCGTGATCTTTTCGCCGGTATCGGTCGTAAAGCGCAGATACAGATTGACGCGCCTGCAATAATGGCCCATGATAAGACGTTTTTCCAGCCGGGCGTAGTTGTACAGGCACCCGTTAAAGCGCATTCCGTCGCGGTCGAAGACCAGAGAATAGTCCTTTGAGGAAAAGTCCCAGACCTCCCGCGGCGCGACCGGCGCGGTGTCAAAGTCATAGCGCGCCATTTCCAGCCGCACCGTCTTCCTGCGGGTGAACGGGACGCTTACCAGCAGCGCGATCGTTATTACTACAAAAGTGCCGATGCACAGCAGTCCCGGAACCAGATATTTTACCTCGTCGGTGTCCAATAGGATAACGAAAGCCGCGCAGAGGGCAAAGCTGACCAGCAGATACAGCGGCGCCACAACATAGCAGATGGTAAACACGAAGGGGTACATGTGCTCCCGCTCATAGGCGATGCGTTCCTTCATCGACACGTGCGAAAGACTTTCTATGATCTCGAAATCATCCATACGGCTCAGCTCCTTTCTGCTTTCCATTGTAGCATAGGTGCGCGAAAAATGCAAGAACAGTGCGCATAACATGCTGCCTGTTAGCTTTGCAAATGTCTGAAGCGCCGTGCGGGATGATAACAGAGCAGCGCGATCAGCATAAACAATGCCGTGACCGACAGGCTGACGGGGTACGCGGTCATGATCGTTCGGAAGGTTATGCTCTGCGGGAAAACGAAACGGATCCACGCGATACGGACGCCGCAGACGCCGATCGTCGTCAGGATCGCCGGCATCAGCGAGATGCCGAAGCCGCGCAGATATCCGCTCATTACTTCATAAAGCATCGTGAAAGTATAGGCGGAGAATATCATGACCAGCCGTGTATAGCCGATCTCAATGACCTCCGGGTCATTATTAAAAATTGCCAGCAGGTACTTTCCGACGAACAGCACCAGCGCGATGGCGGCGGCGGAGGCGATCAGGTCCTCAAGCAGACACAGAAACAGCGTCCGCTTGCAGCGCTTGATCTGTCCGGCACCGTAGTTCTGCCCGACAAAGGTCGTGCAGGCCTGACTGAAGGAATTTAGGACGTCGTAGGCAAATATCTCGATGTTGTACGCGGCGCTGGAAGCCGCCATGACTACCTTGCCGAGGCTGTTGACGGCGGACTGGATCACGATATTGGAGACGGCGAACACGGCGCTTTGGATTCCGGCGGGCAGACCGATCTTCATGATCCTGCAAAGTGCCGTGCGGTCGATCCGCAGAGCGCGCCATTCCACATGAATATCCTGCTGTGTTGTGCGCAGACGGTACAGCAGCAGCGCGGAGCTGACCGCGTTGGAGATCACCGTCGCGATAGCGACGCCGTCGACGGTCATGTGCAGTACCGCGACAAAGAACAGATTCAGGATCACATTCAGCACGCCGGACATTGCCAGCGCGATCAGCGGGACCTTGGTGTCGCCGACACTGCGAAAGATGGCGGCCTCAAAGTTATAGAGCAGGATCACCGGCATACCCAGCAGGTAGATCCGCAGGTAAAGCAGCGCCTGCGGAAGCACGTCGTCCGGGACATGGAGCGAACGAAGCAGCGGCGCGGCCGCAAGCTCCCCAAGTCCCGCGACAAAAACGCCGCCGAGGACCGCGACCACAACGGAGGTGTGGACGGCTTTTCGGACGGCCTCGCGGTCGCCTCGACCGATGGCGTTTGCAATGACAACATTCGCGCCGAGCGCAATGCCGACGAACAGATTTACGATCAGCGCAATGATGGCACTGTTCGCTCCGACGGCCGCGACTGCTGCTGTTTTTCCTTCGCCGGTGAAGTTGCCGACCACCGCAATATCGGAGGCATTGAATAGCTGCTCCAAAATGGCAGTTGCGGCTACCGGGAAGGCAAACAGCGGCAGCTTGTTCCAGATTGGACCGTGCAGCATGTCGATTTGACGTTTTCCTCGGAAGGTCATTTTCTAGTCTTCTTTCTTTATGGAAGCCATGATCGGCTCGGTAAGCGTGAAAAGCGCCTGCATCTGCCTTTTGAGGCGTCGGCTGTTTTGTACAGCGCTTGAGTGCCGCAGAATACCCGCTTAAAACGGGATAGTTTTAATTAGGTATTCGTATCGGAGCCTCTTTAATGTATTTGACCGATGCGAATTATACGCCTCTTTCCGAAGAATAGCAAGTGTTTTGCAGCTATCGCCAAACAAAAATACGGGGAAAACACTTGCAATCGTGCTTTCCCCGTGGTATACTTCAAGTAGAAAGAGGCGCTGCCGACGAACGGTTGCTTCCCTTACTTGCAGATTACTCCGTCAAGCTTGGTAGGTCAGGACGGAGTAATCTTTTTATCTAAAGAATTACCGACTCTTGTGGCTGTTATAAAACGCAACTACGAGAGTAATGACGGCACACAGCACCAAGACGAAGCTGAACAGCTCCGTATAAGTAACATACATGCGCATCACCTCCCCTCAGAACGAGGGAAGCAACCGTCCGCCGTAGGTGGTAGCGCCCCGGCGCAAAAGCGCCAAAAATATTGTAACATTCAGGCGGAAAAAATGCAACTGTAAAATAGCTGATCCTGCTATTCCGAAAATTTGACACAACTTGTGTCGATTTTTTCGAAGGCCTAAAAATCGTCCATTCCGGGAATCTGACACAACTTGTGTCGAATTTTATGATCGTCCGTATCCAATTTAATGAAGTGTTTTGCAGCTCTCGTCAAAAAAATGGTTCTATAATAAAAGTTGGGGTCAGACGATGCGCCCCCAACTTTTATTATAGAACCCATAAATCGTGCCGGGGCAGTACTCCCCGACACGACCTAATTATTTGCGTTTTTGTCTCTACCCCAACTATTGACAGAGAGCCGTTATAGGCACGAAAAAACGGAAAAGCCCATGAAAACATGCGTTTTCATGGGCATTTAGCTGTCAAGAGACTACGAAAAAGATTTTTTTGTGTTTTTGGCAGAGAGTTTCGAACTCACGCATTTTACAAAACAATATTGTTTTTCTCTATTATTCAGCGGAGATATAAGGCGTTTTCATTGAGTTGAATCATCGCTTCTAAAATTACTCAAATTGACATGCAACAGGACTATTTTTCTCAAACGCATTTAAACAAAATTCTAAATCCATGTATTTATTTAAAGTAAACCACGGGGACATATCAGATAACTCGCTTCGACAAATCGTATTATTAATATCTAAAACAAAACCAAATGGATAAGCTCCAAATTCAAGAGTAAGCGGACATTGGATATTCTCATTTATAATACCGAAAAACTGTTCTCTGCCTTCAAATGTTGAAATATTTCCTGTCGCTACTGGTTCACATTTATAAATAACTGGTGATTTAAGCAGGTACATATACAACTTGTATCGCTCTCGATTAAATTCTAATGAATCATGATTCATTACAAAGTCCCGTAGATCACGGTGTTCCTCAAATAATGATTTGCCATAAAGAACACTAAACATTGATACAACACATTTAACAAAGTGTATTGGAATAAATTCAAAGGGACATTGTATTCTTACAGATTTCGAGTTTTCAGAAATAAGTTCTGGATTGTTCTGAATTAAATTTAATACCCAATTTGTTAAATTGTTATAATCTTTATCATATATAGCTTTAATAGTGTTATTGCAACATTCACAGGTTCCATGAATACCAAATCCCCGTTGATGTTGTTTATACTTTTTACCCTCAATAAGATTAACAAAAGTATGTTTGTCTAAATTTTCAAGAAGTTTTTCTTCATTACTCTCATTTATATAGTTAATTTCATATGATTTAACATTTGAAGAATTTCCGCTTCCCTGCGGCGGAATATGTTCGTATGTCAAATTTTTATAAAGTCCACAAATACAACAAATGCCTTTTTCCATTCTGTTTCTCCTTTGACTGTATGTTTTATTGACACGGTTATTATACAATTGATTATTATTTTTTATAACTTTATTCCTCTTCTTCTATCTCGACTAGTGAACTCATAAAATACTTTATCACTTCATACCGAAACTGCATATCATTCCACATTTCAAAATCGCAAGCAATAAACGGATGTGCCATTGTGCCGCCGTTTTTTCCTCGCTTTGAAGTTAGACCAATTGCATTGACAGACTCAATCCATTTTTTAGGTGTCAGCGTATATGAGGGCGATCGAGCATCTATCAACAATTGTTGAAATGAAGATTCGTTAAAATTTGGATTATTATTTCGTTCCCATTCGCCCAAAAATTCAATAGTATTTCTGCTACGCAACCAACTTTGAATCAGATAACTTGGATTTTCCGAATCAAATCTTCTTGCAATATCGGTTAAAGATAGAAAATCGTCTTCTGGGTGTAAATATTTGATAACTGTCTTTTCAAGAAAACTATTCATTTTTGTTTCATAGATTGGTGCTTCATTGCTGATTATTTGATCAAACAAATAATCCCGAATGTTAATCCATTCCTCAGCAGGAAGCTCCACTCTGGCATTTACACGCCGCAAAAATTCTTCTCTTGTTATAAGATAAGCCCATTCCAATTCTGTTTTGGTTGCTCGTCCCATGTAACCTCATCCTTTATCATTCTATTTGAGTTTCGGCAGTTGCTTTCTTTCAATTCCTCAACAGCGATAAATGTATCGTAATCTATTATTTCAAATGTATATTTGAAATTATTGAGTAATTTGTTCAGAACATCACGACTCCATTTTTGCTTTCCCGATGGAGAAGGAATGCCGTTTTCAGACAAATAGCCTTGAATGCTTTCCAAGCTATTTCCTGCTAAATACAGAGAAAATATCTGCTGTACTATTTTAGCCTTATCGGGAACAATTTCTACAATACCGTTTTTATTGCGTTTGAATCCATAGCAAACCTTACCGAAAATTTTGGATTCCAAATAAGATAATTGCATGTCTCATATTCCTTTCTAAAATTATACTATATTTTTGTGATATTTACAAGATAAATGTAAATATTAGTGGATTATATCCTTGACTAAATCCTTAAAATTAGTGCATTATTGCATTTGAAATACTGTAATAAATAAAAAAACAGCTCATTTTTCATTAAATCGAACTGTTAATACTGTATTTTATCTCATTTTTTGAATATTAGTGGATAAACAAAGAGACAAACCTGTTCAAAACAAGTTTGTCTCTTTTTGTGGTAGGACTATAAAATAGATTTTTTCGCCTTTTGTGGGTTAGTGTTTGTTCCCTTACGAAAAATCCTGAACTTTCAAGGTTAGGGGCAGCGGTGAGCCGCTGTCATTCGGTCAGCGGCTGCACCGATTTAAGTCCGCCTTTGAATATTACGGTAATCTGCTCTTTTGAGTCCACCACTACACATTCGAGCAGTTGGCGGACGATTTGGTCATCGTATTCCATCGGACGGTTCTTTATGCCGTCGAGTATCATGTAGATGTCATCGAGTCGGGATTTTGCGTTTTCACGCCGTTGCTCAGCGTCGGCTATGCTGTCGAGCTGCTGTTGCAGACGGCTTTTTTCATTCATGAGCCGAGTTGCGGTTTCCTCATCAAAGGCTTCGATGGTGTCGGTGGATACCCGGTCGAGCATCTTTTTGAACTCTGCGTCGATCTCGGCGATCCGTATCTGTAGGTCGATGCTGTTATCCTCGCTCTTTTCGCCCTCCAAGCCCATGCCGATGTGCATCTTTAGTGTTCTCAATACCTCGGCATTTTGGTTGGCGGTTTCCATGATCGCCGTCATCACAGCCCGTTGCAGTATGCTTTCCTCTACGGAGGGTGAGTTATGGCAGTATTTCTTGGCGTATTCAATGCGGTTGATGCATCGCCACACGATTTTCTTTTTGCCGCTTGCCGTCCATGTGCATCGGCGGTAGGCGGACTTGCATTCACCGCAGACGAGCAGTTCTGTCAGAGCGTATTTACTTGAGTATTTGCCTTGCTCGGTCCTGGCTTTTCGGCTGATCTTGCGTTTGCCGGAGCGCCTTGCGAGTTCCTCCTGAACTCTGCCGAAGGTAGCCGAGTCGATAATGGCAGGGTGGCTGTTTTCCACATAGTATTTCGGGCGTTCGCCGTTGTTTACTCTGACCTTTTTGCTGATGCAGTCGGTGATGTAGGTCTTATTGATGATGGCATCGCCTTTGTACCTCTCGTTAGAGAGAATGGACTGTATCGTGGAAAACTGCCACTCTGCTTTTCCCGTCGGGCTTTTGATGCCCTTTTCTTCAAGTAGTTTGGCAATTCCTTTTAAGCTGTCGCCTGCGAGGAAGCGGTCATATATAAGGCGGATCGTTTCGGCTTCTTCGGGGATGATTTCGGGTTGTCCGTCCTCGCCCTTGCGGTAGCCGAGGAAGTTCTTGTATCTGAATACTACCTTGCCTTCACGGG
>CAKTVW010000031.1 GCA_934630495.1 uncultured Oscillospiraceae bacterium
GCATAAAACCGATCTAACTGCCTGACCGCCGACCATCGACACTCTCTACATTTGTTCCCCCGCCGCCCGACGGGAGGCCGCGGAGTAGCGGCATGCTCCGTCCCTCCCGCCGGGTTGAAATTAAACGCACTATTTTGACTATCCCAACTGTCGACTACCGACACTCTCTACATTTGTTTCCCCAGCCGCCCGACGGGAGGCCGCGGAGTAGCGGCATGCTCCACCCCTCCCGCCGGGTTGAAAATAAACGTACAATTTTGACGATCCCGGCTGTCGATTACCGACACTCTTTACATTTGTTCCCCCGCCACCCGACGGGAGGCCGTGGAGTAGCGGCATGCTCCGCCCCTCCCGCCGGGTTGTAAATAACTTAATTATGTCGAAAAAGCTCCCCTTATGTCATTCCGACGGCTGCGCTAAGGGCATCGTGCCCTACGCACGAAACCGTAATTTTGCGTAGGGCGGGGTGACCCCACCCCGCCGCAGGGCACACTTCCGCGTGGGGCGAGATTTCTTCATAGGACGGGCTTCCTGTTGCGGTGCCCAAAATTTGTACGCCGCGCTGACGGCGGCTTCAAATTTTGACCGCGGCCACTCCTTTTTGCTCGCTGTATCCGCCACCGGCGGCGCTCGCAAACGTCCCCGTTTGCGGTCAAGTATTCCAAGAACAACGGCATCAAATTTACCAACTATTTCTACGCCCTGAACCAGCAGGGCGACGTGGTAAAGATTTTCCGTCCGGAGGCGGTCAAGGACGCGGACGGCAACGTCACCGGCTACACAGAGAAGACCTACGCCACCTACACCTATGACGCGTGGGGCAAGCTGATCGGGATTACCAATTCTGCCGGAACCAGCATCATCAATAAGCAGACTACCAGCACGTCCCTTGCCAATCTTAATCCGCTTCGTTACCGTGGCTACTACTACGACAACGAAACAGGCTTCTACTATTTGCAGTCCCGCTACTATGACCCAGCAGTCAGACGTTTTATCAATGCGGACGTATACGCAAGCACCGATTCTTCCGACGCAATTGCCTGCAATATGTTTGCATACTGTGGGAATAACCCCACAAGCCGCAGTGATGAAACAGGCGATTTTTGGAACTTTGTTATCGGTGCTGTTGTCGGTGCAGTCGTAAATGCTGTTACAACAGCAGTCTCTGCTGTTAAAGAGGGTGGCTGGGAAGCGCTATCCGAAGGAAAAACATGGGCGAAGATTGGTGTCTCAGCAGCAACTGGTGCTATAAACGGAGCAGTCGCTGCTTCCGGGCTGGGAATTTTTGCCCAAGCGGGAATTAGTGCAGTAACTTCTGCTGTAGGAGATATAGCTAATCAGTGGATTGATACCGGTTCGCTAAAAAAGGTCAATTACGCCAGAACGCTTCATAACGGATTAGTTGCAGGCGGGGTTTCCGTTGTTGGGTCAATTACTGGTGGATTGCTTTCGTCAACAAAAATGACTCAGGGTAACGAGTTGGTTTCTGCTGGGTTAGATAAGTACTTAAAAGGTTCTGCAAGAGAACTTGTTGGAAAGTCAAGTTCAAGTCTTTTAAAACATGGCGCAAAACTTGTATTTGAAGGGAATCAACTCATTAACACTGCACGAGGCATAACTTCAGTTTCAGGGACACTGTTAACATGGGGAGTATCAAACAAGTATACGATTTCGTAGGTCACATGAGGTGAGATAAATATGGAAAATGTAACACCCTCAGTATCTTGGCGGAATTTTGGAATTGTTATGTTTCTACTTGGCATAGCAGGCACTGCCTGTAGTATTTTTATTCATAATATACAATTTGTTCTCATTTATGCGTTCATATCACTTGCAATTTCCCTTGCTTGCTGGACGGTGTGGTTTAGCGTATTTATCTCTTTCGGCCAACAGGAATGGACGCTTCGACGGTGGTTTTTTTCGACAAAGCGTTACTCACTAAATGATATTAAATCTATCACTTTTGGAACGCCTGCCGGTGGGTTTACCCTGCATTTAAGGTGCGGGCAAGTGCATGTCGGTGCAAGGGCAAAAAACGGAGCAGAGTTCCGCACATGGGTCGAGAAAGAATATTTACGAGTGAATAAAAAGCCTTTGCCATATGAACCACCCCATATCTTTCATAACAACATCAAAAATCCGTGGTTCTTTTTGGTAGCTTCCATTGGAGTTGGCCTGCTGGCACTTGCAATGGCAATCTATACAACTATTGCACTTTCTTCGGCACGAGAAATACCCACTCTTACAGAGTGCAGTATTGCGATAAAATCTGTTTCAGATGAGTTCGACTATGCGCAACTTTCTTCGAATCTGGGAGATTTTACTGTACCGCTGTGCGTGCAGCCGGAAACCCTTTCAGCTTATTGTGGCAGTGAAATAATTGTGCAGGTTGAGGAGCCGCAAAACCCGGATGATTCTCGTTGGATTTGGGGTGCAGCAGTTCCGGACGGGAAAGCGCTGTTTA
Organism: uncultured Oscillospiraceae bacterium; assembly: GCA_934630495.1. GTDB lineage: Bacteria > Bacillota > Clostridia > Oscillospirales > Oscillospiraceae > JAZOXB01. Next base: position 2,465 of record CAKTVW010000031.1, read on the forward strand.
CCCCACAGGATGTATGTGCGTATTTAACACATCTGGACATACGAAATCGTTTGGTTATGTGGGGAATCGTGTTGACTTACTGGTTGTTATTTGCGGGAGCCTGCTATATTTTGAATCATGCACCTACATTTCCGCTGCTTACGGCACTTTTGGTAAAACCAGATCAGAGAAATTTTTAGTGCAAGAAACAGCATACTGACACAAACAGCACGGCCAAGATCATGATCTTCCCCTACAATGCCCAAGGCCGATCCTGTTGCAACAACGGCTCTGGCGTCGGGCGGCAAAGCCGCCCTCGCCAGTCGCCTTGTTGCTGCCACTCGCTGCACCTCCCTTGCCCCCGCCACCGACGGCGGTCGGCTCGCTCCCCATTCGCAGTGAAATATTCCACCAATAACGGCGCCAGCTTCATCAACTATTTCTACGCGCTGAACCAGCAGGGCGACGTGGTAAAGATTTTCCGCCCGGAAGCGGTCAAGGACGCCGACGGCAACGTCACCGGCTACACCGAGAAGACCTACGCCACCTACACCTATGACGCATGGGGCAAACTGATTGGGATTACCAATTCTGCCGGAACCAGCATCATCAATAAGCAGACTACCAGCACGTCCCTTGCCAACCTCAACCCCCTCCGTTATCGTGGCTATTACTACGATAACGAGACCGGCTTCTACTATTTGCAGTCCCGCTATTACGACCCCGCAGTAAAACGCTTCATCAACGCTGACATCTACGCTTCCACCGGTCAGGGCTTCATCGGGACCAACATGTTTGCCTACTGCAACAACAACCCGATTAGTTTCTCTGATTATACTGGCTACAGCCTCGTTGATGCCGACACCGACTCCGAGGATGACTATACTGTTGAAATTGAAATGGTCATGGGTGTTGGTATAGTGGTTACACTCACCTATAGCGACCATACAGCTACGATATTATGTGCGGCAGAGCATCACAAGCGTGGAACAACAAATAAAGCAAATCTATCTCGTCATCAAAATGGGCAACGTCGTAAAAAGCAAGATGCCGGCGGCGAAAAAGGTGATGCGCGGCGACCAGTTGATCGATCGAACAAAAAGCATTTTGAAAGTCAGAGTCCATCACCAGATTTTTGGAAGCGCGCACAATATACGATATTTGGAATCGGCTGTTTTGCTGGCATGGTAGTCCTTGCCGTAGACGACTTGGTCCCAGGAGGTGAAGCTGATGATCAGTATATTGCACAAATAGAAGAAGTGATGGAAATGTACTTCTCTTTAGCTTTCTCTTGAACTACTTAGGAGGATAACATGAACGAGATTTTTAAACGATTTTGCGGAAGCGGCAAATTGATTGCAGTTTACCACGAGGACAGTAAACCGGATACGTTCGATCTTGGTACCGTTCTTTGTGTAGACGATGACTTTGTTTTAATGCAGCTTCTTTCGCTGGATGGATGCTACGATGGAATCGCAGTATTTTCGATTGCTGAGGTTGCTCGTATTGAAGTTGACACACAATATGTCGCGAAGTTAAATACTCTCATGGGGTGCTTGCAGCAGGAAGTTGGAGGCTGGCAGCCCGCAGCTAACGAACACAATTTACTGGAGTCCGTGTTGCTGGAAATCAAGCGTACAAAACGACTGGCGACCATTATGCTTTGTTCAAGCGCTGAAAGCGTCTTGGGGACGATTGAAGAGTTTGGAAGCAATTGGCTTTCCGTTCGGCAAATTGATGACTATGGTCGCCCGGATGGGATTTGCTATTTTCAAACAGCGGACATCGCCTCTATATACTGCAACTCAGCGGCAGAACAGCGCATCGAGTGCTTGATTATTGCAAGCCAGCATGATGCTCTCGATAGATAGCACAGCCGTTGGCGACGAAGGAGCTTTACGGATGCAGCATGCCCCTTGCGGGTACACCCCGCCGCTTGCAGGCACCCACAATAACGAGCCGCCCGCCGACATTCGATCTAACAACCTAACCGTCGGCTTCGGCACAAAACCGACATGACTATCCAACTGTCGATTACCGACACTTTCTACACTTGTTTCCTCGCCGTATGGGGGAGGCCTCCGGCCTACGGAGTTTATGCGCCGATAGCCGGCGGGCCAATGGCGTTTACGAAAACCGTATTCTCTTTTATATGATAAACCATAGGTTTTTGAGGGGGTAACAACTTGAAAAAGAAATTGATTTGTATTGCGGCAATTTTGGGCGGTATTTCGCTGCTGTTTGGCCTGCTTTGGGGCGGTGCGTATCTCTATCTGCGCAATGTTAAAAACTATACGCCCTGCTCTTTGGCAGACTGCTTCTACCGTATCTATGTGATCTATGTGCAGAACAAGGGGCTGGAGTATCGTGTGCAGGAATACGGCGACATTATTTTTGAAGAACCGCTGACAGACGATCTTACGATCCAAAAGCGCGAATTGCTTTGCCGTTCTGGAACGAGGACAGCCTATTTTGTCGGGAAAAAGTCACTTTTAGGAACATACTATTTGTCCTTTGAGCTTGATGGCGATCACTACTATATGGCTATGAACAAAGAGAGGGATGAAACCCTTTGTATCTTCCTCAAGATGGGAGACTGCCTGGTAGTATCGGTCCGCAGTGAGGAGCTTTTTCAGGACAATTATCATGGCGAACCGGCCGCAGTTTACGATGCAGATGAATCAAATATCTGGGTCATGGAAGGGCCTAGTAAGTATGTTCAGTTTTTTGTTCTTCCGCCTGTAAGCAAGATTCCCGACGATTATGAACTGACCAGTGAGACGTTCAAAATGTCGAAACTGATTTTTAGGAGGCTGAAGTAGTATAACCTCCCTGCGGCAGCGGACGATTTCGAAGAACAGCAGATCACCGGTATTGCGGCGGCAAAAGATTTCTTTTTTCTAATTCGCAATAGCAATTTCCGTCCAAGCACAGCCGGGGCTGCGGATGGTCTGCCGGAAACTGTGCTGAATAAAGATTTGGGGTCAGGCGTATCGTGCCTGACCCCAATATTTATAGAAGCTGCTATCATGCTGCAATCGGATTTCGGCATCTGTGAACCGGACGGCGTAGAATTTTGTTGCTTTTGGACTAAATGCGTGATAGAATTTACAAAGAAATCTTTTGCATGGCCGTTCGGCTATGCGGGATCGACCGATTTTTGCGCAGCGACGTCTGATCGCGCGGGATCGACTGATTTTTGCGCCGCGTCGTGTGGGCACGGCCGTGCGTTGATGCGGAAAACCGACGCGCCGCCTGCGGCGGCGCATGGCGGGACCTCCCGCCGTCGGCAGCTCGCGAGCTTCCGGAAAGGAGTACAGCCCCCTTGGATAAACGTGAATTTACCGTTCAGGACTTTATAGAGCCTCTGCGCAAGCGCGCGCTGTGGATCGTTCTGATCTCTCTGATCTGCGCGGCCGCCGCGTGGTTGTATACCGTTTTTTACATTACCCCGATCTACACCACGCGCGTTACCATGTGCGTTTTTTCCGGAAACCGCTCCGGAAGCACCGTAACAAGCTCCGAGCTGTCGAACGACGCCCGTCTGGCCAATACCTATAAGCTGCTTTTGACCAGTCAGCCCGTGCTGAACGCCGTCAGCGAGAAGCTGGACGGCAAGATCTCTCCCGAGACGGTCGGCTCGATGCTGTCCTGCTATGTCGTCAGCGATTCGCAGCTCATCAATGTGTATATCCGCTCGGCGGATCCCTATCTTGCCGTGGAGGTCGGAGAGGCGCTTTTTGAGGCCGCGCCGGAGACACTGCGCGAGATCGCCCGCGGCGGCGAGATGGAGGCCGTCAATCATGCCGTGCTTCCCAAGTCTCCGACCACGCCGGACGTAAAAAATAATGTTCTGGTCGGCTTCCTGATCGGCCTCGGCGCTTCCTGCGCGGCGTTCATTTTGATCTCGCTGCTGGACACGACGGTCTGGAGCGAGGAAAGCCTGCAGCGGGTCCTGCCCGATGTGCCGGTGCTGGGGTGCGTTCCGGGGATGAACGACCAAGCCTCCGGCAAACGCGGACACGGCAAAAGGAGGTAGGCCATGAAGCTGTTTTCATTCGGGAAAAAGAAGGAAAGACTTGCGCACAGACCCCGGCCGCACCTGTCAGCCGACAGCCCCTTTGCGATCAAGGAGGCCTATAACTCCATCCGCACAAAGCTGATCTTTACGGGCAAGGGAGAGAAATGCCCGATTTTTGCCGTCACCAGTGCGCTGGCCTCCGACGGCAAGACCACCAACTCCGTCAGTTTGGCGATCTCGTTTGCCATGGCGGAGCAGCGTGTGCTGCTGATCGACGCCGATATGCGCAAGCCGTCACTGCACCGTTATTTCAAGCAGGAATGCCGCAGCGGCCTGAGCGAGATCCTTGCCGGACTGACCAAGGAGATCAACATCCGTACGACGGAATATGCGCACCTGAGCTTCCTGTCGGCGGGGCAGATCCCGCCCAATCCGGCAGAGCTGCTCGGCTCCAAGCAGCTTGACACGCTGCTGGAATACGCGCGGCAGCATTTTGACTATGTGATCGTCGATACGCCGCCGATCAATGTAGTTACGGATGCCAGCGTGATCGCCGAGAAGGTGACGGGCTTTGTGATCGTTGCCCATGTCGGGAAGAACCATCTGCGCGATCTCAAGGAGGCGGCACAGCGCCTGCAGGCGGTGGACGGCTCCGTCGTCGGCATTATTCTCAACGATCCGGGAAACCGCGCCGACACGCACTACAGCTACCATTACAACCACTATTACCGCTACGACCGCTATAAATATAAATACTACGGCGAGGATAACACGGACAAGTAACGGGAGGGAGACACGGATGAACATTGACTTTCATGCGCATATTCTCCCCGGCGCGGACCACGGCAGCGCAAGTCTGAAAACCTCTCTGGAGCAGCTTGCGCTGGCGAAGGCGGCGGGGATCGACCTGATCGTCGCCACGCCGCATTTCTACCCGCAGCATGAGTCTGTCGAGGAATTTCTTGCGCGGCGAAGACAGTGCGCCGCGCGGCTGCACGACGCCGCCAAGGACACACCGCAGATTCTGGTCGGCGGCGAGATCCAGCTTTGCAGCGGTCTGCACCATATCGACGCGCTGGAGCAGCTCTGCATCGAGGGGACGAACGTTCTGCTTCTGGAGCTTCCGCCCGCGTTTTCCATGCGGGCGATGACCCCGACCTTTGAAGCGCTTCTCTACGAATGCAAGCTGCGCGTCGTGCTGGCGCACATCGACCGCTACGATCCAGACGTCATCAATTCTCTGCTGGACGCGGGGTTCCTCGCGCAGCTCAATGCGTCGGCGTTCTGCCGTCTGCGCGGAAGACGGCGCTGCCTGAACTGGGCGGCTGACGAGTCGATCGTGGCGCTGGGCAGCGATATTCACGGCGTTTCGGTCGGCTACCGCGAATTTAACGAGGCGAAGCGCCGTCTCGGTGCGGACTACGCCGCCGTCATGCGGCGCACGCAAAAGCTTTTGAACCGATAAAAGAACGATCCCCGAGCGTGTGTCTTTACACGTTCGGGGGTCGGTTTCTATAGGGCCGCCGCGCGGCGGCTGCCAATTCAATGTGCAGCGTGTCGAAAACCCCTTTTCGGCACGCTGACAGGCTGAACATTTTCAATGTGGATGATCGGTGCTAAGGCAGCACCGCATAATTCAGCGAGAGCATTCGGCGAGAGATTTTTTGTCGGGCCAAGGTTTGAAAAGCGCAGGAATACTCTGTGTATTTCAAACTTTTCAAACCGCTGGATCGGCGAAAAATATCCGGCGAAGGCGGAAAGTGCAATTATGCGGTGTTGCCCTAAGTGTTATTCGTACAGCGGGTACTTCCGCGTCAACTCTGCGACGGCGGCACGGACCTTTTCCTTCGTGCCTTCAAAATCGGCGGCGGTGTCATAAATGCAGCGGGCAATGACGCGCATATCCGCCTCGCGCATTCCGCGCGTAGTTGCCGCAGGCGTACCGATGCGCACGCCGCTGGTAACGAAGGGCTTTTCCGGGTCGTCGGGGATCGCGTTTTTGTTGACGGTGATGTGGTTCTCGTCGAGGCGGTGCTGCAATTCCTTTCCGGTGATGTGCAGCGGGCGCAGATCGGCCAGCATCAAATGATTGTCCGTACCGCCGGAAACCAGATCGAAGCCGTACTCGAGCAAGGCGTCGGCCAGCGCCCGTGCGTTGCGCACGATCTGATGCGCATACTCGCGGAACTCCGGCTGCATGGCCTCGCGCAGGCAGATCGCCTTCGCCGCGATCACATGCATCAGCGGACCGCCCTGTGTTCCGGGGAATACGGCGGAATTGATCTTCTTGGCGAACTCCTCGCGGCCCATAATCATGCCGCCGCGCGGGCCGCGCAGCGTTTTGTGCGTGGTGGTGGTGACGATATCGGCATAGGGCACGGGACTCATGTGCACGCCGCCGGCGACCAGACCGGCAATGTGCGCCATGTCGACCATGAGCAGAGCGCCGTGGCGATGGGCGATATCGGCAAATTTTTCAAAATCGATCGCGCGCGGATAGGCGGACGCGCCCGCCACGACCAGCTTGGGCCGGTGCAGCTTGACCAGCCGCTCCACCTCGTCGTAATCGATGCGCCCCGTCGCAGGATCGACGCCGTAAGAAACGGCGTGATAGAGCTTGCCGGACTGGTTGGCGGAGGCGCCGTGCGTCAGATGGCCGCCGTTTGCAAGGCTCATGCCGAGGATCGTATCGCCGGGCTGAAGGAGCGCCGCATAGACCGCCAGATTTGCCTGTGCGCCGCTGTGCGGCTGGACATTGACAAATTCCGCGCCGAACAGCGCTTTTGCGCGCTCGATGGCCAGCCGCTCCACCTCGTCGACGACCTCACAGCCGCCGTAGTAACGCTTGGCGGGCAGGCCCTCGGCATATTTATTGGTCAGTACGGTGCCCATGCAGGCAATGACCGCGGGCGAAGCGATGTTCTCCGACGCGATCAGCTCGATGTTGCGGCGCTGACGGTCCAGCTCACCCTGTAAAAGTGCGCCGACCTCGCTGTCAAACCGCGAAACAAATTCGATATTCGGGGCCAGTTCATGCAGCTCCATGGAAAATTCCTCCTTTGGGATACAATAAAAAAAGAGTGCAGCCAATTCCGGCGACACTCATACAGATACTCCACGGGAAGCGTGGAATGTTCCTCTGTCCTTTTGCCTGAGAGATTCGGCTGACGCCTTGCACCTTCGGCACTCAAAAATGAGCTTCTCCAGAGATCCCCTCCGCAGCTCGGTCTTGGATTCCTGAGAGTTTTGCTCCTTCGGAGGGCCGCTGAGGCCGCTTTCCCGAGCCGTTTCGACGGGCTTATTTCTTTGTAAGCTTATTATATCGGTTTTTCGACAAAACGCAACCGATTTTTTGCAAAAACATTCTGCACAAAATTCACTGATTTTTGTGCAAATCAAACAAATGCGGCATTTCAAATGTCGAATTTGCAGGGAAAATTTGGAATACGCGCCTTGTGCAGAGCGCCGCGCGGCGCGTTATCGGAAACGGACGGGCATTCCCTTTTGATGCAGAGGATTGACCTGCACGATCACGGGGTCGCCCCGCTTGCAGTCCAGACCCGTCACGTCCACCGCGCAGTGCAGCATCCCGATCGCGCCGATCACACGGCAGGTCCTGCCGTTGATGCTGACCGTCGTGTACGGGCGGCGAAGCAGCTTTTTCAGATCGGAGAGACACGCACGAAGACAGAAGGAGGCTTTGCTCATGTCGGCCTGCGCCCTGACGTTCAGTCCGTGGTACCAGCCCACCGGGACGATCGCCACGCGTGTATCCTCCTTTGCCCGCCAGAGCGCGGCGTAGCCGGTCGTATGCCCCGCTGTCAGCAGGCGAAGCTCCTCGATCTCACTGCGCACATAGCCGACGGGACGGAGCTTGGTAGAGAAGGGCATCCGTCCGATCAGCGCCGAGCCGAGACGGACGCCGTCGCAGTACATTTCCGGATGGCGGAAGAAGGCGCCCGAGTTGCAGCAATGCACCGTTCCCGTCTCAAAGCCCATTTCGCGGAGCTGACCGAGCACGGCCTGAAACGCGGCAAACTCCTGCCGTGTCAGCTTTTTATCACTTAATGCGCAATTAAAGTGCGTATAGACGCCTTTGACGGCAAGGTGCTTTTTCTCGCGGTAGATCGCCGTCAGGCAGGCGATCTCCTCGGGCAAGAAACCGTAGCGGCCCATGCCGGTGTCGATCTTGAGATGCACCTCGGCAGGCTCGGAGCGCTGCTGTGCCAGCTCGTCGATCCGCTGCGCGGCCTCCCACGAGCCGACCGTCAGGATCACGCGCAGGTCAAGCAGACGCGCCAGCTCCTCGGGGTCGGTCACGGAGCGGAGCATCAGAATTTGTGCGTCTGCAAAGCCGTTTTCGCGGAGAAGCTCGGCCTCTCGCCGTTCCGTAACGCAGAAACGGTCGATCCCGTGCGCCGCAAGCTCCTGCGCCAGCGGCAGAACGCCCAGCCCGTAGCCGTCTCCCTTGACGACGGCCCAGATCGGTACGCCATGCGCCATTTCCTTCAGCAGCTCGATGTTCTGCGCCAGCAGCTCGCGCTCAACCACATATTCATTCATAGCTTCAGGCTTCCTTTTTGCCTCTGTTTTTTATCATATAGAGCTTTGCGGCAAGCCCCTTATAGGCCAGACTGCCCTTTTCCGCAATGAAGTAGGCCGCCTTGTTGATCACATAGTCGTACTCTCCGACAAATTCCGTGAACTCGCCGCGGAAGCCCTGCTTGAAGCGGTACAGGCCGTAATGGGGGTTGTCCTCCGATACGTCGCCCGAAACACCGCGGAAATCATAGACCCGGCTGCCGGACTCGATCGCCCAGCAGATCATGTTCCATTGCAGCAGATAATTCGGCATCAGGTTGCGGTGCTCGTTGGAGCTTGCGCCGTAGAGATACCAGACCTTGTCGCCGTAGTTGATCGCCAGTGTGCCGGCAATGGGCTTTCCCTCGTGGAACGCCATGTAAAGCCGCGCGTGCTCGCCCAGATTGTCCAGCATCGCGGCAAAATACTCCGCCGGGCGGGTGGCAAAGTTGTCGCGGACGCCCGTTTCGACCATGATGCGCGTGAAATCGGGCACCATTTCCTTGCCGCAGATGCGCACCTCCACGCCCTTCTTCACCGCAAGGCGGATGTTGTAGCGCCATTTCTGATGGAACGACGCCAGCATTTCCTCCTCATTGCGGCCGTTGAGGTAGAGACGGAACACATAGCGCGGCTGGATGGCCTCGAAATTTTTGCCGGTGTGGCGGCTGCGGAAGCCGTTGTCGGTCAGCATTTTTTCAAACGCCGTATCGCTCGACGGGACGTCCGGGTCGATTTTGATGACATACGCCTTTTCGCTGCGGGCCAGCTCCTTGGCCGCCTGCATCAGCTCGGCGAACGTTTCGCGGTCGTCGAGGTCGCAGACGGGGCCTCGGCAGGCGTAGAGCATATTTTTGTGAATGATCGGCATTTTACGGATCAGGAAGGCAATGCTGCCCTTGATCCGACCGTTTTCGCCGCGGCAGACAAGCGCCTTCCAGCGCCAAGCCGGTTTCTGCTTTGCCCACAGGCTGCTCTGTGCAAAATGGCCCTTGGGGTGGCTCTGGACAAACGCCTCGTACTCCGCGAGACTGCTATTCGTAACAAGCTCCGTCATTCGGTACATCTCCGTTATGCAAAATATTACTGATATAATATAACACAAGCGCCGCCGATTTGCAACCGCGCAAAAAGAACGCCGCCGCATTTCTGCGCGGCGGCGTTTTGGGTGTATGAGCGAGTTTCTAGGCCCGGAGGGCGCTTTGCACGGCCCTTAGACGCTGTGCAAGGCCCTTAGATGCTTCAAAGGGGCTTGAAACTCCGATCGTGTGTCGGCATTACGGCTCCTCGGGCTGCTCGGACGCGGCGTCGGACGATTCGGACGGCTCGTCGGGCGTGTAGGTCTTGTCCGCGTCGGAGAGGGTGCGGGCCGTGTCGGCATTGCGGAAAACGCAGTCGAGCGCGGGCGTGATCGCGGTCAGCTTTCCGCGCGTGACATAGACGGCATAGCTCTTGAAGAGCACGGGGCAGATCGGTGCATTCTGCAAAAGCTGCGCGTAAAGATCGTCGTAGCTGCCGGAATTTTTCAGCGCGTCGGTACACAGCGCCGCCAGCGCCGTGCTGGAGATCGAGCCGTATTGCAGCGCACCGTAGCGCGTGAAAAATTCGCTCAGATCGAACGCGGCGGTCAGCCGCACCTCGGCGTAATACAGATCAAATTCTCCGGCGTTCAGCCGACTGACGAACGTGTCGCGATCCACGGCGGAGACGCGGAGGTTCAGTCCCTGCGCCGTCAGCGCCTCGGCAATGCGCTCGGCCGCCGTGACGCGCTTGGTATCCTCGGAGCAGACGAGGAAGATCCCCTCGTAGCCGATATAGTCCTTGGAGGTCAGCACGCCCGAGGCGGACACGGCCTCGGCAAATTTTCCGGGCGCATAGTCGTATTCCTTGGCAAGCTGGAGATCGTAGAGATCGGATGCCGGATTGCACGGCAGGACGCTTCCGCGCGCGAAGCCGCCGTATACCTCGTTGCACAGCTTTTCGCGGTTGATGGCATAGGTGACGGCTGTGCGCAGGGTGTTGTTGGCAAAATAACCGCTTCCGAGGTTGAAGCCGATGTAGTGCATGACGGTCGTCGGCGCTTCCCACGCCTCGTAATCGCAGCGGTAACCGCCGGAGGCCGAGGAGTTGGGGTCGCAGTAGATCAGGTCGGTGCCGCCGAACTCAAAGGCGTCGCGCAGATCGTTCGGCGTAACGGCGCTGTTGAGCGGGATCGTCTCGGCGTCGAGCACACACGTTTCGCCCTGCCACCAGCTATGGTTCCGCACCAGCGTACCGCCGCGCAGAATGTACGCGCCCGTCCCGACGGGGCTGTCGGATTCGACGGTGGCGGCCTTGACGATCGGCACGTCCAGCATCAGCGCAAAATTCTCAAACGGGGTGTCCAGACGGACAATGAGCGTTCGGCTGTCCTGCACGGTCATCCACGCGATATACGACAGCCGCGCCTTGTACATCGAGCTTGCCTGCGCCGCCTGGATCGAGGCCAGCACATCGTCGGCCGTCAGGGGCGTGCCGTCGGAGAATTTCGCGGCGGCGGGAAGTGAAAAGGTATAGGTCAGGCCGCCGTCGGAGACTTGGAAGCTCTCGCACAGCACAGGCTCGGCGCGGAACTTCTCGGACACCACGAACAGGCTCTCGTACAACAGCGAAAAGAGCGCACGGTTGACCGCGGCGGTGCAGGTATAGGGGTTCATGCCCTGCGCGGGCAGGTAGGACAGGCCAAAGGCGCCGTCCTCGTCCTCGGCGGGCGGCTCCGTTACCGATTCCGGTTCGGTGGGGTCGGCGGACGGCTCGGTCGGCGCAATGTTATCCGCTGAGCCGGGCGCACAGCCGACCGTCAGCAGCAGCGCCAGCGTAAGGCAGAGGGCAATCAGCTTTTTCACAATTCATTTCCTCGCAGCATGATGATCGCCGCCAGCGACCCGCGGTTCCCGCCTACGCGCCGATGCGACCAGAAGCGGTCGGGACGGCAGGCGGTGCAGTCCTCGGAAACGTCGATCTGCGCCACGCCGGCGCGGTGCAGCCAGAGGACATTGACGGCCTTAAGGTTTACATAATATTTTTGCCCGACGGGACGGATCGCCGCCTCGGCCGCTTTTCCGAGCGCGGCAAGCATTGCCTCGGGGACCTCGGCATCCGTCTCGAAGCAGCACGGGCCGATGCACGGCCCAATGGCCGCGCGGATATCCTCCGGGCGGCAGCCGAACTCTCTCTGCATGGCCTCGACAGCCCGCAGAACGATGCCCTTCGCGGTCCCGCGCCAGCCCGAGTGCACCGCGCCGATCGCTCTGCGCACGGGGTCATAGAGCAGGATCGGCGTACAGTCGGCGGCGAAGACCGTCAGAGCCACGTTCGGTTCGTCGGTGACCAGCCCGTCGCAGGCATTTTCCACGGGGCGGATCAGGCCGCGCCCGCAGTCGCTCGTTCCGACGCGCTCGATAATATCCGTGTGGAGCTGCTTGGTGAACACGGTCTGCTTGGGGTCAAAGCCCACGGCCCGTCCGAGAATGCGGTAGTTTTCCAGCACGTTTTTCGGACGGTCGCCGCGATGCGTCCCCAGATTCAGCGACGCAAGCGCCCCCTCGCTGACCCCGCCGAAGCGGGTGGAAAAGCAGTGCGCGGTGTCCTCCAGCAGCTCGCTGGAGAGATATTCAAGCGCGCCTTTGCGGTTTACATAAAACGCCATTACTTCGCCTCGTCCTTATCGCGGCAACAGTATTTATACTTCTTGCCGCTTCCGCACGGACACGGGTCGTTTGCGCCGACCTTGACCTTCTTCACAACGGGCTGCTTCTTGACGGTCTTGTCGCCGCCGGTGCCCGTGATTTTGGCGACCTGCTTGCGCTTAACGTCCTCCTCCGTGCGCAGACGGAAGATATACAGGCGGCGCACCGTTTCCTCGCGGATGGCGTTTATCATGCCGTCGAACATGGCGAAGCCCTCGCGCTTATAGGCGACGACGGGATCGGTCTGACCGTAGGCGCGCAGCCGGATGCCCTGCTTGAGATCGTCCATGGCGTCGATGTTGTCCATCCAGTATTCGTCGACGACGCGCAGCAGGATGATGCGCTCGATCTCGCGCATCCGCTCCGTGCCGAACTCCTGCTCGCGCGCCTCGTAGGTCTTGCGGAACAGGTCGGCAAGCTGCTGCTTGGCCTCGTCCTTGCCGATGCCGTCGGCCGGGGCAAACGCGCCCTTGGGGTAGTAGATGTTTTCCAGCTTGGCGTTGATCGCGGCGATCTGCTCGGCGTGGCCGGTCGGCTCCGCGCCGAACGCGTCCTCTACCTCCGTCTCGATGACATAATCGATCATGCCGTCGATGGTGGGCTTCAGATCCTCGCCGTCGAGCACCTTCTGGCGCTGCTCGTAGATCACGGTACGCTGGGTGTTCATGACGTTATCGTATTCCAGCACGTTTTTACGCGCCTGGAAGTTGCGGCTTTCCACGGTCTTCTGCGCGTTTTCGATGGCGTTGGAGAGAATTTTGGCGTCGATCGGCGTATCCTCGTCAAGGCCGAGGGAGCTCATCATGCTCATGACGCGCTCGGAGCCGAACAGCCGCATGATATCGTCCTCCAGCGACAGGAAGAAGCGCGATTCGCCCGGGTCGCCCTGACGGCCGGAACGGCCGCGGAGCTGATTGTCGATACGGCGCGATTCGTGCCGTTCGGTGCCGACGATGAACAGACCGCCCGCCGCGCGGACCTTCTCGGCCTCGGCGTCGACGTCGAGCTTGTGCAGAGCGTACGCTTCCTTGTATGCCGCGCGTGCGGACAGAATTTCCGGGTTTTCCGTTTCGGCGTAGGAGTTGGCCTCGGCGATGATCTCGTCGGGAAGTCCCTGCTTGCGCAGATCGGACAGCGCCATATATTCCGCGTTGCCGCCGAGCATGATATCCGTGCCGCGGCCTGCCATATTGGTCGAGATCGTGACCGCGCCGAGCTTGCCCGCCTGCGCGACGATCTCCGCTTCCTTTTCGTGATGCTTCGCGTTCAGGACGGTGTGCGGCACGCCCTCGCGCTTGAGCAGCTTGGACAGCAGCTCGGACTTTTCGATCGAGATCGTGCCGACCAGAACGGGCTGCCCCTTCTCGTGGCATTCCCGAATTTGACGGATCACGGCGCGGAATTTGCCGTCCTCGGTCTTATAGACCAGATCGTGATGATCCTTGCGGATCACGGGACGATTGGTCGGGATCTCGACGATATCGAGCTTATAGATCGCGGAAAACTCCTCCTCCTCGGTCAGCGCGGTGCCCGTCATGCCGGAGAGCTTGGAATACAGCAGGAAGAAATTCTGGAACGTGATGGTCGCCAGCGTCTTATTCTCGCTTGCGACGTTGACGCCCTCCTTGGCCTCAATGGCCTGATGCAGGCCCTCGTTGTAGCGGCGGCCGTACATCAGTCGGCCCGTAAATTCGTCGACGATAATGACCTGTCCGTCCTTGACGACGTAGTCGATGTCGCGCTTCATGATGCCGCGCGCCTTCATGGCCTGGTTGATATGGTGCACCAGCGTGGTGTTTTCGATATCGCCTAAATTTTCAACGTTAAAATACTTTTCCGCCTTGGCGACGCCGCTTGCGGTCAGGTTCGCGGTGCGGGACTTCTCGTCGATATAGTAGTCGCAGTCGAGATCGTCCATGCTCTCCTTTTCGTCGATGGTGGCGAAGACCTTTTTGCGCAGCGTGGAAACGAAGAAATCCGCCATTTCGTAGAGCTTGGTCGATTCCTCGCCCTTGCCGGAGATGATAAGCGGCGTCCGCGCCTCGTCGATCAGGATCGAGTCCACCTCGTCGACGATCGCGAAATTGTGGCCGCGCTGCACCATATCCTGCTTGTAGAGCGCCATGTTGTCGCGCAGATAGTCAAAGCCAAGCTCGTTGTTGGTGCAGTAGGTGATATCGGCCTGATAGGCCTTGCGCCGCTCGGCGGAGGAAAGATCGTGCACGATCAGACCGACGGTCAGACCGAGAAAACGGTAGACCTTGCCCATCCATTCCGAGTCGCGCTTGGCAAGATAGTCGTTGACCGTGACGATATGCACGCCCTTGCCGGTCAGCGCGTTCAGGTAGGCGGGCAGGATGGCGACGAGCGTTTTGCCCTCGCCGGTCTTCATTTCCGCGATGCGGCCCTGATGCAGCACGATGCCGCCGATGAGCTGGACGGGATACGGCCGCATTCCCAGCACGCGGTCGGCGGCCTCGCGGCACACCGCGAACGCCTCGGGCAGCAGCGCGTCCAAGTCCTCGCCGTTTTGCAGGCGGGTCTTGAACTCTGCGGTCTTTTCGCGGAGCTGCTCGTCCGACAGCGTCTTCATTTCCGGCGCAAGCGCTTCGATGCGCTGCACCGTCGGCATCAGCTTTTTGACCTCGCGCTCGGAGCGCGTTCCGAACATTTTCGTGAACAGTCCCATGAGAGATGTCCTTTCATTCGTTGATTTCATACGGAAGCCGATGAAAGCTGCTTTTGCCGCCGCAGGAGCGGCGCGGGCTTCGTATGAGACGCTTTTCCGGCCGCGCTTTGCACGGCCCTTGGTTGCTGTAAAAGCTCTGAATATTAAGAATCAGAAATTGATATCAGATATTGTATCACACTTTTGTGCGTAAAAAAAGCAGAGAATGCAAATGCTTACAGAAAATTCAAATTTGCCCCCGGAAAAATGCTTTTCCGGCCGCCGCAGCGCGCGGACGCTTCAAAGGCGCCGACGCATGACCGCGGGCCGCCGTGATGGGTCCGCATCAATTACGGAAGGTGCGCTTTTGCCGCTTTTCCCGGCCGGAGACTTCGTCAAAGGTCACGACGGTATAGTAGCGCGGGTTTTCCTGCCTGACGCGTTCGTCCACGGCGCGCTTGATCTCCGCGCGCCGCCCGTCCATTGCAAAGGGCAGCGAAACGTCAAAGATCAGATTGGTGTGTCCGGGGCCGCGCACCATGCGGAAATCGTGCGTGCTCAGCTCGGGGTCGATCTCCCGCAGCGTTTGGCATACGATCTGCCGCATCCGGTTCAGCTCCTCGTCGTCGGTGACGATGGGGTCGTAGTGAATGACCAGATGCACCCGCAGCTCGCGCAGACTGTCGCGCTCGATATCGTCGATGATGTCGTGGCAGTGCAGCGGGTCCTCGCGGGCGTCCATCTCCGCATGTACCGTGGCAAAGCACTGTCCCGGGCCGTAATCGTGCACCATCAGGTCGTGGATGCCGAGGATCTTCGGGTGGGAGAGGACCAGTGTGCTGATCCGCCTGACAAGCTCCGGGTCTGCCTGCTTTCCCAAAAGCGGACTGATCGTCTCCTTCGCGACGCCGCAGCCCGACCAGACGACGAATGCCGCTACCAGCAGACCGACCCAGCCGTCGGCATGCAGCCCCGTAAAATGCCCGATCAGACAGCCCAACAGGACCGCGCCCGTGGTAATGACGTCGTTGCGGCTGTCGGCGGCGGTCGCGTCGAGCGTCGTCGAGCCGATGCGCTTGCCCAGACGCTTGCAGAACAGCGCCATCCAGAGCTTGAGCAGGATCGACGCGGTCAAAACGCCCAGCGTCAGCCACGAAAAATCGACCGGCACGGGATGCAGGATTTTCGCGATCGAGGACTTCCCAAGCTCCGCACCGATCAGCAGGATCAGAGCCGCCACGGCAAGACCGGAAAGGTATTCGATGCGGGCGTGGCCGTAGGGGTGCTCGTCGTCGGCGGGGCGCTCGGCCAGCTTGAAACCCAGCAGCGTCACCAAGGACGACGACGCGTCGGACAGGTTGTTGACGGCGTCGGCGCCGACGGCGACCGAGCCGGACAGCAGACCCGCCAGCAGCTTGCCCGCAAACAGCAGCAGATTGCATATGATCCCCACGATGCCGGCAAGCTTGCCGTAGGCGCCGCGCACCTTGGGGTCCTCCACATTTTCATAGTCTTTTACAAAAAGACGAAGCAGCAGCTTTGTCATTGCATTCCCTCCGAAAAAGTTAGCTCACCCTACATTATATCGAATCTGCCCCGAAAAGTACATAGTTTTTTCGTTTCGGGACTTTCTTTTTGCGATTTCTATGCTACAATGAAAAACGGAGCAGCAAATCGCAAGGGACGCGCCGCACGGCTTCGGAGCCGGAAGCGTGTGCGCCGTCCGAGGGGAAATTCTCACGATTCCCCGCCCGAAACAACAGGCAAGAGCCGTTTTTCCCGCAAAGAGACAGACTGTCGGCCGAGGATGGGGCGGCCTACACGGTCATTTCACGGGATACGATGCGGCTTTCTGCCGACCGTAACACAAAAAAAGGAAGCAAATGAAAAGAATACTGAACTATCTTAAGCCATATCTCGGCAAACTGCTGCTTGCAACGCTGATGATCTCGGTTTCAACGCTGTGCAATCTGCTTTTGCCGACCTTGATGTCGGATATTTTGAATCACGGCATCCAGCAGCGGGATTTCGGCCTGATTACGCTGCGCTGCGGCGAGATGCTGGGAGTCGCCGCCGTCAGCCTCGCAAGCGTCCTCTGGGGCACAAGGCTCAGCACCGATGTAGTCGCGGCCTTCTGCGCCGATCTGCGCGGCGACGTGTTCCGCAAGGTCAATACGCTCTCGTTCGAGGAGTTCGGCAGCCTCGGCACGGCCGCGCTGGTCACGCGCGCGACGCACGATGTCGGCACCGTTTCATGGGTGGCGTCGATGCTGGCCGGTACCGTTTCCACGATCCCGATGCTGTTTATCGGCGGCGTCGTGCTTGCCATGTGCAAGGACGTCGTGCTGTCACTGATCCTGCTGTGCTTCGTGCCGGTCATCGTTCTGGTCGTTACGCTCATCGGCCGAAGGGTGCTCCCGCTCTGGACGCGTTCGGACGACTACATCGACAAGCAGAACGCCATCATGCGCGAGCGCCTGCGCGGCATTCGCGTGATCCGCGCGTTTCTCTCCGAGGAGCATGAGCACGAGCGCATCGCCGACGCCACGCATGTCATGGCCGAAAACATCATCAAGGGCAATGTGTCCATGGGCATTCTGACGCCGCTGTGCATGCTGCTGCTGAACGTGTCGGTGGTGCTGATCGTCTATTTCGGCGGCTGGCGCATGGTGCACCAGGTCAGCGCCGTCAGTGCGGGCGATATCTTCGCCATTATCCAGTACGTCACCATGGTCATGAACGGCATCGTCATGGCCTCCTTCGCCATCGTCATGTACCCGCACGCCAAGGTCGCGGCCGGGCGCATCAACCAGGTGCTCGACGCCGAGGGTATGGGCGACGGCTCGATCGGGCTGGACATGCCGCTCACCGGCGACATCCGCTTTGAAAACGTCAGCTTTTCCTATGGCGGCAGCGAGGCTGCCGTCAGCAATATCGATCTGACCATCCGCAGAGGACAGAAGATCTCCGTGATCGGCGGCACGGGCAGCGGCAAAAGCACGCTGATCTCTCTGCTGCTGGGCTTCCGCCTGCCGACGCAGGGACGGGTGCTGTTTGACGGCGTCCCGACCACGGAGCTGAGCAAGTACACGCTGCGCAGAAATATCAGCAGCGTGCTGCAAGGCTCCGCCATCTATTCCGGCACGATCGGGGAAAACATCCGTATGGGCGATCCCTCCGCAGCGCCGGAGCAGGTGGAGCGCGCGGCCTCGATCGCGCAGCTTTCGGATTTTATCGCCTCCTGCGAGGGCGGCCTGAATTACGAGATCAAGCAGGCGGGCAAGAACCTCTCCGGCGGACAGAAGCAGCGCCTTTCCATCGCCCGCGCGCTGGTCAAGGACGCGCCGATCTATATTTTTGACGACAGCTTTTCCGCACTGGACTTCCTGACGGAGAAAAAGCTGCGCACGGCGCTCAATGAGCAGATCGCCGGACGGACGCAGATCGTCGTAACGCAGCGCGTCACCTCCGCCATGAGCGCCGACTGCATCTTCGTCATGGACTGCGGACGCCTGATCGACGCCGGAACGCATCCGGAGCTGCTGTCCCGCTGTAAGATCTATCAGGAGATCTATGCCTCTCAGACGGGAGGTGGCACAAAATGAAAGATAAAAACACCGAAAAGAAGAAAAACGAACAGACCAAGCGCGACCGCGTGATCTGGCGGCTGTTTCTGGAGGCAAAGCCGATCTGGAAATGGCTGGTCGTCGCGTGCGTTTTGTGCGCGGGAGTCATCTTCTGTGCCGTCGCGGGGCCGAAGCTGCTCGGCGACCTGATCGATCGGCTCTACCTCTACTGGGAGGGAAGCTACGCGGGCGACCTGCTGCATGATCTCCTGCCGGGACTCGGCCTGCTGCTGGCGGTCTACGTCGGCTACAGCCTGCTCAGTTATCTGAAAATGCTGCTGCTCAACCATGTGGTCAGCCGCTACTTTACCTGCGCGCTGCGCATCCGCATCTCCGACAAGATCAAGCGCCTGCCCGTCAGCTACGTCGATCAGACGCCCGTGGGCGACGTGCTCTCGCGCATGACCGACGACGTTTCCACCATGGGCAACTACGTCCATCAGATCGTCGATACCCTGATGACGGGCTTCCTGATGATCCTTGCCATCGCGGTAATGATGCTGCTGGAGGACTGGCGGCTGGCGCTGCTGGTGCTGGCCATGACGCCGCTGTCCATCTGGTTCTCGTCCTTCCTGTCCTCCAAGAGCGAAAAGCACTTCTACGAGATGTTTACCTCCTTCGGCGACCTGAACTCCGTGGTGGAGGAATCCTTTACGAATTTTGCCACGACGAAGGCCTACAATCTGGAGGAGTACAGTCAGGAGAAGCACGAGGCAGTGAACCGCCGCGTGCAGCGCTCCGAGGCGAAGGCGAACTTCACCTCCTCAATGGTGCAGCCGATCATTGCGTTCTCCAACGCGCTGGCCTATATCGCCATCTGCCTGCTGGGCGGCTGGCTGCTCGTGCGCGGTCATATCGGCTCGGTGGGCGTGATCGTCACCACGCTGCTCTACGCCAAGCAGTTTTCCGCGCCGCTGGAGCAGATCGCGGGCGGCCTCGGCGACCTGCAGCATGCCAAGGCTGCGGCAAGACGCGTGTTCAAGCTGCTCGATCTTCCGGAGGAGGAAAACGCCTCCGGGACGCTTCCCGGGGCGGCAGAGGGCAACATCCGCTTCGAGCACGTCGATTTTTCCTATACCAAGGACAGTCCGCTGATCGAGGACCTGAACATCGATGTCAAGAAGGGGCAGAACGTCGCGATCGTCGGGCCTACGGGCGCGGGAAAAACCACCATCGTCAATCTGCTCATGCGCTTTTACGATGTCGATAAAGGACGCATCCTGATCGACGGCGTTGATTGCGCGACGCTCTCCCGCGAGGAAATGCGCCGACAGTTCGGCATGGTCCTTCAGGATACCTGGCTGTTCCGCGGCACGATCGCGGAGAACGTGGCCTTCGGCAAGCCGGACGCCACGCGCGAGGAGATCGTCGAGGCGTGCGACCGGGCCTATTGCGACCATTTTATCCGTACGCTGCCCGAGGGCTACGATACCGTCGTCGGAGACGACATGACGAATCTCTCCGGCGGTCAGAAACAGCTCCTGACCATTGCGCGCGCAATGCTGGCCGACCGCCGACTGCTGATCCTCGACGAAGCGACCTCCAACGTCGACACGCGTACCGAAGTCCTGCTGCAAAAGGCGATGGATAATCTGATGCGCGAACGCACCTGCTTCGTGATTGCCCACCGTCTGTCGACCATTGTCGATTCTGACCTGATCCTCGTGATCGACCATGGCCGCATCGTCGAGCAGGGCACGCATCGACAGCTCTTGGAAAAGAAGGGCTTCTACCACCAGATCTATACCAGTCAATACGCGATTTAATACAAGCGGCGGGGAGGAAGGTTTTTCCTCCCCGCCGTGAGTATTTCAAAGAGTTTTCCGGTTATGTCATTGCGAGGAGGGCGCAGCCCGACGCGGCAATCCGTTCTCCTCTGTAACGTTTTTAAGAGAAAACCGGCGCAAAGAGATGCGGATTGCCACGGTTTGCTGCGCAAACCTCGCAATGACATGCGGGGCAACTTTTTGACAATCTGACCGCGTAGGGCGGGGTGACCTCACCCCGCCGTTTTGAACTCTCCCGGCTTTCGGCAGCGGAAAGCCGGGAGATTTGTATACTATCGATCGCTTTTTGCAGAATCGTATGCATTATAAATACGAATAGTATAAAATAAAAGACTTGGGGTATTTTTTTCAAAAGGTGCTTGACAAATGTGCATTAGTGTGTTAGTATCTTAATACACTAATAAATTAGAACGCCGATTCATGATACCGCGCGTTCAATGGGGACCGATTTACCGGGACCCCGACGCATCGGAATAAGGCCGCGCACCGAGGGCTTCTATTGGGACGGCGCCGCATGGTGCATCCGTGCCGGCACAGAGCCGCAGGGGGCGTCCGTCCCGCCCAAGGCCGCGCGGCAAACAACGAAATGGCGTACAAATCACATGGGAGGTGATCTCTTGTCCTGGAATCTGGATAACAGCCGCCCGATCTGGCTTCAGCTTGACGAGGTGCTGACGCAGCGTATCGTCTCCGGACAGTATCCGCTCGGCGTCCGCATTCCTTCCGTACGCGATCTGGCGGCGGAGGCGGGCGTAAACCCCAATACGATGCAGCGCGCGCTGGCCGCGCTGGAGGAGAGCGGCCTCGTCACGGCACAGCGAAACACCGGCCGCGTCGTCACGCAGGATGCCGAGCTGATCGCCGAAACACGGCTCGCGCTGGCGCGCACGGAGCTGGCCGCCTTTCGGCAGAAAATGCTGCTGCTCGGCTTCAACGCCGAGGAAATCGATGAATTATTACGATCAAAGGAGGAAACGCAATGAGCTATCTTGTTGACTGCAGCGACCTGAGCAAGTGCTATCAAGGCGATCGGCCCGCGCTGGATCGGGTGCGCTTGCAGCTTCCCGCCGGGCGGATCATCGGACTGCTTGGCCCGAACGGTTCGGGAAAGACCACATTTATCAAGATCCTTGCCGGGCTGCTGCGGCAGACGTCCGGCTCCGTCCTGATCGACGGCCGTGCCGTCGGCGCGGAGACAAAGGCGGTCGTCAGCTATCTGCCCGATAAGATGTTTTTCGCGCGTTGGATGCGCTGCTGCGACCTGATCGACCTGTTTGCGGATTTCTACGCGGATTTCCGCCGCGAACGCGCGGAGGCCATGTGCGACGCACTGGGGATTGACCGCCGCGCCAAAATCAAGACGCTGTCCAAGGGCACGAAGGAAAAATTGCAGCTTATTCTGGTCATGAGCCGCGAAGCGAAGCTGTATCTGCTCGACGAGCCGATCGCGGGCGTGGACCCTGCGGCGCGGGAGTTCATTCTGCGCACGATCCTGTCCAACTACTCGCCGGAGAGCACCGTCCTGATCTCCACGCATCTGATCGCGGACGTCGAGCCTGTGCTTGACGAGGTGGTGTTCCTGAAGGAAGGGCGCGTTGTGCGCTACGATTCCGTGGACAATATCCGTTCCGCCGAGGGGAAATCCGTGGACGAGGTGTTCCGTGATATTTTCCGCACGATCCCCGTGGGAGGTGAATGGCCATGCTAGGTAAGCTTTTGAAATATGATCTCCGCGCCAATCTGAAGATTTTCCTCTTTATTTGGCCCGCGATCGTGGTGTTTTCGCTTCTGGAGCGCCTGCTTGTCGCGCTGATGCCCTCAAGCAGTCCGATCGCGCAAGTCCTTATCATTATGACGATCGCGGTCTTCATGATGGCGCTGGTCGCCGCCTGCATCTTCTCGCTGGTCATTTCCGTCATCCGCTTCTATTCGGGACTGCTTCGCGACGAGGGATATCTGATGTTCACACTGCCTGTCAAGACGTGGCAGCTCGTGCTGTCCAAGCTGATCTCGGCGTTCGTGTTCGTATTCGGTACGGCGCTGCTGAGCGTTTTGGGCGGATATTGTCTCCTTGATGCGCTCCCGAATTTTTCCGCCACCTTCTTCACGACAATTCGTTACATTGTGCAGGGGAGCGACGAGAATGTCCTGATGCTGGTGCTGGCGGCCGTGAATTTCGTGCTCAGCCCGATCGCACTGCTCCTGCAGGTCTATTTCTCCTGCTCCATCGGTCATTTGGGCAAGCGCCTGAGAGTCCTCTGGTCGATCCTGACCTTCTACGGGGTCAGCGTCGTGATGCAGATCGTCAACACCGTCGCCATAGTCGTTATTCCCTTCGGCCTGAGCGACAAGCTGGCGCTGACGGAGATCCAGACGGCGGTGCTGACGCAGGGCTTCACCTGTATCGAAAGCATCGCGCTGTGCGTCGTGTTCTTCTTTGTCAGCGAACGCATCCTGCGCAGACATCTGAATCTTGAATAAGTCGTATGAAACAAATCGTGAGCGTCGCTTTTTCCGGCTGGGAAAAAGCGGCGCTTGCTTTTTGTCGAAAAGTGCGGTATGATGGCGGTAGACATAATATCGAGGAGGAAACTGTACATGAAAAACCGCCTGCTCTCCGCGCTGATCGCCGCGCTGATGCTGCTTGCGGCAATTCCGACGGTGCGCGCCGCCTTTTCCGATACGGAGGACCACTGGGCAGAGAGCTACATTGAAAAGGCCGTGTCGCTCGGCCTGTTTTCCGGCGTGAGCGATACGGAGTTTGCCCCGAATGAGACGATGACGCGCGGAATGTTCGTCACCGTGCTGGGACGTCTGGAGGGCATCGACCCGGAGGCATGGCAGGGGGACACTGCGCCGCAGTTTTTCGACGATGTACCGGCCGACGCCTATTTTGCGCCCTATGTGAGCTGGGGCGTGTGCAACGGGATCGTCAACGGCATGAGCGAGAATACCTTTGAGCCGGACACGCCTGTTACCCGTCAGCAGATGGCCAAGCTGGTCGCTTTTTATGCCGCGCGGATGAACTACGGGCTTCGCCCGGCGCAGGACGAGGTGCCCGAGAGCTTTGCCGATCAGAGCGACATCGCGCCGTGGGCCGTCGACAGTGTCGAGGCGCTGCGCGAAAGCGCGATCCTGAACGGTGCGCCCGACCAAAACGGCGCGCTGTGCTTCTTCCCGGAAAAGACCGCGACGCGCGCCGAATGCGCGGCGGTTTTCTGCCGCTTGGCGGAGGCGCTTTTGAAGCCCTTCCTGCCTGCCGAGCAGCCGAAGGGCATCGTGTTTACGGAGACGGCCTGTGAGCTTTCGGTCGGGGAGAGCCGCCGACTGACCGTGACGTTTACGCCGGAGGGCGATTTCCCGCTGGTCTGGCGCAGCTCCGCGCCCGCCGTCGTCTCCGTGGACGAAAACGGCGTCTTGCAGGCGCACACGGTCGGCACGGCCACGGTCAGCGCCTATACCGCCAACGGCCTGAGCGCTTCGTGTATCGTGACCTGCCCGGATGAGGAGCTTGCGAACGGAGAGGAGAGCTACGCCGAAAAATGCATTCGCGTTTTCGGAGAGGTCGTGGACGACCCGCGGCTTTATTATACGGACCGCGCGATCGCCGAGGCGGATATGGAAAAGGTGACGGTGCAGGTCTGGGATATCGGCACAAACGGGCAGAAATATACGCGGGAATTTGTGCTCGTCGTACATAAAAATCTGGCGCCGACGATCCGTGCGCTGTTCCGCGAGCTGTATCAGGGCGAGGAGCGGTTTCCGATCAAGCAGCTCGGCGGCTTTAGCTGGTCGGGAAAATCGGAGCACAGCATCGGCTGTGCCATTGACATCAATCCGGTGGAGAATTACTACTGCGACCCGGACGGCAACCCGATTGTCGGCAGCTATTGGAAGCCGGGCGAGGACCCCTATTCCATTCCGCTCGACGGCGAGCTGGTGCGCATCATGAAAAAGTACGGCTTTACGCAGGGAATCTACTGGCGCAGCGGCTATAAGGACTATATGCATTTCAGCTTTTTCGGAACATGATACATATATAAAATGAAGCGGAAGCCGTGGGAATCCACGGCTTCCGCTTTCAGACTGTCAAAAAAGTCAAGTTTGTCATTGCGAGGCCCCGTAAGGGGCCGTGGCAATCTCGCAGAATGATCCGGAATCTTCGGTAAACTCCGGCGAATCCGAAACATTTTACATGAGATTCCCACGTCGCTCAATGTCACTAAGTTAAGAAAGGCTGGGTCTCGCGGAAATGCGGGGCCCGGTTTTTTTGTAACTATTTTCAAAAAAA
>CAKTVW010000032.1 GCA_934630495.1 uncultured Oscillospiraceae bacterium
TCTTCCGAACTTTTTAGCAGTCTGTCAGCGTGTCGAAAAGAGTTTTTCGACACGCTGAAAAAGCTTTTCAAGCTTTTAAACAGATTCTAGTATGAGTCCGCTCGGAACGATACAAAAAAGCTCCCGCAGAGTGCTCTGCGGGAGCTTTTTTGCGCTGTCGGACGGGGTGCCTTACCGATGCTGCGCGTCAAGAATCACGCGCCATGCGTCGATCAGGCGCTCCAAGCTCCACGCGGCATTGGCGGGGCTGGTAGAGGGCAGCACCCGCGCCGTGCGGCTGAGCTGCGGCTCGATATAGCGGTGAAAATAGCGATATGAGGTATTGCCGTTGCAGAAGATCGCGCGGATGGGCGCGTGGTCCAAGATCAGCGAAAGATCGTTTGGCGTTACATCGCGGATCGTGCTGTCGGCGGAGCCTGCAACGGTGCAGCTTCCGATGGAATCCCAAAGCGCGAAGCGGTTATCCAAAATCAAGGCGGTCTTTTCCGCAATGCTCTGCGGCACGGGCCGATCGGTCAGCGCGGCCATCAGCGGCCAGAAGCGGTTTTGCGGATGACCGTAGAAAAAACGGGCCTCGCGGGATTTGACGGATGGAAACGAGCCGAGGATCAGCACCTCGGAGGCGCTGTCAAACAGCGGCGGGATGGGATGCACTTGCTGTGCGGGATCGGCCATAAAAACACGCTCCTTTTGTACGAATGATGTAAAAATAAGGGGAAAGCCGTACCGATGCGGACGGGACGGGAAAAACGGCGCGGCTGCGGAGAGGCTTATGTGCGGCGCTCTCTCATTTCCTGCGCGGAGCGGCCGCCGCACGGGTCGGGACATCCTGTCTGCCGAGACTGCGGCGGAGGACCTGCCGAAGCCAGTGCCAATCCCGGCTGCGGAAGGCGCCTGTCAGCAGATAGAAGGCGGTCAGAAGCAGCAGAAAAACGGCGTTTTTTGCCGCGGAGCTGCCGACCTTGAGCAGCAGCGGCGGTAAAAGCGCCGCAAGCAGACTGAGCAGCGGGCAGAAAAAGTCGGACAGCGCCGGCCTGTGCGCGGCGGTCTTCAACAGGCGGCGTAAGCTGAGATATAGATTGACGGCGTGCGTGACGGCAAAGCTGAACACATACCCGCCGATGCCCCAACGCGGCAGCAGAACGAGCAAAAACAGAACGTCCAGCAGCGAGGTGAACGTGTTATAGCGCACACAGCTTACCTGCTCCGCCAGCCCCTTCAGCATTCCGTCGACGATGGCGTCGAGATACAGCATCAGAGCCATCGGCGCGAAAACGCGCAGATAATGCCCGGCAGACGCGCTGTCAAAGAGCAGAACACCCAGCCGGTGCGCATTGAGAAACAAAAAGCCCGTTACCGCCGAGGCGAACAGCATTTCCATCCGAATGCATTTGTCCGCCAGATCCGCGATGCGCACGCGCCGTTCCATGGCGCGGCTTCGGGAAAGCTCGGGAACGAGCAGGTCCGAAACAGAATATAAAATGACGGCAGGGAACATCAGGATGGGAAATACCATAGCGTGGATCGTGCCGTAGGCGGCCATGGCGTCGTCAAAGGAGCCGCCGAAGCGCGCCAGTCCGAAAGGGATAAGCAGATGCTCGGCGGTATTCAGCCCCGCGCGGAGGAAGTCGTTCAGCGCCAGCGGCACGCAGAGCTTGAGCAGCCGCTTTCGCAGATGCAGCGGCTCCTTCGGCAGTGCAGCGTCGCGCATATTCCGCCGATAGATGGCGTACAGCAGAAAAAAATCCAGAACGCAGCCGACCGAGCTGCCCAGCGTTATGGCACAGCAGGCGCGCCGAAGGTCGTTTTTGGCCCAGAGCACCAGCAGAAGCGCCGTCAAAGCGATGGAAAACAGGCGCTCCGTGATCTCGATCGCCACAAGCTGCTTGATGCGGGAGCAGGCGGTAAAGTAGCCCGTCATGATGCCGCACAGGCAGGAAAACGGGAGCAGCAGCCCCATGACCTGTAAGGAGAGCGCGGCGCGGCCGTCATGCAGCAGGACGGCCGCGAGCGGCCTTGCCGACAGAAACAGCGCAACGCCGACGGCGCTGCTGATCGCCAGCCCCCGGCGCAGACATTCTGACATTGCCGCGCGGACGCCGCCCGGCCGCCGATGCCCGAACTCCTCCGCAGAGAGATACATTGCCGCCACGCGGATCCCGGACGTCCCGACCAGCATGACGAAAACGCCGACTGTGGAAATGAGCTGGAGCAGGCCCAGCCCGGAAGCGCCGAGGCGGCGCGACAGAAACGCCTGAAACCCGATTGAGATCAGGCGCAGCAGAAGATTTGCCGCCGTCAGCAGCAGCGTGCCGCCCAAAATCGTGCTTTTTTTCTCCATGCGCATCCCTCCGTGACAGTATAGTCCGAAGGATGCGGCGAAATTCCGAGCAGAGCGGGAAAAACTTGAAGGCTCAGGGCAGCGGCACACCGTTCAGGACGGCCCGAACGAGCCGCTCTCCCTCGTAGCAGAGCTTGAGAGAAAAGAAAGGAACGTGCTCCTCCATCAGCCGCAGAAAAATGCGGTCGCCCTCCCACTGCGGCAGACGGGAAAAGCGCTCCTTTTCGACCCATTCCGGCGTCCCTTCGTCGCAGTCGGTCAGCGTACCGGCAAAGTCCGTGGCGTGAAACAGGTGCATGTATTCGCCCTCCCAGCGGTCGGAGACGAAGGTGATAATGCCGCAGTAGCGGTATTGCGTCAGGGTCAGGCCCGTTTCCTCCCTCGTTTCCCGCAAAACGCATTCCTCGGGGCTTTCGTTTTCCTCAAACTTGCCGCCGACACCGATCCATTTGTCGCGGTTTTCGTCGTTTTCCTTTTTGACGCGGTGCAGCAGAAGGTAGCAGCCGTCCTTTTCAATATAACAAAGCGTCGTGTTTTTCATCCCGGCGGCCTCCGTAATACGAATATTCGATTAAATCGAAAGCTTCATGCATGTGTGCTGCACCGCGAAAAAGCGCAAATGCCGGTGCAGGAAGCTTTTGTGCATCATTTCCGGCTGCCCCGCAGGGACGGGGAAATGGCACGTTTCTTATTTTGCTATGCTTTTGCACAGGAAAAGCGGCGGTGAGCCGTCAAGCCCGCCGCCGTTTCGGTTTCGATCAAAGCTCCGGGCGCACCAGCACTCGGATCGCGTTATGCAGATTTTCGATCACGCAGTGCTCGCCGCCGTCGGCGTACTCGCCGTCGAGCGTCCAGCTCATATCCTCCGCGCCCTCGACCTCCACGCGCTTCGCCGAGGCCAGCGTCAGCATGGGCGTATTGTACTCCTGTGTGCTCAGTGCCAGAACGCAGTCGCTCAGCTCCACCAGGCTCTTCGGCTCGCGGATCAGCAGCACCTCGAAGATGCCGTCGCTCATGTCCACCAGTGAGGAGGACAGCGTCAGCACGCCCGCGACCGAGGTCGAATTGCTGATCGCGCCGAAGATGTAGTCGTCCTCGAGCACCGTTCCGTCGTCGAGCGTGAAGCGCAGATGACGGCTGCGGATGGCAGTCAGCTCCTTGACACCCGCAAGCAGATAGGCAAGATGCCCCAAGGTGTTCTTCAGGCTCTGCGGCGTGGCGTAGGAGGCGCGGGTAAACGCGCCGAAGGAGGCGATATAGGAAAAATAGCGCTCTCCGAAGCGGCCGATATCGAGCGGACGCGCAACGCCGTCGACGACGTCCCGCGCGGCATGCAGCATGTTCTTTGAAAGCCCGAGGCTGTTTGCAAAGTCGTTGGTGCTGCCGGCCGGGATATATCCGACGGGCGTATGGCAGCCGGAGGCGCAGAGACCGCTGACGACCTCGTTAAAGGTACCGTCGCCGCCGATGCACAGGACCACGTCGAACTCGGCGGCCCGCTGTGCGGCGGTCTGCGCGGCGTCGCCCCGCGCGGCGGTCATGTAGACCGTTACGTCGAAGCCGCCGCGATTCAGGACGGCGATAATATCGGCAAGAACGTGATTGGCCCGCTTCTTGCCCGAGCAGGGATTCATCAATAATAAAAGCTTTTTCATATCAGATCAGAAATTGACGGCGCAGCCAGGTAAAGAACAGAATAAACGCGATCAGCATCCCGAGCGCCAGCATCAGCCAAAGCTCCTTGGAGCGGGGCTTGCGCAGGCGGAAGGGAAGCAGAAAGCACAGACCGGTGACACCCGTCAGAGCACACAGCGCAATGCGGAACGAGCGGCGCAGGAACAGCATTGCAAACAGAGAAATATTGTCGTAATACAGGCAGAAAACGGAAATAATGCAGAAAAAGGTCGGAAAAATGAGGGCCGACGAGGTGATCGGCAGGCCGAGATAGGTCTTGCGGCATTCGTCGGTCTCCTGCTGACGCTGCTCCTCGGTGACGTTGAAGTAAGCCAGACGGATCAGTCCGGCAAGCACGAACAGCGCAGAAATGAGATACGCGTACCAGCGGAAGCCGCACATCGTGATGTTGATGACTGCGGGAAGAACGCCGAAGGCAACGATATCGCTCAGCGAATCGATCTGGATGCCGAAGCTCTTTTCCTCCCGTGTGCGGTTTTTCTTGGTGCGGGCGACCTTGCCGTCGAACATATCGCACAGACCGCAGAAAAGCAGACACAGCGTGGCCATGATCGGGTGCCCGTTTACGGCAAGCGTCATGCCGCCGACCGCAGACAGCAGGCTCATGTAGGTCAAAATGACCGTATAATCGTAAAAACCAATCATTCAGCGATCCTCCAGCGGGCGGGGCTTGCGCCCTGCCGATGCGTTTATCGGGAAAAATTCGGGCGCCGCTGCGATCAGGCCGAGGCGCTCCGTCACTCTATTATCTCTCATTTTTCCGCGTTCGTCAAGGGAAAGCGAAAAGAAAGACGAATTTTGTCCGAAACGCCTGCTTCCGCAGACGATCAAAATTCGCCCACGGCGTACATGAGCGCCGACAGTGCGCACAGGGGCGCCGTTTCGCAGCGGAGGATCCGGCTGCCCAGCGTACAGATCTGCAGCCCGGCCGCAGATGCCTGACGTACCTCATCCTCGGAAAGACCGCCCTCCGGACCGGTCAGCAGCGCGGCCGTGCGGAAGGGCTTTGCCTCAATGGCGGCGCGGAAGGTGTGGCTCAGCTCGTTTTCATAGAAGCAGACGGCAAGCTCCGCCTGCGCGGCGCGTTCCAGTGCGGCGGCATAGCTCGGAAGAGCAAGCACCTGCGGGATGCGGCCTCGGCGGGACTGCTCCGCCGCAGAGGCGGCGATCTTGCGCCAGCGCTCCAGCTTCTTCGCCAGAGAACGCTCGTCGGGCCGCGAAACGCAGCGCGACGACGGGAAGCACACGATCTCCGCCGCGCCCAGCTCGGTCGCCTTCTGGATGACGTGTTCCAGCTTGTCCGCCTTCGGGAAGGCCATATAGACGCTGCACGGCACGGCGGCTTCGCTCTCGGCGGGCCGCACGCTCTGTACGACAAGGCCGATCTGCCCGTCGGATACGTCGGAGACCGTGCAGTGATAGTCCGTTCCGTCCGCGTCGCAGACGGTGACGGGGTCGCCGTTTTTCAGGCGAAGGACCTTCGCGTGGGCGGCGTTCTCGCCCGTCAGCACCATAAAGCTCTCTCCAAGCTCTTCCTTTGATACAAAAAAACGCGGCATGAAGCGCACCTCCGATACACCGACTCTCTGCCTATTGTAGCATAAGAGAGAAAAATCCGCAAGTGCGAAAAAAACTGTTGACAAACACGGAAATTGTTAGTACAATATCAAAGCAAAATAGATATGCGAGTGTGCTGGAATAGGTAGACAGGCACGTTTGAGGGGCGTGTGACAACCGTCGTGTGCGTTCAAGTCGCATCACTCGCACCATGGATAAGCGATTGCGAAGGCAATCGCTTATCTTGTATGTTCCGGAAAAATCGCCCGTCTGTCTCTGCTACGGCGCCGATTTAGGACGGCACGGACGCGGCGGAGGGCTTTGTCCGTCCGGAAAAGGGCACAGAGCGACCAAACTATGGGAGGCGTAAGCTTTGGATTTATTTGACCTGATCGTGACCGCAATCGCACTGTCGATGGACGCGTTTGCCGTCTCCATCAGCAAGGGCCTGTCGGTGCAGACGCTCCGCCCGAAGCACAGCCTGATCGTCGGCGCTTATTTCGGCGGCTTTCAGGCGCTGATGCCGTTCCTCGGATGGCTGCTGGCAAGCTCCTTTGCCGAGTACATACGCCGCTTTGACCATTGGATCGCCTTTGTGCTGCTGGCGCTGATTGGCGCGAATATGATCCGCGAGGCGCTGAGCAAGAAGGAAGAGGAAAAAATGGACGCCTCCTTCGGCGTGAAAACCATGCTGCCGCTGGCGATCGCCACCAGCATCGACGCCTTAGCGACGGGCGTGACCTTTGCCATGACGGAGACGAACATCTGGCTTGCCATTGCGGTGGTGGGTACGACGACCTTTGTTTTTTCTGCGGTCGGCCTGCGGATCGGCCATCTTTTCGGCCGCAAATATCAGGCCAAGGCCGAGCTGCTGGGCGGCGTGATTCTTGTTTTGATGGGAATCAAGATCCTGATCGAGCATCTGTGTGAATGAGGCGCGAAAGATGGAGCTTTGGGACGTACTGGACGCGCAGCGCAGACCGCTGCATAGGACCCATGTTCGCGGAACACCGATGAAAAAGGGCGAATACCATCTGGTGGTGTTCGTCTGGATCGTGAACAGCCGCGGAGAGCTGCTGCTGACCAAGCGCTCCCCGGAAAAGGAGACATATCCGAATCTCTGGGAAAACACGGGCGGCTCCGCACTGGCGGGGGAGACGAGCCTGCAGGCCGTCTGCCGCGAGCTTTTCGAGGAGACCGGGATCTCCGCGCGAGAGACCGAGCTGCACTTCCTCGGAAGCTGCGTCGGACGGACATGGATCTCCGACACCTACCTGCTCCGGCGCGACGTCCCACTGGAGGACATCCGCTTTCAGCCGGGCGAGACGTGCGACGCGCGATGGGTGTCGTGGCAGGAGCTGGAGGAGCTGATCGCGCAGGGACTCGTGGCGCGGCCGGATGTCGACCGCCTGCGGGCGCTGGAGCCGGTCCTGAAGCGCGAACTGCGCTGAGAATATCGAGAAGATACCGTCATAAAGCACCGGGCGGGCAGTTTATCACTGCCCGCCCGGTCAGCGTGTCGAAAAACTCTTTTCGACACGCTGGCAGACTGCTAAAAAGTTCGGAAGACAAGCAACTCACGCCCGTCGGCGTACGTGGGTACGGGGACGTTTGCGAGCGCCGCCAGCGGCGGATACAGCGAGCAAAAAGGAGTGGCAGCGGTCAAAATTTGAAGCCGCCGCCAGTGCGGCGCACAAATTTTGGGCACCGCAACAGGAAGAGCGTGAGTTGCGCAGCACCCGCAAGGGGTACGCCGCATCCGTAAAGCTCCTTCGTCGCTAACGGCTGCGCAGTAAGTCAAAATCCTTGCGAAGCAAGTAAATTTTGCATTATATAGTTCGGAATACCTCATTTTCTGAATCAAAACGCGGATGGTAAAAAATCGTTAAAAAATTAACCGATTTTGACGATTACGGGCTTTTTTGACAGGCTGAGCACCGGGCGGGCAGTTTATCACTGCCCGCCCGGTGCTTTACTTGACGCTTTGGGAAATATTATTCCCCGTATCTTGTATTTCGACAAATTATTCTCACAAGATGTGGTAATTTGAATCAGGATATACGAGGGCGTAACGAGACACACACTGCCGTCATATCATCCTCCGCCGGGAGGCCCGCGATCAGGACCGCGGCAAACTCCCTCGGTGACTGTCCCTGGTAGGCGCGAACACTCTCCTCCGTTTCCGCCCCGCCGGCTCCGTCACTGACCATGACCAGCATTTCTCCCCACCTCAGGGACAGCTCATACCGCTCGGGCAGGTGTTCTCCTCCCACACCGACTCCGGGCGGCGGCGCGGCTGTCCCGATTTTTTTGACTGCTTCCTCCGTTCGATAGTACGAGGGCGCCGCGCCCCATTTGTACAGCTCTGCGTCACCGCTTTGCAGGTCCAGCCGCAGCAGGTCCACCGTGGTAAAGCATCCGTCGCCGCACAGCAGCTCCATGCCGTTCATGATCTTCAGCGCGTCCTCGGGGGACAGACCCGAGCGGAGCAGCCGCTCGAGCAGGCGCACGGTCTCCGCGCTCAGGCGCGACGCGCCCTCACCGGTCCCCATGCCGTCGCATAACAGAACGTAATAGTCGGCGCCGCAGCCTGCAAAGCATACGCCGCGATCTCCGATCGCACGATTGCCCTCCTTGCCGGCGGAGCTGATCCCGACGACCGGGGCATAGAGCGCTTCGCTGTCCTGCCGTTCCAGACGGGCGGCGCGGAGATAGTTTGCCATGCAGGAAAACTCGTCGGCTACGACCTGCCGGCTTTCGCGAAGCTGCATTCGGTAGCGGCGGCGGTAGAGCATACCCTCCAGCTCATGGTTCACCGCCGTGACAAAGCCCTCTACATGGCAGCAATTGTCGCGAAATGACTGCGGAAAGTCCTCGGCCCGCGCGCTTCCGCGTTCGATGATCTTTTTTGCGGAGCCGGAAAGCGCACGATAGGTCTCGCTTCCGTGGTGCTGCCAGCAGCGGTGAAACCTTGCACAGCAGCGGCATACGCGTTCTGCCGCGCCGTCGTAGACGCTTTCCGCTTCCGTCTGCGAGGCGGGAGCACCGTTGACGGGAAGCCGCCGACACAGTGAGTCCAAGATTTCTGCCGCGTTTTCCAGTCGTTCGGCGGCGGCCTCCCGACTGTCGGCGGCGACGGTGCGCGGGAAGAGCTTGAAATGCCGCAGCAGCAGTCCCGAGGCGGTCCCGACCGTTAGGGCCAAGGCTCGTCCGAGGGTCAATTCGTTGAAGTACAGCAGGATCACGCCGGGCAGCAGAAAATAGATCGGAAGCGACAGCTTCTTTTCTCGGACCGTTTGGCAGACGACGGCGGACGGCAGCAGGGAAAGCGTCGCCATACCGCCGTAAATGCCGGTCAGATCCAGCGCGATCCCTGCGACGGCGGCGGGCGCAAGCTCCATGGTCCCGGCCGCGTAGAGCGCGGCTGCGAGCAGCCCGAGATCGAAGCGCAGCCGAAAGCCCGCAAACCCGGAGAGAACGGCGGCGGTCAAAAACAGCCCGGCGCGGCGGTTGCCGCCGAGCGCTTTTCGGAACGCGGCGACTGCGACTGCCGACAGAAGCGTTCCCGCGATCCAGAAGCCGATACGCGCCTCGCCGCCGCCCAGCAGGAGAACCGCGCCGAGTATGCAGTTCACGCCCGCCGCGATAAGCGGCATGAACCAGCGCGTGGACGGCAGCCCCGTCCCCTGAAATACCCCGGCCGCCGCAAGCATCAGCAGCACCGTGGCCGCATAACGCGCGGCCTCTGCGCCGTCGCAGCAGACGAAATATCCGGCGGTCGCGCCGACGGCGGCGACGATCGAGCGCAGGCCGATCGGCATGGCCGCGACCAGGCAGGCCGCCAACGGAAGCGGCTGGCCGAGCAGCGTGGCGCCGGACAGAATAAAGCCGCCCAACAGCAGCGGTACACATTCTCCGGCCAAGCGCAGACCATATCGCCGTGCGGCCGACGGCCGCTTTTTGTGTGCGGCCACCGGCGCTTGAAATTCCTTCATGCTTCCACTCCCTTTTGGATATCCGTCCGTTTTCCGCGTTTCGACGGATGCAGCGATTTGTCTCGATTTTAGCATCTCTGCGGTGGCAAAGCTGTCGGGAAATGAAGCAGGAAATAAGAACATTGACTTTCTTACGAAGCAATGATAAAATGACAAATAGGAGGGGACTTTATGGGAAAGGAATTGGAATATAAGCTGCATATCGACAGCCCGGCCGTATTGGCGCGGGTGCTTGCGGACACGGAGCTGAACGCGCTGACAGACGGCCCGTGGATGGAAACGGCCATGAAGACAACGTATTTTGACGGCGCGGACCGCCGCTTTACCGCGCGGAAATGGACACTTCGCCACCGTTTCGAGGGCGGGGAGAGCGTCGTTTGCCTTAAAACGCCGCAGGAGGAGCGGCACACACGCGGTGAATGGCAGGTCGGCGCGGAAACAGTCGATGCCGCGGCGGTCGCGGCCCTGTTGGAAGCCGGTGCGCCGCAGGAGCTTCGCGAACTATACGCCGACGGAGATGTCCGACCGGTCTGCGGTGCGGAGTTCGTCAGAAAGCATGTCATGCTGCGCTTCCCGGACGGAAGCCGTGCGGAGCTTGCGGGGGACAACGGCGTTCTGCGCGGTCCGACCGAAGAGCTGTCGTTCACGGAGCTGGAGCTGGAGCTGTATGACGGGGCAGCGGACGCGATGCTTGCGCAGGTGCGAAGGCTCTGCGAGCTGTACGGACTGCATGAGGAGCCGCTGAGCAAATCCGCAAGGGCACGCCGACTGCGCTGAGCGCGTCAGAATCCTACGGTCTGTTCGTTTCAAAAGGGCGCACCGCCTGCTTAGATATCATGTAAAATGCACTAAATCCATCGCAGCTTGACGAAAAACCAAAATCATTTTGCCGGATCGCTATGGCCCGCCTGCGCGGCCGAACGGTCGGCAGCGCCGATAAGGAGAAAATACAATGAATTATATTCTGAAGCGGGCTTTGTTTTGGCTTTTATCCGTTCTATATATTGCGTATCTTGCGGGATTTGCAGCGCTGATCGTCATTGTTGTGATCTTGCGCGTGCCGGATATTCCGATCGCTTTCCCGCTGCAAATACTGTTTTCTGCGCTGGGCATATTTGCGGTTTACTTCGGCGGAAAGTACAGCACCTGCCGAAGAATGACCAAAAATCTGTTTCTGGAGAACCGCGCGGTGTTTGACCAAACGCTCCGACAGATCAGTGAGCAGCCGATCGTCTGGCTCGCGTCCGACAGAAACGGCAAGCCGAATGAGGATACCGTGCGGGAAGGGGCGTTCTATATCTGCCCGGAGAACGGCGCTTCGGAGACGGCTGTGCACACTGCCGCCGAGGTTGCCGCGCCGCTCTATGCCGCGCTGGGTCAACGGGAGCGCGCCGACTATCCCGATTATTCGGACAGCAGCGTGAAGCTCTGCATCCGCAAACGATCCGCCCGACTGTGGTCGGTGCGGGTCAAGAGCGCCGGGCGCGGCTCCGCGCAGACATTGTATTATTCGCCGGACGGGAAAACGCGGCAGTTGAAGGAAGCCGCATTTTTCCCGCCGAAGGAGCTTGCGGACGGCTGGTTTGTCTGAGCCGAAAGGAGCAGTAAATGGAACGGGCCGAGAGGCTTTGCGCGGCTTTTGGAGGACGTTTTATTTATATGAAACACCTTACGCGGCCGCGTTGGGCGCGGATGAACGCGGAAGAGGCATCCGAATGAGATGCCGCATTGCCGCGCTGCATTGGGAGAACATCATGCTGAAAAAGATACAAATGTGGTATGGAAACATCGTGTGGTACAATCTGCCGCTTTTGTTCATTGCGGTCGTCATTTTGATCTCAATACCGTTTCTGACGCCGGGCGAAACCGCAGACGCGGCAGTTAAAACGCTTCGCAGTTTTTTGATCATTCTGTGCGCGGTCGATATCCTGCTGTGCGCGAGAGGCTATAAGCCGACGGAACGCGGCCTTTACTCTACGTTCCTCGGGATCCCGTATCGTTTTATACCGTGCCGGAGAATTACAGGCGTTTGCATCGCGGCAGAGCGGTGGCGGCCGCTGCTCCTGATAACGCTTGATGATATCGTACCCTTTTCGGAATACAGAAAGCATGCGATATACTCCCTTTTCGGCTATCGCCTGCGGCACCTGTCAAAATGCATCACCGTCTATTACACGACCCGAAACGCGGCGATCCTGCGCAGCTTTTTCGGACCGTTCGACACGGAGGGATAACGGATGAAAACGACGGACCCCGCGCTGAAGGAACGATTCAGACATGACCCTGCCGATTTGTGTTTGCCGAAGTGGATGCTGTTTTTTGAGCTTGTGATATTCGTCCCGGCCGCCGTCATTATATTGCTCGGCATCTTTCATTGGAACGATCCGGAAATTTCTCCGCCGCTTCTGCTCGTCCCGTTGGTGCAGTTCACTGCGGGTGTGCTGATGCCGTTCTGTATCCGTAACCAGAGACTTATCATGCTTCCGCAGGACGACCGTTTCGTGTATCGGACGATGTTTGGCAACATGTATCTGTACAGCTTCTCGGACGTGCTCACGATCTCCTACGGGGTGGATTCCAAAAAGCTCATCATGCGCAGCGGGAAATCGGTGCATATCGAGAGCATTGCGCGGAAAAGTCCGCGCTTCACGGCGCGCATCAAGCAGCTTGAGGAGAAATTTCGTCAGGAAGCGTCCGACGAGATCGCGAAATGGAAGCGGGACGGCCAGCCGTAAAAAAACAAGGCTGTCGAGATCCCGCTTTTCACGAACATAACAACGCCCTTCGGTGCGGGATTCTGTCCCGCCCCGCCGGGCGTTTTGGACTTTTTTGACAGTCTGCGCCGACTGCGCTGAGCGCAGTCGGCTTTTTTGCGCAAAAAAATAAAAACAAGGGGTTGACAAAAGGATGATCCCATGTTATTATAATAATGCGAACGATAATTATTATTAAAAATGATTTGCACACAGGTTTTCTCCTGTGCCGCCCGATCGGATACTGAGACCTGATGAAAGCAGAAAATGTTTTCATCACCGCGGGAGCGGCGCAGATCTTGTATGAGAGGGTTTTTGAAGCTTCAACTTCGCTTTGATTCTTCAAAAGCTCCGATTGGATCGGATATTAGTATGAAAGGAGTCGGAAACCATGCCGCCCCATAAACGAAGTAAAAAACGCGACGCGATCCTGGCATGTGTTCGCTCCACGGATACCCATCCCACAGCCGATTGGGTCTATGCACAGCTCAAACCGCAGATTCCCGACCTTTCCCTCGGCACGGTCTATCGCAATCTGGCCATGTTCAAGCAGGAGGGACTGATCGATTCGATCGGCATTGTAGACGGAATGGAGCGCTTTGACCGCAACTGCGTTCCGCATACTCATTTTGTCTGCCTACATTGCCATGCGGTGATCGATGTTGAGAACATCGAGCTGCCTGAGCATTTGATCGACCAAGTGCATTGCGGCAGCGTTCGCTCCTGTGCGCTGACCTTTTCCGGCATCTGTAACCAATGCGCCCCGAACGGCGCGGAACATCAATAAAAAACAAAATTTGGAGGAAATCACTATGAAAAAGTATGTATGCCCCGTCTGCGGTTATGTTCACGAAGGCGACCTGCCCGAAGGCTTCAAGTGCCCGGTCTGCGGCGTTTCCGGCGAAAAGTTCAAGCTCGTCGAGGGCGAGATGACGCTTGCCGCCGAGCATGAGTTCGGCATCGGCGCGAAGCTTGACGGCGTCCCGGAAGAGGACAAGAAGTTCATCCTCGACCAGCTCAAGGCCAATTTCAGCGGCGAGTGCAGCGAGGTCGGCATGTATCTGTGCATGGCGCGCATCGCCCATCGCGAGGGCTACCCAGAGATCGGCCTGTATTGGGAAAAGGCTGCTTACGAGGAGGCCGAACACGCCGCGAAGTTTGCGGAGCTGCTGGGCAGCGAGCTGGAGCCGAATATGACCGCCTCTACCAAAAAGAATCTGGCGTGGCGCGTAGAGTGCGAGTTCGGTGCAACCGCCGGTAAGGTCGAGCTGGCGAAGGTCGCAAAGAAGAACAACCTCGACGCCATCCATGATACCGTCCATGAAATGGCCCGCGACGAGGCGCGCCACGGCAGAGCATTAAAAGGCTTGCTTGAAAGATATTTCAAGTAAGCCGCAGCCAAATCAAAGCCCAGCGAAGCGGGTTTGATTTGGAGAGGACGAGCAGCGGAATGACTGAGCTTTGGCGCTTGCGCCGAAGCGAAGGATATGAAGCTTGTGAGGACGAGAAGGGCCTGCTGGACCGCTATTTTGGCAAGTAATTTGACCTAAAATAAGCCTTTTGGAGAGGAAGCAGGAACAAACCTGCTTCCTCTCTTCTTGCGCCTGTGTCCTTTGCGTGTCCCGTCGCTGTTTTCAGCTCTCCAAAAGAGAAGAAATGTGTCTTGCGAAAATGTGTCCTCAATTTAGTCGTTTTCGCTCATGTTGACGAGCTTGTAAAAGCTCGTCCCAGCGTGTCGAAAAAACCCTTTTCGGCACCGCAACAGGAAGGGCGTGAGTTGCGCAGCACCCGCAAGGGGCACGCCGCATCCGTAAAGCTCCTTCGTCGCTAACGGCTGCGCAGTAAGTCAAAATCCTTGCAAAGCAAGCAGATTTCACATTATATAGTTCGGAATATCTCGTTTTTTAGAGCCAAAACTCAGATAGTAAAAATCTGTTAAAAAGTTAGCCGATTTTGACGATTACGGACTTTTTTGACAGTCTGAAGCGTCCCCGGCTGCCGTGCGGCAGCCGGGGACGCTTTTTGGCCGATAGGGGATAGGCAATAGGGAAAACGGCCGATGGGGGGGGAAAAAAAACGGGAGAGCGGGTGGATAGGTCAACGGCGGGGGCGCCGTTGATCGGTCATTCCGCAAGTCCCAACAGCGGGGCTGTTGTTGCCCGGTCATTCCGCATGCTCCAGCGGCGGGGTCGCTGTTGGCCGGTCATTCTGCAAGCCCCAAGGGCGGGGTCGCTGTTGGCCGGTCATTCCGCAGGCTCCAGCGGCAGGGTTGCCGTTGACTGGCTATTCCGCAGACTCCAGCGGGGCAATCGCGTTGCACGAGCCTTGGCCCGCGATCGTGAGCCGTCTGCCGTGGACCCAAAGAGAGCCGTCCTCGGCAAAATACGGATATGCGCTGTCTAAGAAGCCTTCGGTCTCGGCCTCTGCGTCGCGTTCGGTGTCGGTCATGGAGAACTTGACGAGGTCCTCCTGATAAGGCTTCAGGAGCGCGGCCAGCGCCTTTTCGTGAAATTCTTCCGCTGTCATGCCCGCCGCTTCGAGGATCTCGCTCGTCTTTGCGGGACGGGACTTTTCGATATCGACGGTGTAGATGTTGTATTCGACCACGCTGGCGCCGGTGGGCGCGCTGGCGTAGGACTCGATGACTACGGTCAGATAGTTCCCCAGCACATAATAGGAATAGCGGATGTACTCGAAGTTGGCGGGGTTCGTCATAAAGGTGTTGTAGATCTCGCGGTTAAGGTCCTTGATATAGTCGCCGGGCATATCGATATGGGGCAGCTCATAGGTACACCGTTTTCCGTCGACGGGCGTCAATACGACGCCGCTGTAGGAGCTGAGCTTTGCCTCGGGGGTTTCGCCCGCCCACCAATCTCTGTCGAAATAATGCGGCTCGGTCGGCGCGACGGATTCCGGCTCGGTCGCCGGTTCAGTTTCGGAGACGGCGGACGGCTCGGTCGCGGGGTCTTGCGCGGAGGACGGAGTTTCCGAAGTGACCGGCGGCTCGGGAGGGTCGACGGCTGTCGGTTGGCTGCAGGCGCACAGGGAAAGCAACAGGAGCAGCGCCAAAGCGCAGGGAAGCAGTCGCTTGTAAATTTTCATCATGATCTCTCCTTTTCCTTTGCAATAGCTATGCGGTTTTGCACAAAACATCGTTGATCTGTTTATTGCGCTTTATTTCCAGTTATTGTCCTCGGCGGGCAGCACCCATGTGCCGTCCTCGGCCAGCGTCAGGGAATGCACAAAGATCTGCGTCCAGCTTCCGTCTTCATTTTCGACGATCCCTCCGCCGGCGCGGATATCGGATTCCGGGATCGCCGCTTTGCGGGTATAATCAAATTCAAAGCTGACGGTTTTCGTTTCCTCGTCGTACTTTACGTTGTTCAGATTTTCCACACGGACGTACTCGAAATGCCAGTTGCTGCCGAGAAGCGAATCCTGTATCTGCATCATGTGCGTTTCAAAGTATTCGCAGTACTTTTCCGCCGCCTCCTCGGGCGTTGCCGCGTAGATCCGGTGCGCCGGATTGACTACCAGCCATTCGTCCCACTTGTTGCGCAGCTTTAAGGAAAATTCGGCGGCGATATCCTCGGACGTGCGGTCCTTCGGACACTGCTCTACCCAGTCCGGCCCGTCCATATAGCGGTCGCTGCCGTTGACGATCGGGACATACAGCTCCTGCGCGGAGAGATAAACATAGTTTGCGTCCTTTCCGTCGTGGAAAAGAATGTACTCGTCGGTCTGCGCCCCGGTGACCTTCAGGCTCAGGCTCGCGTCCTCAAAAAGCCCTTCGTCGTCAGTCCGGGCGTTTGCCCAGTCGAGCATATCCGTGTCGGAAAGAGCCATTGCGCTGGGGCTAAAGCTGAGAGAGGACTCGCCGGTGATCAGGCGCGTGAGAACGGCATCGCCGCAATAAAACGGGTCGTCCGTGCCCTGCTTCAGACGATAGAAATAAGACCGCCAGAGATAGTAGTGATTGCCGTCGGCATCGGTCGGCACATCGTCGGGCATGACCAGCTCGTCGCCCGCCGTTTCCGTCGCAGGCGTCGTGGCGGGTTCCGTTGCGTGGAGGGTGGTGGGTTCCGCTGTCGGGGCTTCCGTTTTTTCTGTGGATGAAACTGTTTTTCCGCAGCCGCAGAGGGACAGCAGCAAAAGCAGTGCCAAAGCACAGGGAAGCAGTCGCTTGTAAATTTTCATCATGATCTCTCCTTTACGTTATTTTGCTTGCCGAGTATTGGACGATATAAACGAAAAGAAGTTCCATAAAAATGTAAGAATTTTACTGTTAACTATTCGCGGCGTTCGACCGGGCCGAACGGGTAGAAATACTTTGTTTATATTGACTTAATATACGCGAATTTTGAAGATATTTTCAACTGTTCGGGTGGCGCTTGGGTACGAATCGGGATCTAAGTCGCGGGCAACAACTTTATTAATTGTATGCAGAAAACCTGTGCCAGCGGGTTGTGTGAACGATTCTAGCAGAATAACGCCTTTAGTCGCTCACTCTTTCACCAGCTTTCAGCAAGTGCTTTTACCACGGCATTTTTGTTATTACCGATTTACCCATCAAAATACATTGAAATTAAATCGGAATACTATTTGGTAACAAAAATAAAATATTTTTAACTCAAAAAAGGTATTTTCTGTAAATATAGTATTTGTTTTGATAAAAACTAGCGCGTTGAATGACTTCACTATCTGTAGTATAAAGCATCTGCCAAAAGATGTCAATACTGAAATGACAAATTATAGCAAAATTCTTATAGTTAAAGAATATGTGAGCATGAAAACACGGTGCGCCGCAAGCGTTTTGCGGCGCACCGTGTTCTGATACTTAAAAAGATGTTTTCTATAAGGCCCTCGCCGCTGGGGCGGTGGCTTTCGGCAGGATATGCAGGGCCTATTTCACGACCGCTTCGTAAAGGGCGTTCTTCGGGAAGCCGCTCTCGGCGCTGACCTGCTTGACGGCATCCTTCTTGGAAAAGCCCTGCTCCAGAAGCGCTTGGACCTGCCCGACGGCATCGTCGAGCGACAGCGTTTTTACAACGGGCTTTGCGCCCTCGACGATCAGCACATATTCGCCGCGCGGCGTATTTTCCGCATAGTACCCGACGGCCTCACCGAGCGTCATGCGCAGGACCTCCTCGTGCAGCTTGGTCAGCTCACGGCAGAGGGAGATGCGCCGCTCCGCGCCGAAGGCGGCGGCAAGGTCATTCAACGTTGCGCAGAGCTTGTGCGGCGCTTCGTAGAAGATCATTGTCCGCGTTTCGTTTTCCAGTGAGGCCAGATGCGCGGCACGGCTTTTTTTCGCTGTGGACAGGAAGCCCTCGAAGGCGAAGCGGCCCGTCGGCAGTCCGGAGATGCTCAGCGCCGTGATCGCCGCGCACGGTCCGGGGATCGCCGTGACGGGGACGCCGCGCTCCGCGCACAGACGGACGAGATCTTCGCCGGGGTCGGAAATGGCGGGACTGCCCGCGTCCGTTACCAGCGCGCACGTCTCTCCCGCAAGCAGCCGCTCGACGATCCGGGGGCCGCTGACTTCCTTATTATGCTCGTAATAGCTGACGAGCGGCTTTTTCAGGCCCAGATGATTCAGCAGCCGCAGCGTGACGCGGGTGTCCTCGGCGGCGATAAAATCCGCTCCCGCCAGCGTTTCGCGGCAGCGATCCGAAATATCGGAAAGATTGCCGATCGGGGTCGGCACAAGATACAGCATACTCATGAGTCGTCTCCTATATGATACGCGGCGCGGTATTCGTCGGTCGGTGTGCCGTCGGGCTTTTGAATGATAAAGTCCGCCTCCGTTTGCAGACCGGGGCGTCCGCCGCGCCGGGCTTCGATCAGGACCAGATTGGGCGGGCAGTCGGCGCGGTGTCGGACAAAACGCAGGCGTTTCGGCTCCAGACCGCTTTCCCGCATGGCGCAGAACAGGTCGCACAGGCGCTCCGGCCGATGCACGACGGAAAAGCGTCCGCCCGTTTGCAGCAGCCAAGCCGCCGCACTGCACAGCGCCTGCAGCGGAAGCGTCAGCTCAGAACGGGCCGACGGCGCTTTTTCGCTGAGCTTCCCGCTTTTCGGCGGGAAGTAGGGCGGATTGGACAGCACGCAGTCGAAGCCGCCCGCAGGCAGGAGCGCGCGCAGCTCGCGGACGTCGCCGTGCAGTGCCGTCATACGGTGTGCCAAACGGTTGTTTTCTATGTTTTGCAGGGCAAGCGCATGGGCGCTTTCGTCCAGCTCGATGCCGGTAACGGAGCATTCGCCGTCCCGTGCACACAGCAGCAGCCCCAAGCTGCCGCACCCGGAGCCGAGATCGGCGACGCGTGCGCGGCGGGGGAGCGTGGCGAATTGAGAGAGCAGCACGGAATCTGTCCCGAGACGAAAGCCGTCGTGGAGCAGACGAAGACCGTTTTGCAAAAAATCTTCCATAGCGAGTCTCCGGAGAAATGGAAATGCCGGCGGGTGCGGCAAAATTTATAAAGGCGGCTGCCCGTTCGGAACAGCCGCCTGTTTTTCGTATGCTTATTGCTGCTCGATGGCTTCCATGGGGCAGGCAGCGGCGCAGGAGCCGCACTCTACGCACTGATCGGCGTCGATGACGTACTTGCCGTCGCCTTCGGTGATGATGCCGAGGGGGCAGGTATCGGCGCAAGTGCCGCAGTTTGCACACTTATCGGTGATAAAATAAGCCATAGTCGAACCTCCTATGTAGTCTGGTTCTTTCATTCTATCATGTTTTCTGAAAAATGCAAATGGTAAATCCGGAAAAAATGATTTTTGGTATACTTTTTTTGCGTCAGGGCTAAAATTCAGCGAGAGGGAGGCGGTGCGCGAGGTGGCGAAGCAGAGCGGGGAGACGGAGAAGATCCTGCGGCGGAGCTGGGCGCTGTCAAGCGTTCTGGGCCATAGCTGGGTCGGCACGGAGCATTTGCTCATTGCCATTGCCATGACGACGGACTGCCCGGCGGGACGGCTGCTGGCATGGCACGGCGTCACGGCGGAGGAGCTGCTGGGACGATTTGTGTGCGGATACGGACGCGGTATGCGGCTTTGTCGGCTGCCGCAGGGGCTGACGAAGCATGCGCGGCGGGCGCTGGCGGCCGCGGCGCGGGAGGAA
This sequence comes from uncultured Oscillospiraceae bacterium, assembly GCA_934630495.1. GTDB lineage: Bacteria > Bacillota > Clostridia > Oscillospirales > Oscillospiraceae > JAZOXB01. The sequence goes on from CAKTVW010000032.1 coordinate 19,459, forward strand.
TCGCCCGTGCGGGCGGAGAATATCCTGTCGGCGCTCCTGCGCGACGGGAGCTGCGGCGCGTCGCGCCTTCTGCGGCAATGCAGCATCAGCAATGATCTGCTGTTTACGGGATTATGCGAGGGACGGACCGTCCGAAAGGAGCAAGCGATGCAGAATACGAGACTCTTGGAGCAATTCGGTGTGGATATGGTGGAACGGGCGGGGAACGCGGAGCCGGTGATCGGCCGCAGACGGGAGATCGAAACGGTTCTGCAGATCCTTGCGCGCAAGCATAAGAATAACCCCGCGCTGATCGGTGAGCCGGGCGTCGGCAAAACGGCGATCGTCGAGGGTGTGGCGCAGTATATCGCCGCCGGGCAGGTGCCGGAGCAGCTCTTCGGAAAGCGGCTTTTCGCGCTGGATATGGCAAGCGTCATCGCGGGGACAAAATACCGCGGCGAATTTGAGGAGCGCGTGCGCGACATCCTCGCGGAGGTGCAGCGGGCAAAAAATGTGATCCTGTTTATCGACGAAATGCACACGCTGGTCGGTGCGGGCGCGGCCGAGGGCGCGATCGACGCGGCCAATCTGCTCAAGCCCGCGCTGGGGCGCGGACAGGTGCAGCTGATCGGCGCGACCACATTAGAGGAATACCGTAAATTTATCGAAAAGGACGCGGCGCTGGAGCGGCGCTTTCGTCCCGTACAGGTGCGCGAGCCGAGCGAGCAGGAGACGCGCCGAATCTTGGAGGGCCTGCGGCCCGGCTTGGAGGAGCACCACCGACTGACCATTACCCGGAGTGCGATCGAGGCGGCGGTCGAGCTGTCCTGCCGCTATCTGACGGACAAATTTCTGCCGGATAAGGCGGTCGACCTGCTCGACGAGGGCGCGGCGTGCGCAAAAATGTCCCAGCTCCACGGCGGCGGCGCAGCCGCGCGGGCGCTGGAACGGGAGCTTCAGGAGGCCGTGCAGAACGGCCGGTACGAGCAGGCGGCGGGCCTGCGCGACCGCCTGCAGCAGCTTCGCGGCAATACGCGGGCGTCGCGCGAGGTAACGGCGGAGGATGTGGCGGCGGCCGTTTCCAATCGGACGGGCATTCCCGTCGGCACGCTCACGCTGTCGGAGCGCAAGCGGCTGTCCACGCTGGAGGAGGCGCTTTCCAAGCGCGTGGTCGGGCAGCAGCGGGCGATCGAGGCGGCGGCGCAGGCGGTGCGGCGGGGCAGGAGCGGCCTTGCCGAGGCCAAACGCCCGGTCGCGGCGATGCTGTTTACCGGGCCGACGGGCGTCGGAAAAACGGAGCTGTGCAAGGCGCTTTCCGAGGCGGTGTACGGCAGCGAGAACGCCATGATCCGCTTGGATATGTCCGAATATATGGAAAAGCACGCCGTTTCGCGGCTGATCGGTGCGCCTCCGGGCTATGTCGGCCACGACGAGGGCGGCGAGCTGTCGGAGCGGGTGCGGCGCAGGCCGTATTCGCTGGTGCTGCTCGACGAGATCGAAAAGGCGCACCGCGACGTCTGCGGGATTCTGCTTCAGATCATGGAGGACGGTATTCTGACGGACGCCAACGGGCGGCATATCGACTTTAAAAATACGCTGCTGGTCATGACCTCCAATTTGGGCAGCCAAAGCACGCAGAAGGGAAGCTTGGGCTTCGGCGAACGGGGCTGCGACCCGATGCGCTCCGCGCTGGAGGAGCATTTTTCTCCGGAATTTCTCGGCCGCATCGACTGCATCGCCGCGTTCAGTCCGCTGCGGCTGGCGGACCTGACGCAGATCGCGCGTAATCAGCTCGCCGCGCTGTGCGGGCGCGCGGAGCGGGTCGGCTGCCGACTTCTCGCCGGGGACGACGCGGCGGAGCTTCTGGCGCGGCGTGCGCAAAAAAAGGCCGGCGGCGCACGGGAGCTGCGGCATTTGATCCAGTCTGAGCTGGAATCGCCTCTGGCGCAAATGCTGCTGTCTCGGGATGCGCTGCCGACGGTGACCGTCGCCGTTCGTGACGAACGGCTGCTGCTGTCATAAAATGATTTCGCGCATTATCGCGCGCAATCGCTCAAAACAAGCTCATACAGGGGGACTGCGTTGTCATAGCCCTGCGGGGCATAGCGGACCGAGCGGATGCGCGGGCCGGAAACGCCGTAGCGCGCCGAATAGCCGAACAGGTCGACATAGCGGTCAAGGTCGCTTCGCTCGGCCTCCATGGCCTTGAGGACCTCGACCGTCGCGCGGACGTCGTCGATGGCGCGGTGCGAGTTGCGCACCTTGTCCTGCAGGCCGTAGGCCTCAATGGCGCTGCACAGCTTATGCGGGTAGGGACGGCGGTCGCGGTAGACCGTCAGAAGATCCAGCTTCGGCTTATCCTGAAGCAGCCGCGCGTCACCGTGTTTGCTGAGAAAGTGGTAGAGGAACAGAAGATCGAACTGCGCGTTGTAGGCAAGGATCATGGTCCGCGGCGTCAGCATTTCGGCCAGAAGACCGCAGAATGCCTGCTTGGTGATGCCCTCGTCGCGGAGCAGCTCGTCGGTAATGCCCGTCAGCTCCACGATCTTCGGCGGCAGACGGCGGTCGTCGGTCGTGCGGATAAACTCGTCGGCCTCCGCGACGGTCACAAGCGTGTCGTTCTGCCATGCCAGCTTGACGGCGGCATATTCAATGATCTCGTCGCGGGAAAAGCTCAGCCCGCTGGTTTCCGTGTCTAAGATCAAGAGACTGTCGCAGCAGCGGCGCAGGGATTCAAGCATCGTTCTCACTCCGTTTGACAAATTCTTTCCGCATTATACCATATTCCCCGCGCTTTTTCAAACCGAAAAAACGAACGCGGCGGCGCGTCTCCGCTCTTGACAAACGAGGCCCTGCGCGCTATAGTTGTCAGTACCGCGAATATGTGTAACCTTCTTCGGGGGGTCGGATGCTTCCGGCTGAGAGTGGGCGAAGTACGCCCTGACCCGCGAACCTGACACGGCTCATACCGTCGTAGGGAAAGATCGGTAATTTTCCGCTATGCTTTCCGATGAACGGTTTGCACGGCGGAATTTTTACATTGAGAGGAAAACCATGAAAACACAAAGCACAAACACTCGAAAGCTTGTGACCTCGGCCATGCTGGTCGCGGTCGCGACGGCGCTGGCGCTCATTTCGGAGTTCATTCCGTTCCTGCAGCTCCGCTTCGGCGGCACACTGACGCTGGCCTCCATGTTCCCGATCATCCTGATCTCTTATATGTACGGCCTGAAGTGGGGCCTCGGAAGCGCGGCGGTCTACGCCGTTATCCAGATCTTCATGGGCTTTAAGACGGTGGCCGGACTCTTCACGCCCTCGTCCGACTCGTATATGGCGCTGTGGATGGCGCTCTCGGTCGTCCTGCTGGATTATTTCTTTGCCTATACGTCGCTGGGCCTCGGCGGCCTGTTTGCGCGGAAGAAGGGCGGCTGCCTGCGCCTGATCGCGGGAGGCACCGTCGCACAGCTTGCGTGCTATGCGTTCCATGTGCTCTCCGGCTTCCTGTTCTACGGCGCGTGGGCCGAGTGGTTCTTCGGCAGCAGCGCGGCCTCCGAGCTTGCGCTCTCCGCATTTATTCTCGAACATTTTTCGGGCAAGGGCCTGGCGCTGCTCTATTCGCTGGTCTATAACGGCCTGTACATGATCCCCGAGATCATCCTTACGGCCGGTGTCGCCGCAGTGGTGTACCGCATTCCCGCCGTGTCGAAGAATTTCGAGAGAAAATGAGAAGTATCTGCCGGATCGTTGCCGCCGGTGACTTCGCGCCGGAACGGTATCTTGCTTATGACGAGCGGGAGCCTGCCGGGCTGTTGATCGCCGCCGATGCGGGGTATTTTCACCTGAAAAAGCTTGGCTTTCTGCCGGACCTTTTTGTCGGAGACGCCGATTCGCTGGGCTTTCGCCCGACGGATACGCAATGCGTCATGCTCCCGACGCAGAAGGACGATACCGACACGCTCTCTGCCGTCCGCGAGGGCCTGAAGCGCGGCTTCACCGACTTCGAGCTTTTCGGTGCGCTCGGCGGGAGACGGTTTTCGCACAGCCTTGCCAATCTGCAAACGCTGCTTTTTTTGAAGAAACAGGGCGCGTCGGGGTGTATCGTGGATGCGGACTGCACCGTTCGCATATTGCAAAATGAGCGTGTTCCGGTCGGAGACGCCGCGTACTTTTCCGTATTCGCGGCGACCGAAACGGCGACGGTTTCGATTTTCGGGGCAAAGTACCCGGTCGAAGGACAAATCCTGTCTGCCGACTTCCCGCTCGGCGTCAGCAACGAACCGCGCGGAGAAGCAGTCGTAACGGCCGAAAACGGGATCGTTTTTCTTGTCACAGAGCCATGATTTACCCAAAGCGGGCACATAAAGCACCGGGGGGCAGTGAAGAACTGCCCGCCCGGTGCTTTATGCTTTATACTCGGTGCTTTATGCTTTTTGTTGTGCTTTTTACTCGGTGGATTGCGTTATAGAGGATAGGTGCTTTCGATCCGGTAGCGGAAGGCCGGGTCCCAGTGGGTGCTTCGGTCGTAGAGGATCGGGCGGCCGTCGGGGCCGCATACCACGAAATCCGCGACCAGCAGCGGAGACTGCGGAGCGATCCGAAAGCGCGACGCGGCCGCGTCGTCTGCGGTCTGCGCAAAGATGCTGTTCGCGGTGGAGGAGATCTGCAGGCCGAATTTGACGGTCAGCATTTGCAGGACGGATTGCTCCAAATCCTCCGCGCGAAGCTCCGGCAGCACTGCCTGCGGGATATGCGCCTCGGCAAAGCAGCTCGGCGCTTCTCCCTGCGCTCCGCGAAAACGCGACAGGAGCCAGATCGGCTCCCCTGTCGGGACGCTCAAATAATGCGCGCTCAATGCGTCGGCAGCAGCGGCCTGCAGCGTGACGTGAGATACGGACGGGACCTTGCCCGCAAGCAGTAGACTGTCGGTATAGGAGGGGATGCGGTTGCATGCCGTGTGCCGGATGCCGCTTCCGCGAAATGTGCCCTTTCCGTGCAGACGGTAAAGGTCGCCGCGATTGACGAGGAAGTCGAGCGCCTGACGGATCGTGCCTCGGCTCACGCCGTACTGCGCGACCAGCTCGCTCTCCGAAGGAATCTGCTCGCCGTATCGCAGTCCGGAGAGAAGCGTTTCCAATTCCTGTGCAATTTGGAGATACAGCGAGGCGCAGCCCGGTGATTTATTTACCATGCTCTGTTTGCTCCCGATCGGTTGGTTTATGCAGCCGCAGCCCGGTAAAACGCCGGGACTTTCTGCAAATTTCAGGAACAGTATAGCCGTTTTGCTCCAAAATTGCAAGCATTTCGTCGAAGGTCGGGACCTTCGTTCCGGTACCGAATTTGGATGCCTTTACCGCGCCGGAGGCGTTGGCAAAGGTCACGCAGGTCTCAAGCTCCCAGTCTTGCAGCCAAGCATAGGCAAAGGCACCTAAGAAGGAGTCACCCGCGCCCATGGTGTCGACCGTGCGCACCGGAAAGGCGGGATACCGGCGGCCGGGCACATTCCTGCCGACCGCATAGCAGCCCCTGCTGCCGGCCTTGACCAGCAGCAGTGCGTCGGTCCGCTCGGAAAGGATGTGCCCGGCAAGCACGGGATCATGCTCACCGGTCAACAGCGCGGCCTCCTCGTCGTTCAGCGCGATGACCGTCGCGCAGGAAAAGACCGTTTCCAGCATATCGGGCAGGATCGAGGCGGCCAGCGGGCCGGGGTCGAAGAACAGCGGCGCGGAGCGCTCCTTTGCACGGAGGGCGAGAAGCCGAGAGATCTCGCAATAGGGATCGGCGCGGTCGGTCATATAATAGCCGCTTAAAAACAGCGCGCGGCATGTCTCAAACTGCTCCAGAAACAGCGGCGCACCGCCGAAATCACAGTTTGTGATCGTGCTGAGAAAGCTGTGAACGCCCGCCTCGTCGACCACGCAGTTGGCGACGGGAGAGCGGTAGCCTCGGACGGTCCGGAGGCGGCTGACGTCGATCCCCTGCTCGGAATAGCTCTGTCGGAGGAAGGCGCCGTAATGGTCGTCGCCCAACGGACCGACGGGCAGGACCCTTCCGCCCATGCGCGAAAAAACGATCATCAGATTTCCTTCGCCGCCCGGCTCGAGGCCGCAGTCAAGCACGCGGCGCGTGCAGCCGCCCTCGATCGGAAAGCGCCCTTCAATCTTCAGGATCGAGTCCACCGTGGAGAGCGTTAACACCATCAAATCGTATTGCATGGCCTTTTCCCCTGTGCCGTGCGCTTCTGCGCAATGCGCGTCAGCTCGTCTGCCGCCCATTCCAAGTCAAGAAGCGGGTTTGCGGCCTGAAATTCGCGGTACCATTCCTCCGGCAGTGCGCGGAAGCCTCTGTACGCGCCCGCGATCGAGCCGGCGATGCAGGCGAAGGTGTCCGTATCTCCGCCGATATTGGCAGCCGCCTTGATCGTGGCAAGCGGGTCGCCCTCGTTCGCCGCGAACAGGCCGACGGCAAGTCCGACGGTGGTCTGGATATCGCCGGTGCATCCGACATCGGATTCCAGCAGGCGCGACGCGTCTTCGACGTCCTTGGCGCGAAATACGCAGTCGATCGCGGTCAAAAGCCGCGGGAGAACGCTCGGACCGTACGCGTAACGGGCCTCCTTCAGACCGATGCGTTCGCCCTCGCGCGCACCGTAGAGAGCGGCCTTCAAAACGGTAAAGATCTGTGCGTCCTCCGTCAGCGCTTCGGCGATCGCACAGGCGATCGCGCAGGCACCTGCGTAGGCGTGCTGTGTGCCGTGGGAAACGGAGGTCATGGTGATCGCAGTTCTGACGGCGCCGTCGAGATCGCCGGGATTGCAGAGCGCGGCGGGAGCGACGCGCATGGCACAGCCGTTAGAGATGCCGCGCCCGTACACCTTACCGATGCGCGCCAGCGCCAGCGGGTCGCCGCCCGCCATATAGTCCTTTACCCAGAACGACATCGTCGGGCCTGCGTTGCGCGGGTAGTACTTCGGATAGCGCTTCGTCCAGTTGACCAGCGCGTCCGCAGCGGCCTTGACGGTCAATTCGCCCCGCGTTTCGATGACGGCCTTTGCCATTTCGTACATCTGGGAGGTGTCGTCCGTGACCTCCGCCGGGAAATTCCCCTGACAGTAAATATTTTCGCCGGGACCGAGGAAACGATCGATCGGGCCGTGAAATTCCTCCAGAATTTCCATGCGGCTGAAGCCCTCGCTGGGAACGCCCAGCGCGTCTCCCATCCCGGCGGCAGCCATGCAGCCCAAAATTCTGTCGTGCAGCTCGTACATTTTTTGTTCCTCCTGCGGTAAGATTTTCAACATGATAGCTGAACATGTCAGGACGTCTATACAAGTTGGCTATAGTATAACCTTGTCCCATGCGGCAAGTCAACAGAGAAGGGGAAAAATCGGCGTACTGCACAGAAAAGACGGTCGACATTTGTGCGCTGTGCCGAATTTTTGCCCTGCTTTCGCTTTAAGTGCCGCCGAGGGCCTCGCGCGCTTGCATACCCGTGCTATACTGATACTGATTCTTGATTAAAAGATTTAAGGCAGCACCGCATAATTCAGCGAGAGCATTCGGCGAGAGATTTTTTG
>CAKTVW010000033.1 GCA_934630495.1 uncultured Oscillospiraceae bacterium
AAGCTTTTCAAGCTTTTTCAGACTGTCAAAAAAGTCCGTAATCGTCAAAATCGGCTAACTTTTTAACAGATTTTTACTATCTGAGTTTTGGTTCTAAAAAACAAGATATTCCGAACTATATAATGTGAAATCTGCTTGCTTTGCAAGGATTTTGACTTACTGCGCAGCCGTTAGCGACGAAGGAGCTTTACGGATGCGGCGTGCCCCTTGCGGGTACTGCGCAACTCACGCCCTACCGTACCCACGTACGCCGACGGGCGTGAGTTGCTTGTCTTCCGAACTTTTTTGCAGCCTGTCAGCGTGTCGAAAAGGGTTTTTCGACACGCTGAAAAAGCTTTTCAAGCTTTTTAACAGATTCTAGTATAATATTTGTATCAGAGGACCTTTCTGCCGCGAACGTATTTTGCGGCGATCTGGCGGTCGTCGGCAAGATAGAGGCAGCGCTCCAGCCGGGCGCGCACCGTAAGCTCCTGCGGATGGTCAAGCGCAGAATCGTCCAGAACGACCGCATCAAGCTCGTAGCCCGCTTCAAACGCGCCCACCTTGCCGAAGAACGCACCGCCGCCGCGCGTCGCAAGATAGAACGCCTGATCGACCGACAGGGCCGGGACGCTCTGATCGAGCAGCCGCCAGCGGAGCTTTGAGACGCGGATTGCAGCCGCCATGCTTGCAAACAGGTTCTCCGTTTCGCCGCCCGCAACGTCCGAGGCAAGCGCCACATGCAGCCCCTCGTCGAGGAACCTCGTGATCGGTGCAGCACCGGAGGACAGGTTGGCGTTCGACAGCGGGGAATGCGCCACAAATACGCCGTTTTTCTTCATCAATTCTGTCTCTGCGGCATCGGAATGGACGCAATGTGCCATAATGCAGGGATGGTCGCCGCCGAACAGACCGAAGCGATCATACGCATCGCCATAGAAACGCGAATCGGGGCACAGCTCCTTGACCCACGCGATCTCGCCGAAATTCTCGGACAAATGGCTCTGAACGGGCAGATGATATTTTTCGACCAGCTTCCGCAGGCCCTTCATCAGCTCATCCGTGCAGGAGGGGATGAAGCGCGGTGTCAGGATCGGCTTCGTGTTTGCAAAGCGGTCCTGCGTCCGGCAGATCCACTCCTCGGTATGCGCGATCGACTCCTCCGCGCTTGCTTCGCAGAGGTATTCGGGACTGTTGCGGTCCATATTGACCTTGCCGACATACGACACCAGACCGCTGCGCTCCATTTTTTCCATCAGAAGCTCCGTCGCGGGCGTATGGATCGTCGCAAAGATCGCCGCACGGGTGGTGGCGCTGCGATGCAGATGCGCGGCAAATTGTTCGTAGGCGCGGTCAGCATAGGTCAGATCGGCATATTTCGATTCCTCGGGGAAGGTATAAGTATTCAGCCAGTCCAGCAGCTCCATATCCATACCGAGACCGCGGAACGCAAACTGCGGCGCGTGGACGTGCAGGTCGGTCAGGCCGGGCACGATCAGCTTATCGCCGTAGTCGACGCAGGGCAGCGCGGCGTAGCGCTCCGGAAGCGTTTCAAACACACCGGCGCACAGGCCGTTTTCGCAGACCAGATAGGCATTGGGTACGATACGAATATGATTCTGATTCTCGCTGTAGCACAGATTCCCTTTTATTACATAATTTTCCATGGGGATTGCTCCTCTCGTTGATCTCCGAATACATATTGTATTACAAAATCACGAATTTGTCAATCATTTTTCGTTTTATCGATCAATCCTTGTGCATATTCAACAAGAGCTTCCCGTTCGTTCGGGAGCTTCTCTTCCAGCACCGCCTGAAGGATCGTCTCGAGCAGTGCGCCGATCCGAGGCCCCTGCGGCACGCCGAGCGCCAGCAGGTCGCGGCCGGAGATCGCCATCTGCGGCAGGCGGACACACGCTTGGCCTTCCACGAGCCGCGAAAGCAGCGCCTCGGCGCGGACAGCCTCCTCCTCCGGGGCCGACGGCGGCTCCGTTCCCTTTCCGAGGCGGTCGGCGCGGCGCAGACGCAGAAGCGCACGGGTCTGTTTCTCTCCGTGCTTTGCCAGCAGCCGACGCATTTGCCGCTCCGTCATGGCGGAGAGATCGAGATCGTGCGCCCGAATCAGCGCGGCGACCGCGCTGACCGTCCCGCCGTCATAGCGCAGACGGCGCAGAATGCGCTCCGCTTCCGCCGCTCCCGCGACGGCATGTCCGTAAAAATGCCCGACAAGATTTTTGTCGAAGAAAAACTCGTTCGGCTTGGCGATATCGTGCAGAAGCGCGGCAAGGCGCAGACGCTCCTCCGGCTCGACGGCGGCGGTTACCGCCGCCGTGTGCGTATAGACGTCGTAGGCATGATTGTAATGATACTGGCGGAAGCCGACCGTTCTGCGCAGCTCCGGAATGAGCACGCACAAGACGTCCGGGTACTCGCAAAGGACCCGGAATACGCCCCGGCCGCAGAGCAGGCCGGACAGCTCCTTGTGCAGGCGTTCGGGCGCCGCTCCGCTCAGCATCTCGCGGCATTCGTGGATCGCGGCGGCAGTCTCCCGCTCTACGGCGAAGTCCAGCCGTGAGGCAAAGCGTAATCCCCGCAAAATGCGCAGGACGTCCTCCGAAAAGCGTTCGCGCGGCGCGCCGACGCAGCGGATCAGGCGGTTTTGCAGGTCCTCCTGTCCTCCGAACAGATCGATGACCGCGCCGTCGGCGGCCGCCGCCATCGCGTTGACGGTAAAATCGCGGCGGCTCAGATCCCCGCGCAGCTCCGTCAGGAAGGAGACGGCATCGGGGTGACGGCGGTCGGTGTAGGTGCTTTCCGCACGAAAGGTCGTGATCTCGAACGGCGTATTCGCCGCAAGCACCGTGACCGTGCCGTACTTCGCGCCCGTCAGGATCGTACGCTCGGCGGCAAAGCATTCGGCGGTCTGTTCCGGCCGCGCAGAGGTACAGATGTCCCAATCCTGCGGCTGAAGCCCCAGCAGGCTGTCGCGGACACAGCCGCCGACCGCATAGGCCGCGAATCCCGCCGCGCTCAGACGGTGCAGCAGCATCTCTACCGTCGGCGGGATGCGGATGACTGCGGCGCTCACAGCGTTTTCCCGCAGTGCGGGCAGGTCTTGCATCGGCTGTCGATCGGCAGGGCGGCTCCGCAGTGCGGGCAGCGGTTGAGCAGGAAATTGACCGCCAGACCGCCGAGCATCAGGACCAGCGCCGCGCCGATCGCGAGCAGCTTGGGAACGCCGTGCAGGAACCAGACCGCGATCCCCGCGCAGCAGGCCAGCCCGAACAGGCACAGCTTCAGCGCATTGGCAAGTCTCCGTCTCACTTCTCATCCTCCCACTGCTTCCAGACCTCGGGGCAATAGCCCACCGTTGCCCTTTTTCCGTTGCGGACGATCGGCGTTTTCATCAGGGCGGGGTTCTCGTAGACCTTGTCCTCCTTTGCGCGCGGATCGTCCATATAGCGCATCAGATCGATCTCTGGAGATTTTTTGTCCCAGTCGATCAGGTTGTCAATGCCGCCCACGGCGCGCAGCACACTGTCAAACTCGCCGCCCGACATGCCGTAGCGCAGCAGGTCGATATTCTGCACGCGGATGCGCCGTTCCTTAAAATAGCGTTCGGCCTTTTTCGTGTCGAAGCACTTGCTTTTTCCGAAAATCTGAATATTCAATCGTATCGCACCTCCGTCAGACAAAGTCCCTTGGCCGGGGCGGTCTCCCCGGCAAGCGCACGGTTTCTTGCGGCAAACAGCGGCAGGAGCGTGTCGATCGAGCGCCTGCCCATGCCGATCTCCAGCAGTGTCCCCACAAGGATCCGCGCCATGTTGTATAAAAAGCCGTCGGCGGTCAGCGTGAAGCAAAGCTCTTCGCCGTTCTCGGCGATATCCAGACGGTACAATGTCCGAACCGACGATTTTTTGAAATGCTTATTGGCGCAGAAGCTCAAAAAGTCGTGCTCTCCGGTCAGCAGCGCCGCGCCTGCGCGCATCGCCCCGACGTCCAGCCTGCCCGGGTACTGCACGCGATAGCGCCGCCCGAACACATCGGGCACGGGGCTGTTCCAGACGCGATAGACATAGGTCTTGGACGTCGCGCTCAGGCGGGCATGAAAGCGGTCGGCGGCATAGGAAAGCTCCATTGCGCCGATGTCCTCGGGCAGCAGCCTGCGCAAACGCTCCAAGACCCGCTCGGGGCGCTGCTCCGGCGCACGGAAGGAAACGACCTGCATCCGTGCATGGACTCCTGCGTCGGTCCGGCCGCTTCCCTGCGCCTCGATCGGCTGCTGAAAGACCTCCGACAAGGCGCGCTCGACCCTGCCCTGCACGGTCGTCTCGGCCTGCGGCAGACGCTGCCAACCGCGATAGCGCGTCCCGTCATAGGCAAGTATCAGGCGGTATGTTCTTCCTCCCACGCACTCAGCTCCTCCATGGCCTCGGTCTTGGTATCGGCAGAAAGCAGAAAGCTCCCGTCCGCGCCGTAGACCTCATAATGTCCCTGTCTTGAAATGATCCGCATACCCGACACTCCTTCCGAAAGCTCCGCGCACGAAGCTTTTCTTGATCTCTGTGCCGAGTATAGCATTTTTTATGTCCCATCATTCGGACATATTGAAATTTTTTCAAAAAAACCTGAACAGTCGATACCCACAAAAACGCCTTGACGAAACCGATCGCCAAGGCATTTTTGCAGATTCTTCCGGGCGCTCCGTCAAGGGGCGCTTCTCTATTTCGGATATTTCTCCGTGAAGACGATCATCATTTTCGCGCACTGCGCGCGGGTCGCGTTCCCGGCAGGGAGCAGCTTCCCGCCGTCGCCGTTGACGATCCCCGAGGCGACCGCCCAGCGCATGGCATACAGCGCGTAGTCGGAAACCGCAGCATGATCGGTAAAGCCGTTCAGCCCCGCCGACGCGGTCACGTCAAACCCGGCCGATGCCGCATAGCGGCAGAGCATCGCGGTCAGCTGTTCCCGTGTCACATTGTCGTTCACGCCGAATGTCGTCGCGCTGATCCCGTTTACAATGCCCCGCTCATAGGCCCATGCGACGGCGCTGCTGTACCATTCACCCGCCGCGACATCCGTAAAGGGTGCCGCCTTCGACGCCTTCGGCTCGCCTGCATAGCGCCAGAGCACCGTCACCAGCATTCCGCGCGTCATCGGCTCCTCCGGCGCAAACTCCGTGTTGCTGACGCCGCCGAACAGCCCCGCCCGCACGGCGCGCATGACGGAGTCATAGTACCACGCATCGGGAGAAACGTCCGTAAAGGTCGGCTCGATCGGCTCCGGGTCGATCGGTTCCGTCGGGTTGGTCGGCTCGGTCGGCTCCGTAGGCTCCGTTGGCTCTGTAGGTGCAGTCGAGTCGGTAGGCTCGGTCGGGTCCGGCTCGTCCGTCTGCTGCCAGTGGGCATAAACCGTGATATCGCCGTAAGCAGGCGCAAGCGTGTCGGCCGTATACCGCGTGCCGCCGACCAGCTTATCGTACCAGCCGAGGAAGCGGTAGCCGGAGCGCGTCGGCGTAGGGAGCGTGCCCAAGCGAACACCGGTTTTATAGTAATAGTATTTCGTCGTGCAGTCGCCCTCGGCGGGATGATAGGCAATGCGCAGATAGACGCGGCTGCCCTTGACATACTGCCCGTTGAGGTACATGTTGGCCTCGTCCATGCGGCGGCGCACCAAGCCCGCCAGCGTCTCGCCGCCGGCATTGATCCAGCTTCCGATCGTATTGACAAACTCCATTTCGGTGTAAACACCCGTTGTAACGAGCTTATTGATATTATACGACGAATTGCTCATCCAGCTGCTGCCGACGTTGTAAGTAAAGCTGAGCAGCGCGTCATACTGCTGCTGCGTCAGCGTGCGGCCGATCTTCTTCTCGAAGGCGTCGAGCGTTTTTTCAAACTCGGCCAGCATCACGCGCAGGCGGTAATCCGCCTCCTCCTCGGTGATACCGTCCGGAAATTCGTCCTTCTCACAGCGGGAGCCGTAGCCGATCGACCACTGCGCATAATCCCACACGGCATATTTCACGAAGCCCTCGTTGTCCTTGATAAACTGAACGCCCTCCTCGCTCATGCGAAGCGTCGGCGGGTCGAGCGGCGTGGGGTCGACGGGCTTCGGGTCGGCCGAGCCGCCGTTCGGGTCCTTGACCTCGGTGTCCGACCACTGCGCGTAGACCGTGTAGTTCTGCGTCACGAGGTCGGTGTTGCAAAGGTGCGTACCGCCCGAGGCGGCCGTATACCAGCCGGCAAAATACTTCCCGCTGCGCGTCGCGGCAGGCAGGCTTCCGTATGTCTCGGCCAGCGCATAGCAGATCACGGTATTGTCCGAGAGCGTGCCGCCGTTGCCGTTAAAGGCCACATAGCGGAAGAAGGCGTCGCAGACTCCCGAATAGCTTCCGTACAGGTAGAGCTTGACCTCGCGCAGACGGCGGTTCAGCCGCTCCTGAGAAAGCAGGCCGTCTCCGCCCTTGACCCATGCGCAGAAGGCCGAGGCGATCTGCGCGTCCGTTGCGCCCGATGCCGTCAGCGGCTTCCACCACGAATAGCCGCCGCCCAGAATGTTGCCGTAGGCCATGCAGATATCCGTCAGGGCGTCGAACTGCTGCTGGTTCAGCTCCAGCGCATTGGTCGTAATAAAGGAATTGACCGCGCTCTCCGCAACCGAAAGCTGATAGGTTCCGCCGTAGCTGCCGCGCATCATCTCGTTGATAAAGGCAATGCCATCGGCGCTGGTTTTATAGGTCGTCGGACTGCGTCTGTCCGCAGACGGCTCCTCGGACGGTTCTTCGGCAGGCTGCTCGGCGGGCGTCGGCGTTTCGTCCTCGGTTTCTTCGGCGGACACCGTTTCCGCGGCTGTCTCCGTTTCCCGCGTGTCCGGCGCTTCGGTCGGTTCCTGCGTCGGTTCGGAAACGCTTTGGAGCGTTTCGCTCTCTCCGAACGCGGCGACCGGCTGCAGCAGCCCCGCCGTCAGTCCGCATATCAGCAGCAAGCTGCATAAAAGACGTTTCATGATTTCACTCCTGTCGGAATTATGTCGATTCAATTTTAGCAGAGAAATCGACATCCGTCAAGAGTTAGCAGAACCGTAACGCGTCTTTGTGGCGAAAATAATTACAAAAAAGTTACAATTATTGAGAAAATCCGGTGAAATTCATGTCTCAGGTGTGCTTCACCAAAAATTTCCGCACGTCGTTATAAACCTCCGCGTGATTTTCTTCATTGAGGATCTCATGCCGTCCCTCATAGAGTCTCAGGGAAACATGGCGCATTCCCGCCCGCTGGAAGGCCCGCGCAGTCCTCTCCACGCCTCGGCCCATATCCCCGACAGGGTCGTTCTTCCCGGCAATAAAGAAGACGGGTAGCTCCTTCGGCATTTTCTCAAGATTTTCCTGCTTCTGGTTCATCGAGATGCCGTGCAGCATCGCCGCCGTCAGCCCGACCGTCGCGTCCCCGCCGCAGAGCGGATCGGCGGTATAGGCGTCGACCGTCTCGCGGCGCGCGCAGATCCAGTCGTTCGGCGTGCGCGGTTCCCCGAATTTTTTATTGTAGCCGCCGAACATCAGGCGGGTAAGCAGCGCACTGGGCTTTTTCTCGCCGACGCGAAGCTTTTCCGCCTCGCAGAGCGCTTTTCCCGCGTCCAGCTTCACCGTTGGCTGCCAGCCCGTGCCGCAGATCACCGCGCCGCTGAGGGGCGCCTCCGGATGGCGGTAGAGCAGCGTGCGCGTCAGGAATGAGCCCATGCTGTGCCCGAAAATAAAGTAGGGGATATCGGGAAATTCTCCCCGCGTACGGCAGAGCAGCGCATAAGTGTCCTCCACGGCCGCCTCCCAGCCGCCCGCAAAATAGAGCGGCGCACCGCTGCCGCGCGACTTGCCGTGGCCCATGTGGTCCTCGGCCGTCACAAGGAATCCGTTTTCGTTGAGATAGCGCGCAAAATCATCATAGCGCAGCGTATGCTCCGCTATGCCGTGGACGAGCTGCACCACCGCGATCGGCTCGCCGCCCGTTGCCCAGCGGCAGGCATGGATCGTACCCGCCCCCTTTGAAGGATAATCAAATTCAGAAAAAACGGTCATGCATGATACTCCTTTCCGATTCTGTTTGAGGCGGTCAAGCGCCGCCTCGCGGCAGCGGTTTTGCTTTTTTGAAAAAAGTCGAAAATTCTTTTTTAATGTCCCATCGGCGGGACATTTGTTTTGCTATACTGCGGCTGTAACAACGACGGCCGTTCCGCCGCAAAAACGTAAAAAGGAGCTTCCGAAAATGAAAAACGTGATCGATCTGAACCCCTATCTCAGCTGCCCCGATAAGACGCCCCGTGAGGGCCGCAGCTTCGACATTTTTATGACCGTGCTGGAAAGCGTCGTTACGCTGGGTCTCAGCGCAGCGCTCTTTTTCCTGCTGGCGGTCGTTCTCGCCGCCATGCTGTAAAAGTCACTGCTTTACATTGCGCTCGTAGAGCAGGCGCAGGCCCTTGAGCATCAGCGCGCCGTCGTAGATCATCTCCCGGCGGCAGAGCGGGAGGACGAAGCGCGACATCCCGCCCGTAGCGACCACGCGCACCTCCTGCCCCAGCTCGGCCTCCATGCGGTCGAGCATACCGTCGAGCATCGAGGCGGCGCCGAGCATGATCCCGCTGCGCATACAGTCGCGGGTGTTCCTACCGATGGCATGACGCGGTGCCTCCAGACTGATGCCGGGGAGCTGCGCCGTCCGTCCGGTCAGCGCCTCGAGAGAAATGCGCACGCCCGGGCAGATCGTGCCGCCGACAAAGGTCCCGGCAGCATCGACCGCCGTAATGGTCGTAGCCGTTCCCATATCCACGATCAGCAGCGGCGCGCCGTATTCCGCGATCGCCGCCACAGCAGCGACGATCAGGTCGCTGCCCACCTCGCTCGGATTATCCATGCGGATGTTCAGCCCCGTGCGAATGCCCGGTCCGACGACCAGACAGTCCCGTCCGATCAGCTTGCGGATCGCCGTGCGAAAAGAATTTTGCACCGGCGGCACGACCGACGAAACGATGCTTCCGCCGATCTGCTGCGGCGTGACCTCAAAGAGCGCCAGCATGGATTTCAGCTCGGCGCGGTACTGGTCCGAGGTCTTGACGAGATCCGTGGCCATCCGCGTCTCGAACAGGATCTTTTCGCCCTCGATGCAGCCCAGCACAATATTAGTATTTCCGATATCGACCGCTAAAATCATTGGTATTCCTCCGAATAAACATCTTTGATGCGGCAGACCGCGCTGCCGCCGCGCAGCTCCACGACCGCATAGGTCGGCCGTCTGCCGCCGCACGCGCCGGGGTTCAGAAGCGTCAGCCCCTCCGACGTCTCCAGATACGGGCAGTGCGTATGCCCGAACAGCGCCAAGGCTGCGCCCTGCTCCCGCGCCGCGTAGCTCAGGGCAAGCAGGCTGCTCTTAACGCCGTAGCGGTGCCCGTGGCAGGCAAAGATCGCCACGCCCTCCAGCGTCCGCCGATACGTCTCCGCGCACGGCGGAAAGGAAAAATCGCAGTTCCCGCGCACATAGGCCACCGAGGTCGCGTAGTATTCCTGCGCAAGCGCGAAGGCATCGGCCGCATGATCGCCCAGATGCAGCACCGCATCCGGCCGTTCACGCCGCATCGCCAAACGCATCGGCTCCGTTTCACCGTGCGAATCGGAAAAAACAAGCAGCTTCATTCCGTCACCCTTTCGCGCCGCCGCGCATATAATTCTGGTATGGAAGGCATCGGGCCGCCCGTTATGCGAGGCCGTCCGCACCGCCTTCCCGGCAGCATAGCCATGATACGATTCTATTATAACAGACTGACGAGCGGGAGGCAATCATCGTGGAAAAAAATCCGTCAAAAAATCCGTTTTCCGCAGAAGACCTGCGACGCGTTCTCGGCTCGGCGGAGGGAAAGCAGCTGATGGCGCTTCTGTCGCAGGACGGCGGCGCTTTGCAGCAGGCAGCGGCTGCCTTTCGCGGCGGAGATGTCGCCGGCGCGCAGGAGCTGCTCAAGCCGCTGGTCTCCACGCCGGAGGCCGGGCGTCTGCTTGATGAGCTGAGCAGAAAGTAGGTGAACGCCGTGGACGGCCTCGAGGACAAATTACAGCACATTCTGAACGACCCGCAGAGCATGGCGCAGATTTTGTCGATGGCGCAGTCCTTCGGATTGCAGCCTCCGGAGCCGTCCCGCGCACCGGCACCGCCTAACGGTCCCGCCCCGCCTCCTCCGAAGCCGAGTCCGGGACCGGGGTCGCAACCGAACCCGCCGCCGAAGCCGACTCCGGGACCGCATCCGAACCCACCGCCCGGTCCGCCGCCGAGTGCTCCCGCGCCGCCGATGGACCCGCGTATGCTGCAAACGCTCATGCGGCTCATGCAGCAGGCACAGCAATCCGACGGCAAGCAGGAGGCGCTGATCTGTGCGCTCAAGCCGTTCCTTGCGCCGGAGCGTCGGGAGAAAATGGACCGCGCGATGCAGATCGCGCGCATTTCGCATCTTGCAGGCTTCGCTCTGCGGAATTACGGCCCGCCGGAGAAGGAGGGAAAATAAAGGTGTATAACCGCTATTCGCCCAAGGGCAACGGCCAATATACCCGTCGGACCGTACCCGATCCGCCGCACCGCGCGCCGTCCCCGCCGAAGCCGCCCGCGCCGCCACCGTCTTCGTCTCCGCCGCCGCCCCCGCCGAAGCCCGGTCCGTCGAAGCCTGCTGCACCCGCGCCGCCCCCGAAGCCCGCTCCCAAGCCCCACGCCCCGCCGATGCTCCAGCTCTCGTTTCTGGAGCAGCTATTCCCCGGGCATGACCAGAGCGATCAGCTCCTGCTGTGCATCATGCTGCTGCTTCTGGCCGAGGGCACGGAGGACGCGGTATCGGCGGCAATGACGCTTGCAATCTTTCTGTTTCTCCAATAATAAAAACGGCGTGTCGAAAAGAGCTTTTTCGACACGCTCAGACTGTCAAAAGGTCAAGTTTGTCATTGCGCTGTCACAGCCGTTGGAACGACATAGCTGAGCGTTCTTTCATACGTCGATGGCCCGCCGGTACGTCTGTACCGGCGGGCCGCTTCATATAATTCACTGTCTTTGTCTGTCGTTCGGCCTATATTTGATCTTCCACGAAGGCCGTCAGATCGCCGACCGTTTCAAGCTTTTTCAGGTCGTCCTCCGACCAATCGATCGAAAATTCCTGTTCCAGCATCAGCATCAGCTCCTCCAGATCGGAAGGCTCCGCCTCCAGATCCTCAAGGATCACCGTCTGCATGGAGATACGATCCTCGTCATAGCCGAGCTGCTGTGATAAAAAAGTCCGAATCGTCTCGAAAACCAAGAAACCAACACCCCCCATCCCGTAGAACTCCAAGCCGGAAAACATTCGCGGCTCTCGCCGCTTTTCCGTAAGAACCATACAAGTATAGCGTCCGCAAACGGGAAATGCAATAGGGATTTTGTCTTTTTGCGCCGACGCCGCGTCAGCCCGCGAGAATCTCCGCTTTGACCACGCCGTGCATCTCGGACAACTCGTGCAGCAGCGCCTCCGCGCCCTGTCGGATTCCCGTCGTTTCGGCGGAGATCGTCACGGACGCGCAGCCGCCGGTCGGGATCGTTTGATTGATCGTCAGTATATTTGCGCCGAATTGGGCAAAAATGGAAAGTATTGAGGAAAGCAATCCCGGAACATCCCACAAAATGAGCTGGAACGTCAGGATATGCCCCGCCATCAGATTCTGGAAGGGCGCGATCGCGTCCCGATATTTATAAAATGCACTGCGGCTGATCCCCGTGGCACGGGCCGCCTCGTTCACCGTGGCCGCTTCTCCGGTCTCAAGCATCCATTTCGCCCGCGCGACCTTCAGAAATACCTCCGGAAGCGCGGCCGCCTCCACGATATAATACTTCGGCAGTTGATCCACGTCGTCCTCCTGTGCGCACAGAATGCGCAAATGTATTTGTCACGAGTACATTTTATCATATTCGTCTCCGGATTGCAAGCCGTCAAAGGAGCCACACCGTATGAAAAATCCATGGAAGCTGTTACTGTACGCCCTTGCCGCGCTGCTCGGCGTGTGGCTGACCGCGAAATTTCTGCTGCCGATCGGCCTCCCCTTTCTGCTGGGCTGGTCGCTTGCGCGGCTCGTTCGTCCTGTAACGCTGTCTCTGCACCGCCGCTGCCGCTTCCCGCTGTGGCTGTCCTCGCTGCTTTGCATCACGCTCGCGGCGGCGCTGCTGGGCGGGGGCATCTGGCTGCTGGGACGCTGGGGCATCGGGCAGCTCACGGCGCTGGGCAGACGGCTGCCCGCGCTGCTGTCTTCGCTGTCGCCGTCGCTTTCCTCGCTGCACACGCGTCTGCTGCACCTTGCCGAAAAGCTCCCGGAGCCGTTCGTCCCCGCTGCGTCGCAATGGCTCGACCGCTTCTTTGAGGGCGGCAGCATCGTAGCCGACACCGCCTCGGACCGGCTTCTGTCGTTTGCCGGGCGCGTCTTGTCTTGCGTGCCCGATCTTGTGCTGTTCTCGCTGACGACGCTCCTGTCGGCCTATCTTTTCTCCTCCGAAGGGCCGCGCCTGCGCGCCGCAATGGAGCGCCGTCTTCCGGAGAAGTGGCTTCGCCGCATAAAAAGCGTCGTACGGCATCTTCTCTCCGCGCTGGGCGGCTATCTTCGGACACAGCTTCGGCTTTCCGGCGTGGTCTTTCTGCTGCTGGCGGGCGGTCTGCTGCTCCTGCGGCAAAAGCAGCCCGTCCTGCTCGCGCTGCTCATCGCCGTGATCGACGCGCTGCCGGTGTTCGGCGTCGGCACGGTGCTGCTTCCGTGGGGCGTTCTGGCCTTTCTGCGCGGCAGCACCGTTCTGGGTGCGGGGCTGTTTGCGCTCTATGCGCTCTGCGCGGTGGTGCGTGCATTCCTCGAGCCGAAATTCCTCGGAAAGCAGATCGGCCTCGATCCGCTTCTGACGCTTCTGGCCCTGTACGCCGGCTTCCGCCTGTTCGGCGTTCTGGGCATGATCCTGCTGCCTGTGGCGGCGATCCTGCTCAAACAGCTCTATGATATCGTCGAAGCCTCCGAGGAAACATGAAAATTTTTTTGCAGAGCAAAATTTTTGTTTGTTTATCCAAAAAATACCCATAAATTTCTGTATTTTTAACCAAAGCGTTTTATGTTTACAAATAAAGCCGTTCGTGATATGATATTCAGGTAAGAACCGCCGTGACCGCCACGGCGAAAGAAAGGATGACGGCCTTGGAACCTGTTTACGCGATCGAACTGAGAAATATCACGAAACGCTTCGGCAGCGTCGTAGCAAACGACAATATTTCTCTGGGCCTGCGGCGGGGCGAGATCCTGTCGCTGCTGGGTGAGAACGGCAGCGGTAAGACCACGCTCATGAATATGCTGGCGGGCATCTATCTGCCCGACGAGGGCGAGATCCTTGCCGACGGCAAGCCGATCTCCATTCACTCTCCGAAGGATGCCTTTGCGCATCATATCGGCATGATCCACCAGCATTACAAGCTGGTCGACGTCTTTACCGCGGCGGAGAATATCGTCCTCGGTCTGGACGAGGGCAAAAGCCACCTGAACATCAAGGCGATCAACGCCAAGGTCAAGGAGATCTGCGACCGCTACGGCTTCGACATCGATCCCGAGCAGAAGATCTACGACATGTCCGTTTCGCAGAAGCAGACCGTCGAGATCGTCAAGGTGCTCTATCGCGGCGCGGACATTCTGATCCTCGACGAGCCGACCGCCGTTCTGACGCCGCAGGAGACGGAAAAGCTCTTTACCGTCCTGCGCAACATGCGGAAGGACAACAAGGCGATCATCATTATCACCCATAAGCTCAACGAGGTCATGGAGCTGTCGGACAAGGTCGCCGTCCTGCGCAAGGGCCAGTACATCGGCACGGTCAACACGAACGAAACAACGATTCAGGCGCTGACGGACATGATGGTCGGCCACTCGGTCACGCTGAATATCGACCGTCCGAAATACGACGCGCCGGTCCGCCGTCTGGAGGTCAAGGGCCTGACCTGCATCGACCACGAGGGCGTCAAGAAGCTGGACCACGTCACCTTCACGGCCATGGGCGGCGAAATCCTCGGCATTGCCGGTATCGCAGGCTCCGGGCAGAAGGAGCTTCTGGAATCCGTCGCCGGTCTGTACCCCATTGCCGAAGGCTCCATTCTCCATTATCCGACGGAGGATAAGCCGAACGAGCTGGTCGGCAAAACGCCGAAGGAGATCAAAAATTCCGGCGTCGCGCTGGCATTCGTCCCGGAGGACCGTCTGGGCATGGGTCTGGTCGGCTCGATGGGCATGACGGGCAACATGATGCTCAGAAGCTGGAAGAACGGCTTCGGCCTGTTCGTCGACCGCAAGAAGCCGCAGGAGCTTGCCAACAAGATCTGGAACGACCTCGAGGTCGTGACGCCGAGCACGGAATTTCCCGTGCGCCGGATGTCGGGCGGCAATGTCCAGAAGGTGCTTGTCGGACGCGAGATCGCTTCCAACCCGACCGTGCTTATGACGGCCTACGCCGTGCGCGGTCTGGATATCAACACCTCCTACACGATCTATAACCTGCTCACCGAGCAGAAAATGAAGGGCGTCGCCGTCGTTTATGTCGGCGAGGACCTCGACGTCCTGCTGGAGCTGTGCGACCGCATCCTGGTTCTCTGCGGCGGCAAGCTCAGCGGCATCGTCGACGCCCGCACCACCACAAAGGAAGAGATCGGTCTGCTGATGACCAGCGTCGGCGGAGAGGAGGTCAAAGCATGAATAACGGAAACAAAATGCCGCTGATCCGCCTTGCAAAGCGGACTTCCATGAGTCCCGCCAAGGCATGGGCGATCCGCATTGCCTCGATCGTCGTCGCTTTGCTGCTGGGCAGCATCGCCATTGCGGTCACGGGCAACAATCCCTTTACCGCATACGCGACCATGATCTCCGGCTCTCTCGGCTCTAAGGTTTATCTCCGGCAGACCGTGAAGATCGCCGTCCCGCTGCTGGGCTGTGCGCTTGCCATCGCACCGTGCTTCAAGATGCGCTTCTGGAACATCGGCGCGGAGGGCCAGATCACGGCAGGCGCGCTTGCCGCCACCTTCTTCGCACGTTATCTCTCCGATAAGCTCCCGGCGGCCCCCCTGCTTCTGATCATGGGCGTCGCCGCAGCGATCGGCGGCGGCCTGTGGGCGCTGATCCCCGCCTTCTTCAAGGCGAAGTGGAACACCAACGAAACGCTCTTCACGCTGATGATGAACTATATTATCATCGGCATCGTCGCATGGCTTCAGATCGGCCCGTGGGAAGGCCGTCAGGGCCGTATGGCGCAGTTCTCCGCGAACGCCTGCCTGCCGAAGGTGCTCGGCGTCCACTGCGGCTGGATCATCGTTCTCGTCCTCGTCGTGTTCATGCACATCTACATGCGCTACACCAAGCAGGGCTACGAAATTTCCGTCATCGGCGACTCCATGAACACCGCCCGTTACGCGGGCATGAACGTCGGCTACATCATGATGCGCACCATGTTCATCTCCGGCGCGATCAGCGGTATCGTCGGCTTCCTGATCGCCTCCGGCGCGAACAATACGCTTTCCAGCGATGTCGCCAACGGCGTGGGCTTCACCTCCATCACCGTCGCATGGCTGAGCCAGCTCAACGCTTTCGCCATGATCGTTATTTCCATGATGCTGGCCGTTCTGACCAAGGGCGCCGACACGCTGCAAACGCGTCTGAACATCCCGGCCTCCAGCTCCGATATCATTATCGGCCTGCTGCTGTTCTGCATGCTGGGCTGCGAATTTTTCATCAACTACCGCATGATCTTCCGCGGTCATGCCAATCGTGAAGAGGGGGCTGCTGCAAAATGACTGTGTACATCAAGCTTTTTATCGCACTGCTGATCGCCGCGATCACCTACGGCACTCCGCTTCTGTTCGGCACGCTCGGGGAAGTCCTGACGGAAAAATCCGGCAACCTCAACCTCGGCGTCGAGGGCATCATGTTCATGGGCGGCGCATTCGGTCTGGGCGGCGTTTTCTACTACGAGAAGCTCGCCTCCTCCCCGAACGGCTATGTCGCGATTATCATTGCGCTGCTCAGCGCCTTTATTGCCGGCGGCATTGCCTCCCTGATCTTCAGCTTCATCACCACCACCCTCCGCGCCAATCAGAACGTCACGGGCCTTGCGCTGTCCATCTTCGGCACGGGCGTCGGACAGTTCGTCGGCGAGTTCATGCGTGTCCGCGAGGGCGGCTACGTCACCATCAGCAACACGCTGAAGAATTTCTTCGTTGCCTCTCCGTTCCCCAAGTTCCTGCAGAATATCCCCTACGTCGGCGAACTGATCTTCGGCAACAGCTTCTTCTTCTATCTCGGCCTGATCGTCGCCGTCCTGATGTTCCGCTACCTGAACAAGACCCGTTCGGGCCTGTATCTCCGCTCGGTCGGCGAATCCCCCGCAACGGCCGACGCTGCGGGCATCAACGTCACCCGCTATAAGTACCTTGCGACCGTGATCGGCGGCGGCATCTCCGCGATCGGCGGCATGATCTACATTACCACCATCGCCAGCTGCGTCTGGAATCACGAGGGCCTGTCCGGTGTCGGCTGGCTTGCCGTGGCGCTGGTCATCTTCTGCATGTGGCGCCCGCTGTCGGCGATCTGGGGCTCCGTTCTGTTCGGCGCGCTGATGATCCTGTATCTGCGTCTGCAAATCCCCGCGATCCCCACAGAGCTTTACAAGATCCTTCCCTATGTTGTCACCGTCGTCGTGCTGATTATTTCCAGTATGCGCAACAACAAGGAAAAGCAGCCGCCCGAAGCGCTGGGCCAATCCTACTTCCGCGAAGAACGGTAAACCGCAGACGATCCCGGCGGCTTTCCCGTCGGGATCGTTTTTTATCTATGCCGCCCGGCATATTGTTGCTTGGTCCTGATGAAAACAGCCGCAGCAGCTATAAAATTTCGTGCTTTCATCAGGCCGCAGTATGTCCCATTGGAGGATATGTTCATGTATGACCTGAAAACTCCGCGCCGCGTTCATTCGCGCATCGGCTTCGGCATGAGCGCGGGCATCGTGTTTGTCTATGCGCTGTCGATCGGGCTGAACGTCATATTTCAGCTCTGCTCCGTCAGCATTTCGGCCGATGTATCGGCAACGCTTTCCACGCTGCTCATGTACGCCTGCGCATTCCCGCTGGTCTTTCTGATCGTGCGGGGACTCCCCGCACAGGCGCCCCGTCCCGAACGCCTCGGAAAGCGCTTTTTTGTGCTTCTGCTGATCTGCTATCCGATCTTGGCCGCCGGAAACTGGATCGGCAACATTCTTTCTCTGCTGCTCTCCTTCGGCAGCGCGGAGAATCCGGTCGCGCAGACCGTCGACGCGGTTCACCCGCTGACGCTCTTTGTGCTGACTGTCCTCCTCGCCCCCGCTGCCGAGGAGCTGCTGTTCCGCAAGATCGTGCTTGATCGCTGCGCGCGCTTCGGAGAACGAACCGCGATCTTCTTCAGCGCCCTGCTTTTCGGCCTGTATCACCAGAATTTTTTCCAATTCTTCTACGCCTTCGGCATCGGACTGGTATTCGCCTATGTTTACCTGCGGACGGGCAAGCTGCGCTACTCCGTCGCCATGCACACGATCATCAATTTCTTCGGCGGCTTCGTGCCCTCGCTGCTCCGGCGCCTGCCTTCCATTGAAACACTCACGCTGGAAGCGACGGGAGCCGAGCTTGCGGGCGGGCTGCTCACCGTGCTGTGCTACTGCGCGTTCTACAGTCTGTACTTCGGTGCGATCATCGCGGGCGCTATCCTCTTTGCCAAGCGGCTGCGCCGCATGACGCTCCTGCCTGCCTCGGAGGAGCTTCCGCGTGAAGCCGTCTTCCGCACGGTATACGTCAACGCGGGCGTGATCGTCTTTGTCGCGATCTGTCTCGGCCTGAGCGTTCTGAGTCTGTTCGGCTAGCCGCACACAGGAGCGCTTCGGCAGTCTGAAAATCCGTGCTTTCCAAATTCGTTTCATTTATTTCAAAGATTGTTCACACCTTTGCAGGCGGGATATGGTAAGCTGTAGTCACAGTAAATGATGTGGCCGACAAACCGCAAACGGCGCTCCCGCTTGTCACGCATCGCGCACGGCGCTGCGAAAGCTCCGTCGAATGTCGGTTCCGCGCGGTCGATCATTTGCCGATGAGCAGGTTTTCCTCCCTTTCTCCTGCTCCATAGATGGCCGCCGATGCTGCGGAAACTTCCGCAGATAAGCCGACGGCGGCCCTGTAAACCCCCTAATAAGAACGCTCCCGACCGTTGTCCGACGGCCGGGAGCAATTCTTTTCAGTTCTGGCCGATGCAAAGCCGAAACATACCTTTATCCGCAAAGATGCCCGGGCGGAACTCTCCGCCCGGGCATTTCCATGTGTCAAACAATTTTCTATTCCGTCATTCCGACCGTGCAGCCGTCGGCGGCAATGCGCCGACGCAGGCATCCTTCGCAATGACAAAATTCTTGCTTATTCGATATTCTCAATCAAGCCGTAGCCGCCGTCATTTCTCTTGTAGACCACCGCAAAGGCGCCGTTGTTTTCCTCGTCCTTGAACGCAAAGAAGTTGTGCTCCAACAGGTTCATTTGCAGGATCGCTTCCTCACGGGTCATCGGCTTCATGGGGAACTCCTTGAAGCGCACGATCTCGTAGCTGCTCTCCTCCTCGTCGGGGGCAAAGGAGGTCACATCCGCCGTGCGGACGAAAGCGTCCTGACGCAGACGACGGGCCAAGCGCGTTTTGTTCTTGCGGATCTGACGCTCGATGGTAGAAACTGCGGCGTCGATCGACGCGAACATATCGCTGGTGGCCTCGCTGGCGCGGAAATAGGTATTTGCGGCGTGAACCGTAATCTCGACCTTATTACGGTCCTTTTCTACAGAAAAGGCGACAAGAGCCTCCGCATCGTCCTTGAAGAACCGTTCCAGCTTCATGACCTTTTTCTCGGCATAAGCATGGACATTGGCAGGCAGGCTGACTTTTTTCTCTGTAAACTGGAATTTCATAATAGTCGCTCCTTTCGTGTTGTGCAAACGATGGAAGGATCGGCGGGAGCAGGCAGCGAACGCTTTCGGCACAAGTCAACATGCTGAAAAATGCGGAACGAAAGCTCCGCCGGATGCCGCAGGCGATCGATTCAGCGTTTACTTATGGATCTTGCTACCTGTATTATACCACAAATTTTGAAAATATCAAGTATCTTCCTTCGGCGTAGACAAAAGCTGGTCCATAATGCCCTTATAAATGACCTCCGCCTTTTCCGAAAAGGCCTTCGCCAAGCGGTAGGCATGCTTCTGCGACGGCGCCATCAGCTCCATTTTCAGCAGATTGCTGACCTCGTCGTCGAGCGTGAGCTGCACGGAATAGTCGCCGCCCTCGCGCTGCGTGATGGTCGTCTTGACAAAATTGCTGCGGCGCATATTGCGGTTGAAGCGGTCGATCGCCGCCTGCGCCCGCTGCATCACGGGATAGGCAATGGCGTCCTCCGTCACGGCGCAGGCCTCCCGCCCCTTCTCGGTAATAATATAGCGGTCGCCCTCAAGCTCCTCTAAATGGCCGCTTTCGACCATATCCGGCACCGCCTGCGCAAGGTCAAAATAGCTCAGGCAGTCGTCCTGATAAGCAAGCTCGTAAATTTTTTGCAGGTCGACGGGATACATTACCCGGTTCATAATAAACAGCACCAGCAGCTTTACGTCCAGCATATCATGGATAAATCCCCGCTCCATGGCCTCACCCTCTCATTTTCAAATATCATCGGTATCTCTTTTATTATAGCTTACACAGCGGCGCTTCGCAACTCTCTTTTTCACGCTTTGGTCTTTTTTTGCATAGGCTGAGATGAAAGGATGTGTCGTAATGGAACCGGTATGGATGATCGGCGGAGATCGGCGGAGCTATTGGGCAGCGCAGGTGTTCCGCGCAAACGGAATGCTCCTCGGCGCGACCGATGTGCCCGGCGAACCCTCCGAGCCGCTTCCGCGCACGCTTCGGCGCGTCGTGCTGCCCTTCCCGTCCTTCGGCGGTGAGCTGATCCGCGGCAGCGCGGCAGTCACGCTTGACACGCTGCGCGAACGGTGCGGCGCGGAGAGCACGGTTTTCGGCGGGCTGTTCGGTGAGCGCCGCAGTGCGTTGGAGGCGGTCGGCGCGGCGGTACACGACCTGTACGGCACGGAGCCGTTGACGACCGCCAACGCCGTTCCCACCGCCGAGGGTGCCGTTGCGCTGGCTCTGGAGCACTCCCCTGTCACGCTTCACGGCTCACGCTGTCTGGTGATCGGCTTCGGACGTGTCGGAAAGGTGCTGGCGGAAAAGCTCCGCGCGCTGAATGCCGAGGTCACCGTCGCCGTGCGAAAGGACGGAGACGAAGCGCTGGCCGAAGCGATGGGTCTGCACACCGACCGCACAGGCAGCTATCGGCATGGCCTCGGGCAGTATGACTTTTTGTTCAACACCGTTCCCGCGCCGACGCTCAGCAACGCCCAACTCGATCTGCTTGCGCCCGATGCACTGCTGATCGAGCTTGCGTCGAAACCCGGCGGTTTTGCGCCGGAGCATCGCGCGAACTGCCTGAATGCGCCGGGGCTTCCCGGAAAATTTGCGCCTAAAACCGCCGGCACGCTCTACGCAAACAGCATCCTGCGCATTTTGGAAAGCGAGGAATCTTTATGAACCCCACCGTCGGATTCGCCATGAGCGGGTCCTTCTGCACCTTTCGGAAAGCCATCGACGCGCTTACCCGGCTGACGCAAAGCTATCACGTTGTGCCGATCCTCTCGGAAGCCGCCGCACAGCTTGACACCCGCTTCGGCAAGGCAGTCGACTTTCTCCGTGAGATCGAAGCGCTGTGCGGGGAACACGCGTTGACCACGACGGATGCCGTCGAGCCGCTCGGCCCGAAAAAGCTGCTGGATCTGATCGTCGTCGCGCCCTGCACGGGAAACACCATCGGCAAGCTGGCAAACGGGATCGCAGACTCGCCCGTTACATTCGCCTGCAAGGCGCACCTTCGCAATGCGCGGCCGGTCGTCTTGGCCGTTTCGACCAACGACGGGCTGTCCGGCAGCGCAGAAAACCTCGGGAAGCTGCTCAATCGCAGGCACTATTATTTTGTTCCCTTCGGTCAGGACAGTCCACAGGGAAAGCCGTACAGTCTGGTCGCGGATTTTTCCGCGATCCCGGAAACGGTAGAGCTGGCGCTCCAAGGGAAGCAGCTTCAGCCGCTTCTGCTGCGATAAGCGCCCGTTTGCTGCACATCGTTCGGCTTTTTTCTTGCAATTCGGCGGCGCTGTGTTATAATAAAAACAGAAATTTGAAAGAAGGAGACGCGCCATGCCGAAGTTCAGTATCATCGTCCCGGTCTACAAGGTCGAAGCATACCTTCCGAAGTGTGTCGAATCCATTCTCGCGCAGACGTATCAGGATTACGAGCTGCTGCTGATCGACGACGGCTCTCCCGACAACTGCGGTGCGCTCTGCGACCGTTTTGCTGCGGAGCACCCGACGCACATCCGCGCGATCCATCAGCCCAACGGCGGCGCAGGCGCGGCAAGAAATCACGGCATTGCGCTCTCCACGGGCGACTACCTGCTCTTTGTCGACAGCGACGACTATATTTCCCCCGAGCTTCTGGCCGACCTTGCCAAGGAAGCGGAGCGTTCGGCCTCCGAGCTGTATTTGTTCGGCGCGATCGTCGAGCGGAACGGGCAGAAGGTCGGTGAGCTGCACGAGGAGATCCCCTGCGGGCAGATCTGTACCGCCGCCGAGGCGCCCGCGCTGTTCTTCGGCGTAATGGCGCCGTGGAACCGCGCCTACAAGCGCACGCTCTTCACGGAAAATGACATTACTTTCGCGACAAACGTCTGGTACGAGGACATCCGCGTTGTAACAAAGATCAACGCGGTCGCGGCCTCCGCGCTGCGTCTGCCCGGAGCGTATTACCATTACCTCCAGCGCGACGGCAGCGCCATGAACAACAAAAACGCGGACCGAAACGTTGAAATTCTCTATGCCTTCGACGATATCCTGAGCTGGTTTCGTGCGCACGGGCTGGAGGAACGCTATCGGCAGGAGCTGGACTTCCTCGCAGTGCAGCACATTCTGCTTGCCGCCACCGTCCGTGTGCTTCTGATCGATCGCAGGCATCGGCTGGTCGAAGACTTCCGCGCTTATATGGAGAAGAATTTCCCCGATTTTCGGGAAAGCCCGTATCTCTCCCGTCTGGACCGGAACAAGCGGCTGATCTACCGGCTGCTGCTGAAAAAGCGGTATCGCACCGTCCGAAGCATCTTCCGCCTCAAAGCCCGTCTCGGCAAATAATATAGCGGCCCGTGGCATCCAACCACGGGCCGCTTATTTTAAGGCAACACCGCATAATTGCACCTTCCGCCTTCGCCGGATATTTTTCGCCGATCCAGCGGTTTGAAAAGTTTGAAATACACAGAGTATTCCTGCGCTTTTCAAACCTTGGCCCGACAAAAAATCTCTCGCCGAATGCTCTCGCTGAATTATGCGGTGCTGCCTTAACCGTTTCTTGAGCACTTTTCGGCGTCGATCGCCAAGGTGAGCATCAACGCCGCCAGCGCGTCGGCCGGGTCGCTGACATCGATAACATAGGTGTCCGTCCAATGGAGCAGCTCCTTACTGACGCTTGCGACCGTCCGACCCGTGGCATCGCAGATCGTATAATCCCATTCCGTCAGGCTGCCCTGCACGGTCCAGCCCTTGCAGTCGATCTCAAATTTCGGTCTTAGGAACGTAAACTTTTTGCAGATGCTTCCGACATACGTCTCGCCCAAATATAGGGAGAAGCGCGGAAGAAAGGTCAGGACCTCCTCCTTGACCGTGGCAATATGCGTCCCCTCGGCGTTCAGGATATGCAGCTTATGCCCCCACGACAGCTTTCCCTCTACGGTGTAAACGGTATTGCCGTCCTCGTCGTAAATATCGTAGCTGTCGAGCCAAGAGAAAAACCGCTGCTTAAACCATAGCCGCAAGGTTACACCCTCCAGCCCGCCATATACGCCTCTTGCTCGGGCGTCAGGGCATCGATCTTCAGGCCCGCGCCGCTGAGCTTCAGGCGCGACACTGCATCGTCGATTTCCTTGGGGACCTCATAGACCCGTTTCTCCATGGCGGGACCGTGCTTCAGCATAAATTCCAGCGAAAGCGCCTGCACGGCGAAGCTGGTATCCATGATCTCGGCGGGATGTCCGTTGCCGGAGGCAAGATTGACCAGCCGTCCCTCCGCCAAGAGGTTCAGGATGCGGCCGTCGGGCAGCTCGTAGCCGACGATCTCGTTGCGGCGCTTGAAGACCCGCACGGCCATTTCTTCCAATTCCTCTCCGTTGACCTCGACGTTAAAATGTCCCGCGTTGGACAGGAACGCGTTGTTTTTCATCACGGCAAAGTGCTTCTTGGTGATCACGTCGCGGCAGCCGGTCGTTGTGACGAAAATATCGCCCTGCGGCGCGGCCTCATCCATCGGCATAACACGGCAGCCGTCCATAGAAGCCTCCAGCGCCTTGATGGGGTCGATCTCGGTGACGATCACGTTCGCGCCCATTCCCTTTGCGCGCATTGCCACGCCCCGGCCGCAGTAGCCGTAGCCCGCAACGACCACGGTCTTCCCGGCGACGAGGAGATTCGTCGTGTGCATGATCGCGTCCCAAACGGACTGGCCCGTGCCGTACTTATTGTCATAATAATGCTTGCACTTCGCATCGTTGACGTTCATCATCGGGAACGGCAGCAGCCCCTCGCGCGCACGGGCGTAGAGTCTGTGAATGCCTGTGGTAGTTTCCTCGGCGCCACCGATGATATTTTCCCCGAGCTGCGCAAATTCTCCGCTCAGCAGGTCTAAAAGGTCGCCGCCGTCGTCAATAATCAAATCGGGCTTACACGACAGCGCTTCAACAAGCAGGCCTTGATATTCCTCGGCGGACACGCCGTGCATCGCATAGCATTCCACGCCCATCGAAGCAAGTCCCGCCGCGACGTCGTCCTGCGTCGAAAGCGGGTTGCAGCCCGTGGCATGGACCTCCGCGCCGCCCGCCGCCAAGCAAAGCGCCAAAAATGCCGTCTTTGCCTCCATGTGGATGGAAATGGTGATCTTCTTGCCTGCGAAGGGCTTCTCGCGCTCAAAGCGCTCGCGGATCGCGCACAATGCCGGCATAAAGTCCCGTACCCACTCGATCTTCATGCGGCCGTATTCGGCCAATGATGCGTCTCTGACATGACTCATAGGGCAAAACCTCCCGATATTTCTAATCATATCATAACATAGCCCGGTTCTTTTTGCAAGCGCCAACAAAGTTAACAGTTTTTTTATGGACAAACCGCCGCATATCGGCTAGAATATAAAAATGGAGATTATTTATAAGGAGGCTGAAAATGCAAAAGCTTCGTCAGCGGTATAACCGCTTCGTCATGCGCAACAGCAATCGCGGCATTCCGCATCTGATGCTCTGGCTCTGCGCGGGCAGCGCGATCGTCTATTTGTTCTCCGTCTTTACCGGCAGTCAGGAGCTGTACGACATCCTTTCGTTCGATGCTAACGCCATCCTGCACGGGCAGGTCTGGCGGCTGTTTTCCTACGTCTTTACCTTCGCGCTTGATCGTCAGTTCCTGTTCAGTACGCTGCTGGGCGCGATCTTCTCGATCCTGTTTTATTACTGGATCGGCAATCTCCTCGAGAATTTCTGGGGAACGCTGCGCTTCAACATATTCTATTTGTCCGGTGTCCTGCTGATGGATATTGCAGGCCTTCTGATGCACCTGATCTTCAAGCAGTTCGGCCTTTCCGTCAACCTCCCCGTCAGCGTGAGTTATCTCAATCTTTCCCTGTTTCTCGCGGCGGCTACCTTAGCTCCGGAAGAGCGCGTCTATTTCATGCTGCTGATCCCGATCAAAATGAAATGGCTTGCGCTGGTATACCTGATCCTCTCGCTGATTTCTGTCGTCAGCGGCGTTGTCGGTGCATTTTCCTACCTGAAGCTCGGCCAAACGCTTCTTTTCGCAGGCTGGCTCTGCTATGCGCTCTTCCCGCTCGTCGCCCTGCTGAATTACTTTCTGTTCTTCGGCAAGGGTGTGCGGGTCCTGTTCCCGAACCTCCGACGCGTTCACAAGCAGGAAAAACGCAAGGCCGAATACTTCCGCAGAAGTCACGAAACGACGGAAAATGCCTCTCCCGTCTACCGCGTGGAGGTACAGGAGACGACAAAGCCCGCGGGCGGCGGCCGTCCCTATCGGCACAAATGTACCGTCTGCGGCCGCACGGATGCCGATTGTCCGGACTTGGAATTTCGCTACTGCTCGAAATGCAAGGGCTACTTCTGCTACTGCATCGATCATATCAACAACCATACGCACGTTCAGTAATAGCGGAGCTTTATCGGAAACGATTCCTGTATAAATGCAGAGCGTCGACATGATGTCGGCGCTCTGCTGATTTTATACTAGAATCTGTTAAAAAGCTTGAAAAGCTTTTTATAGCGCCAAGGGCGCGTCAGATTCTGCATGAGACGGCGCAGCGTGCTTTCGCACGATGCGAGTGTGCGTAGCACACGGGATTCTTGATTAAATCTTTTAATCAAGAATCAGTATTACAAAGGTTCTATAATAAAAGTTGGGGTCAGGCGCATCGTCCTGACCCCTTAGCTATAGAAAAAGGTTGAGCATAGAGATA
>CAKTVW010000034.1 GCA_934630495.1 uncultured Oscillospiraceae bacterium
GGGTACACAAAGTATTCCTGCGCTTTTCAAATCTCAACCCGCCAAAAAATCTCTCGACGTCCGCTCTTGTCGATTTATACTAGAATCTGTTAAAAAGCTTGAAAAGCTTTTTATAGCGCCAAGGGCGCGTCAGATTCTGCATGAGACGGCGCAGCGTGCTTTCGCACGATGCGAGTGTGCGTAGCACACGGGATTCTTGATTAAATCTTTTAATCAAGAATCACAGCGTGTCGAAAAACCCTTTTCGACACGCTGGCAGACTGCTAAAAAGTTCGGAAGACAAGCAACTCACGCCCGTCGGCGTACATAGGTACGGTAGGGCGTGAGTTGCGCAGTAAGTCAAAATTCTTGCGGAGCAAGCGAATTTTCACATTATAAAGTTTGGAATATCCCGTTTTTTTGAATCAAAACTTAGATAGTGAAAATCTTTTAAAATGTTAGCCAATTTTGACGATTACGGACTTTTTTGACAGTCTGGGATTCTTGATTAAATCTTTTAATCAAGAATCAGTATCAGTATCAGGGCCGCACGGCGACGGCAGGCACAGAACATCGATTTGTGGGCAAGCGTGCCGGTCAAATAAAGAAGCGGCGGCACGCTGCGCTCCCGCAGAAGGGAGGCACCTCATGCCGCCGCAGATATTCCGAAAAACAGCGCAAGTAAGGGGCGCAGAAATTTCCCCCGGAGCGGCGGTGCGCTTTTGGAAAAACGGCGCCGCTGTGCGCCCGAATGCGTCAGGGGTTAAAATCCGCAGGCCGCTCGGCACGCAGGCCGAAGCGCCACTCGATCGCGTCGGCAATGCGCTTGCAGGCGTTTCCGTCGCCGTAGGGATTTACGGCGTGCGCCATTGCGTCGTATGCGGCGGGATCGTCTAAAAGCTCGTCCGCCAATGCGACGATGCGGTCGTATTCCACGCCGGCCAGCTTGACCGTCCCGGCGGCGACCGCTTCGGGACGTTCCGTCTCGCGCCGAAGTACCAATACGGGCTTTCCCATCGCGGGAGCTTCCTCCTGCAAGCCGCCGGAATCCGTCATGACGAAGCGGCAGCGGGACATAAGGTTGTGCATTTCTTCAACATCCACGGGATCAATCAGATGGACACGTTCAACGCCGCCCAGCTCCTCCTGCGCGCATTGGCGCACTGCCGGACTGAGATGGACGGGATAAACGACCTCCGCCGAGGGATGCCGCTCGACCACGGAGCGGACGGCGCGGAGAATGTCGTGCATGGGCTGACCGTAATTCTCGCGGCGGTGGCAGGTCAGGACGATCACCTGACGGTTAACAAAGTCCAGCTCGTTCAGGACGGGTGTCGAAAAACGATAATCCGCACGGACGGTCGTTTTCATTGCGTCGATCACGGTATTGCCGGTGATGAAGATCTCGCCCTGTACGGCCTCGCGGCGCAGATTCGCGGCGTTGGCGGCAGTGGGAGAAAAATGCAGCTCGGCAATGTCGCCGACAAGCGTACGGTTCATTTCCTCGGGAAACGGCGAGTACTTGTCATAGGTGCGAAGCCCCGCTTCGACATGGCCGACGGGGATCTTCTGATAAAAGGCGGCCAAAGCGCCCGCGAAGGTCGTCGAAGTATCGCCGTGGACAAGCACCAGATCGGGCTGCGCCTCTCTGAGCACATCCTCCATACCGAGCAGCGCACGGGTCGTGATGGACGACAGGGTCTGCTGCTTCTGCATGATGTTCAGGTCATAGTCGCCGCGCAGCTTAAAAATACCCATAACGGAATCCAGCATTTCGCGGTGCTGGCCCGTCAGGCAGCACAGGCTTTCGATCCCCGCGCGGGACGCCAGCTCCCGAACGAGCGGTGCCATTTTGATCGCCTCCGGGCGTGTGCCGAAAACGGACATGACTTTAAGCATGGTCGGAGTCCTCCGGTTCTTCGACGGTTTCGGCGAGGCTGTCCGCATCCGAGTCGGTGTCAGCGGCTTCGGCAGAGTTGGGAGCCTCGACTGCATCGGCTTCGCTGGAAACGTCGGCGTCCTTTTTATGGTGCACGCCAAAGATCAGCCTGATGCCGATCGCGCCGACGACAATGACCGCCGCAAGGAAGATCAGCGCCTGCACCTCGCCGCTGTCGGTCAGCACAACGGCGGAAAGTCCGAGGATTGCGGAAAGCAGATAGGCAATGGCGACCGCCTGCTTCTGAGAGAAGCCCATGTCGATCAGGCGATGGTGCACATGGCCGCGGTCGGCGTGCATCGGGCTTTGCCCGTGGGCCAGACGGCGGATAACGGCAAAGCACAGATCAAAGATCGGCAGGCCCAGCACCAGAAACGGCACGGCAAACGAGATCACGGCATAGGTCTTAAACAGGCCGAAGACGGAAATGCTCGCCAGCATAAAGCCGAGGAAGGTCGAGCCGGTATCGCCCATAAAGATCGTGGCGGGATTGAAATTATAGGGAATGAAGCCGATGCAGGCGCCGACGATCGCGGCAAGCAGCAGCACACAGGCCTGTGCCGTCGGGTCGCCGGAGGGAAGCAGCAGCGCAACGACCAGCATACTTCCCGCCGAGATCGCGGAAATGCCGGAGGCAAGGCCGTCCAAGCCGTCAATAAAGTTGACGGCGTTCGTGATGGCGACGATCCAGATCACGGTCGCGGCGTAGGACAGCCAGACCGGAAGCTGCCAGCCGCCAATATGCTCAATACGGCAGCCGTACAGCGTTACGACGATCGCCGCAGCGATCTGTACGGCAAACTTCGGCAGGGCATGGAGGGTCATAATGTCGTCCAACACGCCCAGAACAACGATGATCGTCGATGCAAGCAGAATGCCCTGCACCTGATGCGGAATATTCTTGCAGAAGATCAGAATGCTGACCATAAATGCAATATAGATTGCAAGGCCGCCCAGTCGCGGGATCGGAACATGGTGCATACGGCGGCCGTCCTTGGGGACGTCCATTGCACCGACCTTCCGCGCCAAGACCTTGATGATCGGCGTCAGCGCGCACGAAATACCGGCCGCAACGGCCAGTGTCAGCGCAATGCGCAAAATTGTTTTCGGGTCGAGAATCACAGCTTATCTCCTTATTCTGTCTGGGCCGCCTCAGCGGGCGACAAAGCCGACCTTTTTGTAAACCTTACGAAGCGTCTTTTCCGCGACAAAGGAAGCCTTTTCCGCGCCCTCCTCCATGACCTTTTGCAGATACGCCTTATCGGCAAGAATCCGCACAGTCTCCTCGCGGATGGGACGCAGCAGCTCCACGACCGATTCGCCGACGGCCTTTTTGAAATCGCCGTAGCCGCGGCCCGCAAATTCCGCCTCGATCTGCGGGAAGGTGCGTCCCGTCGCGGCGGAGTAAATGGTCATCAGATTGGAAATACCTTTTTTATCCACCGGGTCGTAGCGCACCTCGGATTCGCAGTCGGTCACGGCGCGCTTAAACAGGCGCATAATGTCCTCCGGGCGGTCCATCAGCGTGACGCGGCCGGGGTCCTCCGCCTCGGATTTGGACATCTTGGCCTCCGGATTGACAAGGCTCATGATGCGCGCACCGACCTTCGGGACATACGGCTCCGGCAGCTTGAAAACGTCGCCGTAGATACCGTTGAAGCGGCGGGCAATGTCGCGGGTCAGCTCAACGTGCTGCTTCTGGTCCTCGCCGACAGGCACAAGGTCGGCCTGATACAGCAGAATATCGGCCGCCATCAGCGACGGATAAGTAAACAGGCCGCCGTTGATATTGTCGGCGTTTTTGGCGCTTTTATCCTTAAACTGCGTCATACGGCTCAGCTCGCCGAACATGGCGTAGCAGTTCAGGACCCAGCCCAGCTCCGCATGCTGATGCACATGGCTCTGGAAGAACAGAACGTTCTTTTCCGGATCCAGACCGCAGGCAATGTATTGCGCAAGCTGGCTCAGAGAGCGGCGGCGCAGATCGGCGGGGTTCTGCCGCACGGTGATGGTATGCAGGTCCGCCATGAAATAATAACAGTCAAACTCGTCCTCGCGGCCCTTCCAGTTTCGGATCGCACCGAGGTAGGAGCCGAGGGTCAGGTCCCCCGAGGGCTTAATACCGGAGAGCATCCGCTTTTTTACGGTCGGCTGCTGAAGTTCAGTCATAATCGATCACGCCTTTCAAGTTGGTCAAATGCAGATTTGTTAGAATATAGTATCATATTCTTCCCGATTTCGCAAGCGTTTCAGCCGAAAAACGACATTCCGCGCGTCGGCGTGCCGAAAAAATGCGAACGCTTCGCGTGAATATGTCTGCGTAAATTACAAATTCGATATTGAAATTGGAAATAGAATCAGGTATACTAGAATCGTATAAAGTATGGGAAAGAGGAGCGTGAACGCATGGGCGAGGTCGTATCGGTCATTTCCGGGAAAGGCGGCACCGGCAAAACAACGCTGTGTGCCGCTGTTGCGGCCTGCCTTGCCGCCGAGGGGCAGCGGGTCTTGTGCATCGACGCGGACATCGGCCTGCGGAATCTGGATATTGCGCTGGGAATGGCCGATCAGCCGATCGTCGCATTCACCGACGTGCTCCATGGCCACTATACGCTTGACGACGCGACGGTACACCCCAAGCTTCCCGGCCTCTCTCTGCTGACGGCTCCCGTTCGGGAGAACGAGGAGCTGATCGACGGCGCCGCCTTCGGACGGATGCTGGAGGACGCGCGGAAAGCGTTTGATTTCTGCCTGATCGACGCGCCCGCCGGGATCGGCACGGGCTTCCGTCTGGCAACACGCTATGCCGATCGCTGCATGGTAGTCTCAACGCCCGACCCGGCATCGATGCGGGACGCAGGCTGTGCGGCGGACCTTCTGGCGCTTGACGGCAAGGAGGAGCTGCAGCTTGTCGTCAATCGCGTTGCGCCGAAGCTCTTTTCCCGTATGGAGCTGACGGTGGACGATATCATGGACGGCGTCGGGCTGCCGCTGCTGGGACTTGTACCGGAGGACAGCGCGGTCATGCCCGCAGCCGCGCGGAATGAGGCACTGATTTTTGCCACGCAGGGCGGTGCGGCCGAGGCGTGTCTGCGCATCTCGCGGCGGCTGCGGGGCTGTCGGATGCCGCTGATGAAATTATGAGGTGAAGAGAAGATATGAATATTACGCTCATGGCTCATGATAAGAAAAAGGAACTGATGGTGCAGTTCTGCACCGCGTATAAAAGCGTACTGGCAAAGCATAAGCTCTCCGCGACGGCTACGACGGGCCGTCTTGTATCCGAGGCGACCGGCCTGCCCGTAACGCTCTTCCTGTCGCATAATCAGGGCGGCCATCAGCAGGTGGACGCGCGGATTGCCTATAACGAGATCGACCTTGTGCTGATGTTTGCCGACCCGAATAACGTCGATCCTTGGGAGGATCAGCAGATCGTGCAG
This sequence comes from uncultured Oscillospiraceae bacterium, assembly GCA_934630495.1. Taxonomy (GTDB): domain Bacteria; phylum Bacillota; class Clostridia; order Oscillospirales; family Oscillospiraceae; genus JAZOXB01. The sequence goes on from CAKTVW010000034.1 coordinate 5,359, forward strand.
ACCATCCATTTGTGCGACGCACATAACGTGCCTGTCGCGACCAATCTTGCGTCTGCGGAAATGCTTATCATGGGCTTGCAGCGCGGCGATCTGGATTGGCGCGAAATGATGCGGCCGAAGCGCTCGGTGAGGTGAATTATGGACGCATTTGAGATCATTGAACGGATCCGCACAGCGGAAAAGAAGACGCCCGTGCGCGTGACACTGGTCGTAAAGGCTCCATGCGTCTTCGAGGGTGTCGAGAATTTTTGCGGCGGCAGCGGCCTGCATATCCTGTTCGGCGATTGGAAGGTGCTGAAGCCGCAGCTTGAGGCAAACGCTGCCCGCATCGAGCGGCTTCACATTGAGAATGAGGCCTGCAACTCCGCTTTGCCCATGATGGATCTGAAAGAGCTTCATGCCCGCGTTGAGCCGGGAGCGATCATTCGCGAGGGCGTAGAGATTGCGGATAACGCCGTCATTATGATGGGCGCGATCTTGAATATCGGCGCCAAGGTCGGCGAAAGCAGTATGATCGATATGGGCGCGGTCTTGGGCGGCCGCGCCACGGTGGGAAAACGCTGCCATATTGCGGCGGGCGCCGTCCTTGCGGGCGTGATCGAGCCGCCCAGCGCCACACCGGTCATTGTCGGAGACGACGTGATCGTCGGCGCAAACGCCGTCGTGCTTGAGGGCGTTCGGATCGGCAACCGCGCTGTTGTCGCGGCCGGGTCGGTGGTCACGCACGACGTGCCGGAGAACGCGGTCGTGGCGGGAACGCCTGCAAAGCTCGTAAAATACCGCGACGATCAGACCGATTCGAAAACCGTCCTGATCGACGCCCTTCGCGAGCTGTGATCGGAAATAACGTTTTTGTGATAACCGCCGGGGACGGGAGCAAGCTCCTGTCCCCGGCAGTTTTATGCCGAGAGCCAGTGGAAGCATGAAATGCTTTATAGCCCCCAATACAAAAGCTCTGATTCTTTTGAATCAGAGCTTTCGGTTCAATTATTGGTTTTCTTCCTTCTTCTTTTTCTTACCGGCAAAGAAGATCACAAGCGCTGCGCCGAGGAGACATACGCCGACGCCTAGAACGGTCCAGTAGACGATGCTGTGCGTATCCACGCCGGTATTCGGGCCGGAGGGGTCCGTCGGCTCAACGGGAAGCTCTTCAACGCGGAACTGCCAGTCGAGATACCCGATCGCATCCTGAAAATCGTTGCCCATCTCGATCGGAACATTCAGGATCACGTCCAGATCGACATGTCCGCCGGAATAAAGCGTACCGAGGCAGACCCAATCCGTCAGGCCGTCAGTCACATGGGCAGGCGCATCGAAAAGGATGCTGTCGCCGTTTTCCTTCACCAGCAGGTTAAGCTGGGAGAGAAACTCTTCCGAACCCTCCTTCGCGCCGAGTGCGCGGAGGTAGATTTTTACCTTGACCTTGTTTCCGGCGTTATTCTTGACCGTGATCTTCTGCGTCAGACGATCGCCGGGCATGACGCCCTTAAAGTCCGGAAAAAGATCCGTCGGAGACTGATCGGAGCCGGGAGCGAAAATATACTTTTTCGCGTTGCCCTCATACGAGACGGTAGCATCGGCGGCAAAGGCACCGACGCACAGGCTCAGCAGCACGGCAAGGATCAGCAGAAAAGAAAGGAGCGAATTAACATAGCGTTTCATGATCCTACCTCCTTAGCTAAATTGCGTCGGATCAAGTCCCCATGCGTCCGCAACCGCAGAAGTACCGTCCGCACCTGTCCCGCTCGCCTGAATCGCGGAAGCAACGATCTCTACCGAAAGCTGGTAGCCAAGCTTCGTATCGATCTGGCGGCAGCCCTTGATCAGCGGTTCCGTGCGGGCTCCGGGAGCGACCTTCGTCTTGTAATAGTAATAGCCGTCAGAGGCCTTAAACCAATGTTCCGTATCGATGTCGATCGTGTAATCGGATTCTCCGGGAGTCGCAGCGGAATATGTATTGCCGCTGCCCGAGGGTATCCAGTTGATCAGGATCGCTGCACGGATATAGGCATCGGCTGTTCCGGTATTTTTTACGCGGACATCGCTCTTGACCGTTCCGTCAAAGTCCTCGGTCACTTCGCAGGAGATGACAGCATCCTGAAACGTATTCTTGAGCGGGCCGTCGCGGGCAACAAGGAACGCGACAGTCGCACCGACAGCAGCGCAAAGAAGAAGGATCAGTGAAACGAGTATCAGAGTAAACTTACGATTATGCGTCTTTTTTCCTGTCTCACGCTTATCAGTATAGCGTTCTTCATCCATGATTCGTTTCCTCCTCCTTCCTTAATAGAGCGTAAACACGTTCGTCGCTATCGCATTACCGTCCAGCCAATCTTCGTTCGTTCTGGAATTGTTGAAGGTGACCGACGCGGTGCCGTTGCTGAGCGTAACCGTCTTCACGGCTTGATCGGCAGTATAGCGCCAAGACCAGTCAAGCTCTGTGACTTCATAGTCACCGATCGGGAGATCGGTGATCGTGACCGTTCCGTTCCCGCGGATCGGAACGGTAATATCAACGCCGATTGCCTTGCCGGTCTTGCCGACAACACGGAAGAGAAATGTCTGATCGCTGTCCTGCGACGGATCATAGCCCGCTTTGGTGATCGTCATCGTTCCGGTCGTGACGTGGATCTTATAAGTGCCGTTATATCTGACCATGCATCCGTAATTAAACGGGCAGGTCGTCGTAAACTTCGCGTCCGTTAACTCCGTTGTACCGTGGTAGGCTTTCACCGCAACCGTCATTTCCGTTCCCGAAACGACAAAGGGCGCCGTCACTTCGGCATCGTCTAAGAAGTATTTCAGCGAAATGTCGTCCTTGTCAAAGGGCTTTTCTCCGATCGGGTCCGGAATATCGGTATGTCCGTCCGTCTTATCTGACCAAATGACGAGCGTCGAAACGAACGCGCCGTCGCCGCCCGGAGCATGGGTCTCTCCGAGGCACTTTTCAATGTCCTTGAGCTGTACGAAAACGCCGGGCTTCAGAACATGGACCGTTGCATTCTTCTCCGTAGCTGCGCCGTCCATGGGATTCGGCGTGCCTTTACTCGCCGTTCCGTCTGTCTTCGGCGCGACGATCGAGCAGACGGGATAGGTGGTGCAGTCGGCAGGCGTGAGCGTACCGGGCGCGGTGCCGTCAACGGTGAAGCTGATATTGACAAATTTTGCATCGTCGGCGCTGGGCTGCACATGGCTGTACAAATCATTCGCCGAAACGGAATTGCCTTCGTAAATGGTCAGGTCGTTTACCGTGACGTCCAAGGGCTTGATCGTAACATTGACCGTCGGGCGCACATAGTTCTCGACTACGCTGCCGTCCTCGGCATAAACGCCCGAATCATCTCCGTTGGTCGGAACGTCATTGCCGCCCAAGAAGCTTCTCTTCGGCGTGACCTTGAACTCGACGATCAGCTTGGAACCGTAACCGACTCCGGATCTGTAGGTCTCGGAAACGAAATTCGTCGCAAAATCAAAGCCGGTCACTTCGATCGTATCGCCGCTGATGCTTGCTTTCACCGATGCGGGTGCGGCTGTCTCGGCATTCCAATTTCCATTGCGGTTGTAGCTCGCAACCTTCAGCGTAATTGCAGCCGTATTGGCGGGCACGTCAAAGTAAGGCGTTACGATATCCTTTACGACCGTCTTGCTGCCCAGCTCTACATCCGGTGTGCTGATGTTTTCGCTGATCTTGCTGAAGATATTATTAAGGGCGTTCACATTGCTTGCGGTCAGGTAATATCCCGACTTTGTGCGCGTCGCATTTTTTGTGATCTCGAAGAAAAAGCCGCGCGCCACGGGATGTCCTGTGATATTTGCATACTTGCTCGTGCTCGGTTTCTCACTATGGTGATACTTTACACCCAATTCCGTGGCAGAGGCAAAGTTGGAGGAAATATAGTTCAGCAAACGGTTGCAGACCGCAGTTTCCAGATAGCCGAAGTCATTCTGTCTGCTTACATTCAGATAGCCGGAAAAGCCCCAAACCTCGGTCAGCTTTCCCGTACAGGCATCCTTTCTGTTCACGCCGCCGAAAGCATTTGCAAACACATAGCCCTGTGCATCGTAAAGCTCGTTTACATTGGCGCCGTTGAAAATGCCGATCGTGTACATAGTCACATTGCTGTTTTTCAGGGAGCGCGCCGTCCGGATCGCCGAGTTGGCATTGGTCATATCGATCTGAGAGGTCAATATGCCGTTTTCCGAATAATAAGCATTCCCGCCCGTATACGGAATACCGTCCGTAAAGAGAACGACGACCTTCTGCCGCTTGGTATTCTTGCCGTTGTAATTATAACGGGTCGTCATGAGCTGCTGCGCCTGTGTCATACCGCCGGCAGTATCGGTAACGCCGCTGGCCGTAAGGCCGTTTATGGCAGTGGTAAGCTTACTCGCCCCGGCGTCGTTCACGAAGGTCCAATCGACCAGTGTTTTCGACGAGGCCGCGAAGGTCACCAGCGCAATACGGTGGTCGGAATACGTTGCGTCATATTTCGAATTGACATTCTTTATAAAGGCATTGATACTCTGCTGCATTGCAGCCTGATACGTCTGTCCCGTGCTGAATGTACTGGCCATAGAGCCGGACTGGTCGATCGCCAGCACAAAATCGACCGGCTGCGTGTGGCTTGCCGTTATGGTCTGGCCGGTGACATATGTTTCCATACGGATCGTATAGCTGCCGTCGTCATTGGGCGTTGCGGTCTTGTCGGTAAAGACGCCGTCGTTCTCGACGCAGGCGGCTTTCAGTTCGCGTAAATAACTTGCGGGAGAAACATCGACCGCCGGGAAGAACGGACCGGCATCCGTATAATCGACCGTAGACGGCGTCGTGACAGGGTCAGTCGGCGCGACTGTCTCGGCATAGGCCAAAAGCGCCGCTTGCTGCTCCTCGGTCAGGGAATCCATCAAACGATGGGCCGCGTCCTCATCCTTCTCAAAGAGGTCGGTAATATAGGCATACTGGTCGGCGACCGTCATCTCCGCAAAGGAGCTTTCATCCCCCTCACCGGCGTCCGTCGTTGTGTCACCGGTCGCATAGGCAGGAACCAAAAGCGGAATCAAAAAGCAGGCGCACAGAAGCAGCGCCATGATCTTTTTTTTCATTTTCCAATTCCTCCCTGATCAGGATTCTTTCGGCCAGCCGGACGCTTCCAGCGCGGAGGCGCCGTTATTGGCCGATTGGGTCGCATAGGCCAGCACGGAGACCGTCGTCTTGCAGCCCTGATACTCGTTACCCATATCGGAAGCAAAGGAAACCGTGGTAAACAGCGGCTCCGTCGTCTCTCCGGGCTTCAGCTCCGCATTGTAATAGTAGTAGCCGTCCTTCAGCGTCCAGTCCTTTGTGTTGATATCCAGCGTCAGCAGCTCGGTGTTCGGCGTGGCCTGAATGCCCTCGGCAAGCTCGATTGCCTTCACAACGGCAACACGGACATAAACGCCGTTCGCGCCGTTATTTTCGACCTGTGCGATCTTGGAAACGGTCGTGCCGGGCATGATGCCGGTGACGTCCTTAAACGGGACCGGCTCCTTTCCCTGATCGGAAGCAGAAGTTTCAAGCAGCTTGATGCTGACATTGCCGGTAGTTATAACGTTAGTCGCCGTATCGTCGGCCGTAAAATAAGCGGCGGTGCCGACGGCCATGATCGACAACGCGATCACTACCAGCGCGAGAACAATTACTTTTTTCTTCATTCTCTCAACTCCTATCTAGAATCTGATGGATCATACATTACTAACGGGATACGCCGAAATGCCGCGGCAGACCTGCCGCAGAACGTCCTGCCGACGCGGCAAGGCGGCGGTCGTCTCTGCTTCGAAGCAGGGCATACATCGCGCTCCGAACAATGCCGGAACGCCATGTATACCCTGCTCCCCAAGGGGGAGCAAGGTATGTGGCTGCTGTCGAAAACTGCCGGGAAGGACGGAAGCTCCGCCCCCGCGCCGAAATTAGTTGAACTCAGTCCACGCGGCGTCGGCATTTGCAAAGGTGTCCGCCTGGATCGCCTGTGCAACGACATCGATCTTCAAGCCTTCAATGGTCTTGAGCTGGTCGCCGTTGATAAAGCTCGGAACCTTGATCGAGGTAAAGAGCGCGGGCAGGACCTTTGCGCCGTCGCGCGCATCGACGATCTCGGAATAACGGAACTCATACACTCTGGTATCGCCGTCGACCTTCGAGCCGGCATAGACCCACTTTGCGTCGGTGCCGAGGAAGATCGAAGTCAGGTCCGCGCCGTTCGGAGCAAAGATCGCATCCAGCGCAGCGCGCTTATTCACGGTGACAAGCATACGGATGTAAGCAGGCTCACTGCCCTCTTCGACGGTGACAGTGGGGTCCTTGGTGTACTCGTGGCCCGGGATGAGCTTATACTCATTCGCCTGCACACGATCTTCGTTCTCGATCTCGTTGCCGTAGACATCGACCTTCGCTTCGTCGAGCTTGATGTCGACCTTACCGACGGTAAAGGTATTCAAGGCTTCGTCCTTATCGGTGAAGTAAGCCAGAGATGCGCCGACGATCGCGATCGCTACGAGAGCGACGACCAGAGAAAGCGCTACGATCTTTTTCTTCATTTCGGTTTCTTCCTTTCATTATAATAAAAGTGATTTGAGAACGGCACGCCGTTACTCACAAATTCGGCAGGCAAATCACTTTGCCTCGTCCCATGCATTCGCCGCAGTGGCAAAATGCGCGCTCTGTACCGCATAGGCGGTGAAGGTAAGGGTCGGGAGCGTTTCCTCGGTCAGAGCGTCCATGTCGCCCTTGGTGACCGTGGACTTGACAGCGACCTGATCGTTGGTCAGAATGCCGAAGACCTGATTGCTCTCGGAAGCCGCGACCTTGCGGTAATAAACGCCGGGATGGCCTTCCAGAGCCGTCCAGCCGTTTTCGCCGCCGATGACCTCATAGGTCATAAAGTCGTCAAAATTCGCGGACTTCTCGATCTCGACAAACAGCCAGCACTCCTCGCTGCCGCCGTAAACGGTGACCGCAGGGTCCTTCGTGATCGTGTTGCCGGGCACCATCGTAAGGTCCAGATCGTCGGACTCGTCCAGATCGATCTCAATATTACCGACAGTGAACGTATTCGGTACGGGGTCGGTGACGGCAGTCAGCCAAGCGACCGTACCGCCGATGGAGATACCGAGTACCAAAACGATGGCCAGAATCAGCACAACTGTTCTTTTTTTCATTTCAATTATCCTCCTTTCTCCAATAATCACAAATATTGCGCGCAGCACAATATCAGGCTGAAAAACACGGAGCGATGTGTCTGCATCCCTCCCGGCGGGAAACGATGGCGGGTCGTTCCCTGCCGGGAAGGGTGGAAATTCCACCCCCGCGCCGAAATTATTACTCGGTCCGCGCGGCGTCGGAGGCCGCATCGTCCTCTTCAGGCGCCGCTTCTTCCGACTTGCGCTTCTTCTTTTTGTCGTCGTCGAAAAGGTCGGGCAGGAACACAAGAAGCAGCAGGACCGCGCCCGCCGCGATGGCAATATAAAGCCCGGGCGGATGCTGAATATAATTTGCGACATAGCCGAGATACGGGATCGTAAAGACCGGCGTACCGAGAAGATTGTTGCTGTGGACCGACTTCTGATCGGGATATTCGTTCGCGTCGCCCTTGGTAAAGTAGCGGTAAACGCCCGGCTCGTTCTCGTCGGGCATGACCTCGGTAACGCGGTGCGTCGCAATGGTGTCCTCGTCGAGCATGAACGTAATCACGTCGCCGACCTTGATCTCGGCCGGGTCGGCCTTCTTAACGTAGATCAGCGAACCGGTGTGATAGGTCGGTTCCATGGAGCCGGACAGCACCGTATAGACCTGAAGCCCGAAGAGCCGCACGCCGACCAGAAGCAGCGCCGCGATCACAACAAGAATCACAAGGATCGTCGAAACAACGTTCCATATTTTCTTAAATGCCTTCATATTATGTAACCTCAGCAATGGACAGCGTTCCAATTTGTAACTAGTATACCGCGTTTTGGATGGCTTGTCAAGCAGAATGCCGCGTAAAACATCTGTAATATTGAACAAAATTCATCTGCTTTTCTCCGTTCCGCTCGGGGATTTCTACCGAAAACCGCCTGCCGCAGTTGCCGAAAAGCAGCTCTCCGCCGAGCGATTCTCAGAAAGGCTCGTGCGCCGAAGCGCGGCCATTCGAAGCGTCCTCTTACTGTTTAGTGTTTCGGTCATCGTCGAGCGGATGCAGGACGCCGTGCAGCACATAACGCCCGCTGCTGCTGCGGTTGGTGCAGGTGGACAGTGTTAAAATATGATCCGCCGTATCCGGTCGGACATCCGAAACGATCCGGGAACGCTCCGTCAAAAGCTCGAGGAACGCGCGGTATTCCTCCTCCGCACCGAAAATGCGCTGATACGATTCGGAGGAATCCGTCGTCTCGTATGCGGCAAATACGTCGACACGATAGTCGCCGTGCGGCGTCAGATAGTAAAGCTGCGGATGGCTCTCGGTGTAATCCTGCTCAAGGAACGCCTGCAGCTTTCCGAACATCTGGTCGGAGGATTCCATGTTATGCCCATAGATCACTGTATTCTCGTCCGAAAGATCCTCGTGATTTCGGTAGTCCATAAACAGGGAGCCGAAATAATTATAGCTGCCGTCGGGCATCATGCGCAGATATTTTTCGTTATTCTCCGCAAGCAGCACCGGATAATTGATCTCCGTTCCCTCGCAGTACAGCCAGCCGACAATCTCCGGATTAACGCTCCGAAGCGCGCCGAAGTCAACGCGGATCGGTGCGGTTTCCGTCGGCTGCTCCTCGGGGTCGGGAGCCGTCGCTGTCCCCGTCTCCGCCGCTTCCGTCTTCGCAGGCGTAACGAACCGCTCCGCCAGCGCCGCATAGCCCGTCGTTCCTGCCTTCTCCTCGCGGTAGATGCCGAAAAGCTTCACGGCGCTGAAAGCGATCGCGCCGACCGCAAGCAGCAGGCACAGCGCCAAAACGACATATTTCACGGTCTTTTTCAAGCTGTTTTCCTCCTTATACTAGGGAATCTCTGAATAAATCGTCTGCGGCTGTCGTCGGTTCTTTTTCGTCGGCTTTTCGGTTTGAAAAACTTGAAATACACAAAGTATTCCTGCGTTTTTCAAATCTCAACCCGCCAAAAAATCTCTCGACGACTGCTCTTGCCGATTTAATCAGAGCTTCCCTAGAATCTGTTAAAAAGCTTGAAAAGCTTTTTATAGCGCCAGGGGCGCGTCAGATTCTGCATGAGACGGCGCAGCGTGCTTTCGCACGCTGCGAGTGTGCGTAGCACACGGGATTCTTGATTAAATCTTTTAATCAAGAATCAGTATTAGAGCCGTGCCGCCGGGAGCACTGCAAATCATAGCACGGCTGTCACGCTTTTGCCGTCGAGCCGTGTCGAACGCATTTTTAATAAGCGTGCCGCCCGGACAGACAAAGCGTGCCGCCGAAGAGCGGCAGCACGCTTGTCGGCGAAGAACGCCGCTTTATTTATGCTCTGCGAACTGATCGCTGAAACGAACGATCAGCGCGGCAAATTCGGCACGGGTGATGTTGGCGTTCGGGCGAAGCGTCCGATCCTCATACCCCTTCAGCAGCTCGTTTTCGATCGCCCAGCGGACCGCGCTGCGGGCATAGTCCGCGACCGCTCCGCTGTCGGAGAACGAGCCGAGCTGATTGCTCGTAACGGTCGGCTCACCGAGATAACGGTAAAGCAGAACGACCATATCCTGACGGGTGATGCTTTCGTTCGGGCCAAAGGTGCCGTCGCCCCGTCCCTGTACGACCTTATTGGCCTGCGCCCATGTTACGGGCACGGCAAACCAGTCCGTTTTGAGCACATCCGTAAAGACCGGCTTGAACTCCTTGCTGTCCGAGCCGGAAAGCGCATAGAGCACCTTTGCCGCCTGTGCGCGGGTCGTGTTTTCCTGCGGCGCGAAGATGCCGTTGTTCATGCCGTTCATCAGGCCGTAGTCGCTCGCCTTGTTGACCTCCGCGTAGAACCAGTCCGACTCCTTGACATCGATATAGCCGGAGATCGGCTCCATCGTCTGATCGTTCCACTTTGCAAGCTCCGCAGACAGCCACGCATTGCGCTGCGTGATATAGGTGCGAAGGCCGGAAATGTTCTCCGCCCAAGCCGCCTTGGAGGCGTTCCAGACGATCGCGTTGGCGGCGGCGGAGCTGTTCAGCTCCTTCTGATAGCCGTCGAGGGATTGCAGAGCGGAATCACCCTCGCCCTTGCCGCCGAGCAGAATATCGCTGACCAGCGGCGCGACGGTATCGAGGTAAATGTCATGCACGGCCTGACGGTATTCGTCGCAGGCATAGAGTGCCTTGCCGAACTCGCTGCGCAGGGTAAAGAACTGCTCCGGGTCCTGACACGGCTGCGTATACATGCCCCAGCTGGTGCCGAAGCTCAGATCATAGTCCCAGACAGGTCCCATGGTCATGACATCGCTGCCCGCATCCTTATATAAATAAGAGGAGGTACGGTAGCCGTCCGGGTTTTTGCTCAGCTCGTTGATGATATAGCACTGCGCGGCGCTTTCGACGGACATATAGTCGGCAAGCGTCTTTTGGTTATCGGGATTCTTGCCCGCATGATAGAGCGTGTCCTCAAACTCCTGATAGTACGAGGCGATATACTCCATTGCTTCCTTGGAGCAGTATTCCGGGCTTTTTACCACAACGTTTTGGCCGCGCGTCGTCGTAAAGTAGCATTTTTCCTGTGCTGCACGGGCAGCAGTGTCCATCTCCAGCAGATAGCCGCCGGTAAGCACCTCGGGATTCTTGATCCCCTCGCAGTAACGATAGACGGTACCTCCGGCAGTCGTGCCGGTCTTTACGGTCAGCGCATCAAAGTCCGTGACGTCGGGGTTTGCGTTTTCAAACGCCTCCTCGAGGTCCTCGATCGGAACGCGTCCCTTATTGATCTCAACCTTTTCGCACAGCAGATACGCGCCGCGATATTCGCCGTCATAATAGAGATTGACGGGGCGGCACTCGATCCCCGGCACCATGTTCATGGCAACGGAAAGGTCATAGACGATATTGTTGCGGATCAGAGAGGGATCGGTCGCGTTGGTCAGCAGCACCCAAGTCTTGGCCGCGTTTTTCTTCTCTCCTGTCTGGAGCAGGTCGGCCTTATCCTTGAGCTTGATCTGATAGGGCTTCTTGGCATCCAGCCATGTGGAGTTGCCGCGGCCCTTGATCTGCTTCAGCTCTCCGTTGTAGACGATCTCGCCGTCCGGCGCGGTCATTACCATGGAGCCGGTCGCCTTGTTGGACTTGTCCGGGCTGGCTTCGACCCATTCTCTCCCGTGTTCGACGGGATCGTCACTCGTCAGATACATGCTTGCAACGCCCGTGATCGGCACGACCGTCACGTCAAGCTCGCAGGACTTGCTTCCCGCCTGCGCAAGCAGGGTGATCCGATAGGTCTCGCCCTCGCCGCAAAGCTCCTTCAGGTCGATCGTCTCGCCGCTGTTAACGCCGCAGGCGGAAAGCTCTCCCCGCACCGCCGTCAGCGCCGACGCGTCGTTCAGCTTAAAATACAGGCTCGCGGCAGTCGACCCCTCCTGCGCGGCGAGAAACAGATAATTGACGCCGTTCACGCTCTGCAGCTCCGAGCGCGTCCCCTCCTGTTCCGGGTCGGCGTAAAGCCAGACCGATTGAAATTCCAATTTCTCATCCGCAGCCGCAAAGCCGGTCAAAATGCCGAGGCAGAGGCTCAGGGCAAGCAGCGCGGAAAGTATCAAGCGAAGTTGTTTCATGTGTGATGCGCCCGAAGGCGGCGATTCACTCCTTTTCTGTTTTTTTCGATGTGATTGAGCACATCTTCTAAAAAGTATACCAGCATTCGCCGTTTTTCGCAAGTGCCTTTTGGCAGATTGCACACATTTTTGACGCATCGGTTGACTTTCGTGCAGATTAGTGTAATAATAGGGGCGTGTGAGTCGGCGGTATTGGAAATATGTAACAGTTGTTGCGTGCCGACAAAACATAAAAACCATCATTTTTTTGGAGGAGAAAAGATGAAACACACGTTCACCATGCGCACCATCTGTCTTCTGCTTACGCTGGCAATGCTCGCGGCGCTGTGCCCGACCATTGCAATGGCAGAGCGCGAAACACGCGGCTTTGGCAAGCCCGACGGCAGGGTCGTCGTCGCCGAGACGGACTATGCCGTTGTCAAGGGTGTAACGGAGACGCAGGTTATTCTAAACAACTCCGATGGCACCTCGCAGGTCTACGGTTATATGGCGACGATCGCTCCGAACGCCGCCGTGAAGCCGAAGGCATCCTATGCAGGCTATTACTCCGAGGGAAGCACGGCGGCAAGCCGTGCCGAAGCCGCGAAGAACCTGAAATGGGATCTACGCACCACGACCGGTCAGGCCGCAGACTACGAAAAGGCCACCGGTGAGCAGGTCGCATTGGCCGTGAACGGCGACTATTTCAACATGCAGACCTGCCAGTCTCTCGGCTACCTTATCATGGAAGGTAATGTCGTACAGACCGGCATCTCACAGGAACCGTATTTTGCCGTTCTGAAGGACGGCAGCTACGCCATCCGCGACTACGGAACGCCGCATGACGACGTTGCGGAAGCGATCTCCGGCCCGTTCTGGCTGGTCAAGAACGGTGAGATCATGGTCGCCGATACCGACCAGACCCTCGCACCGCGTCATTCCATCGGCTTGAAGGAAGACGGCACGCTGGTCGTCTTCATGGCCGACGGTCGTGCGGGTCTGTCCGCCGGTATGACGGTCTATGAGATCGCAAAAATTCAGCAGGCACAGGGCGTCGTCAACGCCATCTACCTTGACGGCGGCGGCTCTGCCACCTTTGCCTCCCGTCACGAGGGCAGCGAATATCTGGAGATCCAGAACCATCCCTCCGACGGTCCGGAGCGTGTCGTCGCTTCCGCGCTGCTGTTTGTCAAGACCGACAAGAGCACCGGCAAGTTTGACCACGCTGCACTGAAGCCCAACAACGACCTGTATGTCGCAGGCGCTTCGGTCCAGTTCACCGCCGACGGCGTTGACGGCAACGGATATCCCGCCGCGCTGCCCGCGAACGTCTCTTGGGCGCTGAAGGACAAGAGCTTCGGCTCCATTGATTCCGCCGGCCTGTTTAAGTCGAACGGCAAATGCGGGACCGTGGAGGTCGATCTGATGCAGAGCGGACGCATCGTCGGCTCGACCAGCATTGAGATTCAGGAGCCGGATACGCTTTCCTTCGCTTCCGAATCCATCAACCTCGCTTTCAAGGCAAGCTCCGATCTGGGACTGAGCGCCCGTTACCAGAACCGTCTGATGGAGCTTACCGGCTTCACCTTCAGCTGGAAGCTCACCCCCGTTTCCGCCGATAAGACTGCCGATCAGATCGGCTCCTTCTCCGGCAACATCTTTACGGCAGCCAAGGCCTCCGAGACGCTTCAGGCAAACGTCGAGGTCTCCTATGCCAAGACGGACGGCACCGTCCTTTCCGACAGCATCTTCGTTGAGATCGGCAGAATGCCGCAGGTCATTTTTGACTTTGAGCCGGACGAAAGCGGCGAGCTTCGCAAGTACGGCGAATACGACTGGGGCAGCAGCAGCTACGGTGCGACATGGCCGGACGACAGCGAACCGATCACCTACCTCGGTTGGGATGCCGCCGCCAATGCTCTGATCACCAAGACCGAATCCGGCCCTTTCACCTTTGACGGCTCGTATCTCGACGGCCCCAACGACGCGACCTGCCATCCCGCCTCCACCCTGCTCGGCGCGCGAGGCTACAGCTTCTTCACATGGCACACCGGCTATATGAAGCAGCATTCCGCGATCCTGAATAACGTCACTGCGGATAACGGTCAGGTGCGCTTCGGCGACTATGCCATGGAGCTGCAATACGACTATACCGACCTTGCTCCCGGCTACAGAAACGTCAACCTCTACATCCGCAACGGCAAGCTGGCCGATGATGTTGCTACCGACGTCAACTCCGGCTACGCCATCAACGGCACGCCCTCCGGTCTGGGCGTCTGGGTCTACGCGCCGGAAGGCACGCCGAACTACTGGATCTGGACGACTGTCGCCTACTGGGACGAGGCCGGCGGCACTTATAAAGACGCCTATCTGCATTTCACCACGCAGGAAGGCCGCAGCATCCAGTATAACGGCATCTACTGGAGCGGCTGGATGTACTGCGAGGCGGACCTGAGCGGTCTTGCGCAGTATGTCACGCCCGAGCACCCGCTCAAGCTCGTTACCGGCCGTCCGCTGATCCTGATGACCTTTATCCCCGGCGGCTCGGCAAACGAGAACGGCGATAAGATCCCGATGGGCGACTTCTCCAAGGGCAGCATCTATTTCGACAACTTCCGCATCGTCTACGGCGACACCATTGACGACATGGATAACCCCGTCGTCAGCTCTCTGACCGCTAACGGCAAGGAGCTGCAGGAAAACGATTCTCCTGTCCTGACCAGCAACAAGGTCACCCTCGCGGCGGCCTTCACCGATCCCGACGGCGACAATGCCACCGGCATCAACGCGGAAAAGACCGCGATCTATGTCGACGGTCTGCGTCAGGAGCTGCCCGGCGCGACCGCTTCCAAGGCCTCCGTTACCGTTACGCTCCCGAACGGCGAGCACAGCGTTATGATCTCCGTTGCGGATAATTTCGGCAATGTCACCAAGGTCACCCGCTACTTCACGGTAAAGGCCAGCGAGAGCGCCTTCGGTCAGATCACGCTTTCCGGCGAAAGCACCGCAATGATCGGCAGCACCTATGAGCTTGCGCTCACCGTTGAAAACTCCGATAAGATCAAGTCCTTCGAGACAGAGATCAAGCTGACCGACACCTTCGGCGCGCCGACGGTCGAGTTTACGGGCAGCTACAACGGAACCGCCGATTTTGAAAACGGCGTTCTTACGATCAAGGCTTCGTCCGACGCTCCCAAGGCAGGTGTTGCGGCAAAGATCACCTTTACGCTCTCTCCCACAATTGCCAAGGGCATCGTCATGTCCTACACCGTCACAAAGGGTACCTTTGAAGACGAGGGCAAGCCCCTCACCTTCTCGCAGAATACGCAGACCGTCGGCGTCACCGCACCGTATGAGCTGACCGCCGATATCATGATGGTCGGCTCCACCGGCAAGCTTTACGTCACGACTGCCGACGGCAAGAAGCCCGGCAAAATCAGCATCTATGCCGTTAAGGACGGCGAAGAGGACGAGCTGATCGGCGTCACCAACAATTCCGGCGTTCTGGTAACGAACCGCTTCTGCCGTGTCGCGGGTGAAAAGTTCACCGTCTATGCAAAGGGCGAAAACGGCTATTCCTTCCGCATCTCCGGCGTTACCAACGGCATGGGCAGCGATGAGGTCGCTCCCGTGAACGTCCGTCTGAATGCCGTGAAGGACGCGGCCACCACGCAGAGCGTCACATGGTTCAGCGCCCCCGAGTACACCGCGCAGAAGGCCGTTATCCAGTATACGACGCAGGCGGCCTACCAGTCCGGCAAATACGAGTTTACCACCGTCAACGGGACCAGTAAGCTCACCGCCTTTAACGGCAGCGCCAACGACAACAACGCCACGCTGCTCAATACCGTTACGCTGACCGGTCTCCAGCCCGGCACGACCTATTGCTACCGCGTGGGCGACGGCGTTGACGGACATTTCTCCGAGATTTCCACCTTCACCACCGCCAAGAAGACCGGCAAGACCTCCTTCTTCGTCATGGGCGACACCCAGCTCAGCAACAACCCGGAGGCCGATGCCGAATCGATCGCCGCAATGGAAAAGATCGCCGAGGCGATTGGTCAGAAGGGCGTTGACTTCGGTATCCAGACCGGCGACTACATCGATGTTGCCAACAGCCTCGGCGCATGGAATCAGATTCAGGGCCTCTTCGCCAAGGAATATCCGACCACGCCGATTATTCAGGTCCTCGGCAACCACGAGTACTACGGCGACAACAGCGGCGATAAGGCGTCGGCGATCTTCAATCTCCCCGGCAAGGACTATTATTCCGTCGAGTACGGCGATGTTTATGTTGCCGTGATCAACTGCAACGCCGACCTTGCCTCCGCTGCAAAGTGGCTGGTAGAGGACGCCGCAAAGACCGACTGCACATGGAAGATTCTGACGCTCCATCAGCCTCCCTACTACACCAATACGAAGGGCTCGAGCGCACCGTACAACAAGGCGATCCCGGCAGCCGCCGAAGCGGCGGGCATCGATTTCGTCTTCTCCGGTCACGATCATTCCTATGCGCGCACGAACCCCATTGCAAACGGTGAGATCAATACCGAAAACGGCGTTGTGTACTTTATCTGCGGCGATCTCGGCGAAAAGTCCCGCAGCTCCCAGTATGCACCCGAGGACAACCCCGATTTCCACTTTGCAAAGATCACACAGAACTACGACGCGGTCTATCTGATGGTCGAGCTGAACAACGGCAAGATGACCGTCACCGCCTATAACGTCGACGGCACTGTGCTTGATACCGTCACAAAGGAAAAGGAAACCTCCGACGACGACGATCCCAAGGTCGAGAAGCACGACTACATCTACTACCGCACGACCGGCAAGCTCCTGTGCTCCGAGAGCGACTGCACGCAGAAGGAAGCTCCCGCAGACTACACCGGTTGGGCCAAGGATTCCCAGAGCGGCAAGCGGATGTACTTCCTCGGCGGTAAGTACAAGACCGATTGGTTCACCATCGGCGAAGACCTGTACCACTTCGACCTCAAGACCGGCGAGGAGCACAAGCTCACCGTCATCGAAAACATTGAGACGACCTGCGGCGTTCAGGGCAAGAAGACCGTCAAGTGCGAGTGCGGCGAGACAAAGACGATCGAGCTTAGCCGCGCAGGCGCGCACATCAACGTCGAAAAAACCGCAGCCGACGGCAGCATCTATTATGTCTGCTCCAGATGCGGCCGCATCACGATCTACAACCTGACGTTTGTTGACGTGAAGGATTCCGACTGGTTCGCCTCCACGGTCGATTATGTCGTCAGCAACAAGCTCTTCAACGGCCGTAACGAAATGATCTTCGACCCGAACGCCTCCATGACCCGCGCCGAGCTGGTGTCTGTTCTCTGGAGATCGGTCGGTTCGCCCGATTTCAGCGACACTTCCAGCAAGGTCTTCGAGGATGTTCCCGCCGGAAGATGGTATACTGCCGCCGTCAACTGGGCATATAAGAACAAGATCGTCAACGGCATGGACGCGACCCACTTTGAGCCGGACGGCGCGATCACCCGCGAACAGATCGTAACGATCTTCTACCGCTTCGCCGAATACCGCGAGATCACGCGCGACGCGAAGGACGATCTCAAGGGCTTCAAGGACGCCGACAAGGTCTCCGATTATGCGCTCGACGCAATGTACTGGGCGGTCGGCGCGAAGCTGATCCAGGGCGACGATCAGAAGCTTATCAACCCGCAGGGCAAAGCGACCCGCGCCGAGGTTGCCGCAATGATCATGCGCTTCCAGAAGCTTTTGGAAACGGAAACTCCGCAGCCCGAGGAAAACGCTCCTTCCGTTACCCCCGAAGCATAAGCAGAAACACAAATAACAGCATAAGTATTCTAAGAGCGCCTGCCGCATCAAGCGGCAGGCGCTCACATTTTTTAATAGTTCTCTCTTATAGGATTAGAAAAGCTATAACCGAGCAGATATCATTCCGCAATCATTTATAGCGCTTCGGGCAATCGGTCTGCATTAGCAGAAAGTCAATGCTGACATCATAGAAGCAGGAGAGCTTCACCAGAAATTCATCGGTCCATTGCTGTGTGCCCGTCTCGAGATAGCTGTATTTCCGTTGTGTAATTCCAAGCGCGTCCGCAAGCTGCTGCTGCGTATAGTCATGGTCCTCGCGCAAATTTCGAATCCTGTTTTGCAAGCATATCTCACCTCGGTTTTTTATTATATTCAGATAAAATTTATCTATTGACTTTTAGACAAATTTTATCTATACTATTATCAAAAAGGAGGCGTTACTCATGAAACGATTACTTTCCCTCGTTCTCTGCTTCGCACTGCTCCTGTCCATACCGTTCCTCAGCGTGTCCGCCGCAGATATTGTTGACAGCGGCATCTGCGGCGACAGCCTGACATGGACACTTGATTCCGACGGCGTCCTCACCATCTCCGGCACGGGAGAGATGAATAATTATTATTCTGAGTCGCCACCATGGGCCGATACTTCGGTTCCAGTCAAAACCGCTGTTATCGAAAGCGGCGTGACGAGCATTGGAGCCGGGGCGTTCCGTGGCTGCGCCGCTCTGACAAATGTCACCATTTCCGAGAGTGTCGTGCGCATCAGACGCAGTTCGTTTACAGACTGCACCAGTCTGATGAGCGTCACCATCCCCGAGGGTGTGTCAACCATTGAGCGCGAGACATTCTTTAATTGCAGCGGCTTGATGTCCATTGCTATTCCTGCAAGTGTGACGAGTATCGAATACGCTGCATTCTACAAGTGTACCAGCCTAACGAATATTACCATACCAGCAAGCGTAACGAATATCGGCGATAGCGCATTCCAAGGCTGTACTGGTCTGACAAGTATTACCATCCCTGGGAGCGTGACGAGCATTGGCAGACAGGCTTTCTTAAGCTGTACCGGACTGACAAGGGTCAACATTTTGAACGGCGTGACGAGCATCGGAAGTGATGCATTTCAGAAATGTACTGGCCTTACGGGTATTACTATCCCAGCAAGCGTTACAAAACTTGAAGGTAGTCCGTTTCTGTACTGCAACAACCTAACTGGGATTTGGGTTGATACCAATAATACAGCATATTGCAGTGATGAACACGGTGTTTTGTACAACAAAGAAAAAACCGAGCTACTTCAAGCTCCAGCAAGATCAAAGCTTGGTAACTACATTATTCCAGATGGCGTGACAAGATTACAGTCATATGCATTTCGAAGCTGCACATTCTTAATCGGTATCACCATCCCAGGGAGCCTAACAGATATTTGGGGGTTTGAATTTTCACATTGCACCAATTTAGCGAATGTCACTATTCTAAACGGCGTGGAAAGGCTTTGTAATGGTGGCTTTTTTAACTGCACCAGTTTGAAAAATATTTTCATCCCGGAAAGTGTAACAAGTATTGAAAGAAGCGTGTTTGATGGCTGTACCAATCTAACCAAAATTTTGGTCGATACGAATAATCCAGCTTATTCTAACGATAATAGCGGCGTGCTTTTTAGTAAGGATAAAACTGAGTTAATTTGTTGCCCGAACGGTTTTTCCGGTGAATATGCTGTCCCGAAAAGTGTAACGAGCATTAAGTCGTGGGCGTTCTCTAATTGTAGCGGCCTAACAAGCATCAATCTCCCGGAAAGCGTGACGAGCATTGAAGATCGTACATTCTATGGTTGCAGTAGCCTAACAAGCATTATTATTCCAGAAAGTGTGACAAGTATTGGATGGTATGCGTTCGAGGACTGTATTCATCTAGCAAGTGTCTGTTTTATGGGTGCTGCACCAAAAATCAAAAGTGCTTTTCGGACATGCACCCCTGGCGAAAAAAACTATTACAACATTCCTGGTCTAACACTCTATTACATTGAGGGCAAAGAGGGCTGGACATCTCCGACATATGGCGAAGATGAATACCCAACGGCGACATGGGACGGCAAAACCGTGCCACACAAGCATAACTATCAATCTTTCGTTACCGCCCCCACCTGTACCGCACAAGGCTACACCACGCACACTTGTTCCACCTGCAGCGATTCTTACAAAGACACCTACACAAACGCTCTCGGCCACAGCTACGGCTACAAGGTCACAACTACACCGACAGCTTCTGCCGCCGGCAAGTTGACCGGCACTTGTTCACGCTGTTCGGCCACGACCACGGTCACTCTCCCGAAACTGAACACGACCGATTACACCTACTCCGTCGTAAAGGCCGCAACCTGTACTGCAACCGGCACGGGGCGCTATATCTGGAAAACAACTGCCTACGGCACGTTCCATTTTGACGTCACGCTTGCAAAAACAAACCACAGCTACAAAACGACCGTGACTGCCCCCACCTGCACCGCACAGGGCTATACCACGCACACCTGTTCTGCTTGCGGCGATTCCTACAAAGATACCTACACAAATGCACTCGGCCACAGCTATGGCTACAAGGTCACAACTACGCCGACAGCCTCTGCCGCTGGCAAGCTGACCGGCACTTGTTCACGCTGTTCGGCCACGACCACGGTCACTCTCCCGAAACTGAACACGACCGATTACACCTAC
>CAKTVW010000035.1 GCA_934630495.1 uncultured Oscillospiraceae bacterium
AGTTTTTCAAACCGAAAAGCCGACGAAAAAGATCCGACGACGGCCGCAGGCGATTTATTCAGAGATTCCCTAAATAAACATTTGCTATTTACTTTCGCAAAAGAAAGTGTTATAATCTTTTAGGACATCACCGCATAACTCGGCAAGCAGATTTTCCGAGAGGTCTTTTGGTCACGGCAAGACTCGAAAAATGCGGGAATACTCTGTGTATTTCCGACTTCTCAAACCGAAGGACCGAAAAAGCGTGCCGTCGCAGTTTTGCGGAACTGCCTCAGCGAATACGATAAGGAGGCGCATCATGAACAATCGCTATAAGCATTCCAACCCCGAATGCGAGCTTTACCGCGCCATGCTGCAATTAAAAACACCCGAGGAATGCCATAACTTTTTCTGCGACCTGTGTACACAGGCGGAGCTGAACGCCATTGAGCAGCGCTACGAGGTCGCGCGGATGCTGGACGCCGGCATGATCTACACCGACATTCTCGCGCAGACGAACGCCAGCTCCGCGACCGTCAGCCGCGTCAATCGCAGTCTCATCAGCGGCACCGGCGCTTACGAAATGATCTTCGAGCGCCTGAAGGAGTCCACATGACCGCCTACGGTCCTCTTGCGGCGTCCTACGACGGCCTTACCCGCGACATTGATTATGCCGCGATCTGCGATTTTATCGAAACGGTCCTGCACAAGGCGGGAGCGCATCCGGAAACGGTGCTCGATCTGGCCTGCGGCACCGGCACGATGTCCGTGCTGCTGGCCAAGCGCGGTTATCAGGTGCTCGGCGCGGATATTTCGGAGGAAATGCTGACCGTCGCGGCGCAAAAGGCCGCCGAGCTGACCGAAAACGCGCCGTACTTCATTCGGCAACCCATGCAGCGGCTTCGCCTGCCGCAGCCCGTCGACGCGGCGGTCTGCCTGCTGGACAGCCTCAACTATGTCACCGACCCCGCCGACTGCCGCAAGACGTTTTCCCGCGTTTTTGCGTCGCTCCGCCCGGGCAGTGTCTTTGTGTTTGACATCAACACGCCGAATAAGCTTCGCGCGTTGGACGGACAGGTCTTCTTGGACGAAAACGAGGAGAGCTACTGCGTTTGGCGCACGGAATTTGACGGTGCGGAAAATTGCTGCTATTACGGCATCGACCTGTTTCAAAAATGCGGCGAGCTGTGGCGCAGGAGCTTTGAGCAGCACTGCGAATATGCCTACGACCCGCAGACGCTCACACAGTGGCTTTACAAAGCGGGCTTTGCAAGGGTCACGGCCTTCGGCGACTGCCGCACGGCGCCTCCCGAGGCCGATGAGCAGCGGATCTATTTCTGTGCGGAAAAGGAGTAACGACATGCAGGATCATATTGTTCGCGCGATCAGCGGCGACGGCTTTGTCAAGGCCATGGCCATTTGCTCGACGGCGCTGGCCGAACGCGCCCGGAACATTCATCATACCACGCCGACCGCGACCGCCGCGCTCGGTCGTGTGCTGACCGCCTGCTCCATGCTTGGCAGTATGCAGAAGGATACGGAAGGCTCCGTTACACTGCAAATAAAAGGCGGCGGGCCGCTGGGAACGCTGCTTGCCACATCCGATCACACCGGAAATGTGCGCGGCTATGTCGAGAACCCGGGCATCACGCTTTTGGAAAAATACGCGGGTAAGCTGGATGTCGGCGCAGCCGTCGGAACGGACGGAATGCTGACGGTGATCCGCGATCTGAAAATGAAGGAGCCGTATATCGGAAGCGTTGCGCTGGTCTCCGGTGAAATCGCTGACGACCTGACGGCCTATTTCGCGCAAAGTGAGCAGACACCGACCGCCTGTGCGCTGGGCGTTCTGGTCGACACCGATCAAAGCGTCCGTGTAGCCGGCGGCTATCTTTTGCAGCTTCTGCCCGGCGCACCGGACGACGTGATCGACCGCCTCGAGGCCGGTATTCAAAGGGCGGGGGCCGTCACCCCGATGCTGGACGCAGGCCTGACGCCCGAGGAAATGCTGCGCAAGGTCTTGGACGGCTTTGAGCCGCAGTTTCTCGAGACGATCCCCGTTGCCTACCGCTGCTACTGCTCCCGCGAACGCGTCGAGCGCACGCTTATCACGATCGGCAAGCAGGACCTTACGGAGCTGGCCGACGAGGGCAAGCCGATCACGATCGAGTGCCAATTCTGCGACACGGTCTATACCTTCACCCCGGACGACCTGCGCAGGCTTTTGCACTCGCTGGACTAGTGCCATTACCTGATTAGAGTCATAGTTCTCAGTATAAAGCAAGCGGGAGCCTTACACATGTAAAGCTCCCGCTTTTTCATTGCGTCATTTTTATTGTGTCAGCAGCCGATGCCGAGGATGCGGCAAAGCGTTTCCCAGATGGCGCTGCAATCGATCTTATTGAAGCACATAATGCAAACCTCCTTTGTCGTACTGGCGGCGCTCCGCGGCGGAGCGTCCGTGTCCCGTGAGGACTGTCTGCATCATACCAGTTCTGTAACCGTTTTGCAAACGAAATGTTTTCCAATTGTCACGTTTTGGCGTCGTAAAACGGAGAAATTCCAACATTTATCAGAATTTTGTAAGCAGCCGATCTTGCGATCGGCTGCTGCTCTTTACAAGTATAACAAAATTTACGCTCAGGCTCAGTCGCGGTCCCAGTTATGCCAGACGTTCTGGACGTCGTCGTCGTCCTCAAAGATATCGAGCATCTTTTCCATATTGGAAATATCGTCGGCATTGTCCAGCTTCTTATACTCGCCGGGTACCATTTCGATCTGCGCGGAAACAAAGGAATATCCCTTCTTGCTCAGCGCATCGGCGACGGCGTTAAAATCGTCGGGAAGCGTATAGATCGTGAAGCAGTCGTCCTCGGCCTCGAAATCGTCCGCGCCGCAGTCCATCGCATCCATCATCACGGCGTCTTCCTCGTAGTCCTCGTCCTCGTTGTCGATGACCAGAACGCCCTTCTTGGAGAAATTCCAAGAAACGCAGCCGTTCGCGCCCATTTTCCCGCCGAATTTATCGAAGTGATGACGCATATTGCCCGCAGTACGGTTGCGGTTATCGGTCATGGTCTCGACGATCACGGCGATCCCGTTCGGGCCGTAGCCCTCATAGGTAATGGCTTCATAGGCATCGCCGCTACCTGCGGAGGCTGCCTTTTCCAGAACGCGCTTGATGTTGTCGTTCGGCATATTGGCGGCCTTTGCCTTGGTAATGACGGTTGCAAGGCGGGAGTTATAGTTGGGGTCGATGGAACCGCCGCCCTCCTTCACCGCTACATACATTTCCTTCGCGATCTTGGTAAAGGCCGCAGCGCGTTTCGCATCCTGAGCGCCCTTCGTTTTCTGAATATTATGCCACTTGGAATGGCCCGACATGGTAGTTCTTCCCTTCTTGTTAAAAATTCTTATGCTATTCTAGCACAGCTTTGTCGGAAACTCAACCGTTTTATAGGAATTTTATGCAATCCCCGTGTCTTTTCGACAGAAAAACCGTCAGCTCCGGGAAGTGTGCGCGAAGCTGCCGCGCAAGCTCGGCGCAGACGGGATTCTCCGTCTGAAAGTGGCCTGCGTCGACCAGCGTCAGGCCGAGCGCCTGCGCATCGGCAAAGCCGTTGTATTTACAGTCGGCAGTGACGAACGCGTCGTAGCCCAGCTCCGCAACGCGGGCGATGTATTCCGAGCAGCTTCCGCCGCCGACCGCCGCCCTTCGGACGGGACGTCCGCCGGAAGCATAACGCAGCCCCTCACAGGCAAGCGCCTTTTTGACGAACGCGGCAAATTCCTGCGGCGTTTGCTCCGAAACGCTGCCGCCGCGCAGCAGTCCATAGGGCTGCCCCCTCTCGTCCGTTCCGCACGGGTCGATCACCGTCACGTCCGTCAGGCCGAGCTTCGCCGCAAGGCAGTCGTTTACACCGTTCGGCGCAAGGTCCAGATTGGTGTGGGCATTGACGGCGCTGATCCCGTGCTCGATGAGATACAGCAGACAGCGTCCGGCCTCCGTGGCATCGCTGACGGCCTTGAGGTCCCATATCGCCGGGTGGTGCGTCAGCAAAAGGCCGCAGCTCAGTTCGGCCGCCTCCTCGCAGGCATCCATAAACGGATCGAGCGCGATCAGCACGCGGCTGACCTCGCGATCGGAGCGGCCGCACAGCAGACCGACATGATCCCACTCATACGCCATCGTCTCCGGCGCAAGGGTGCGGATGTAATCATATATTTCCTGCACGGTTGACATAATATTTATTCCTTTCCAAGCATTTCGCAGACCTCTTTCAGCGCCACGGTGTAATAGCGCAGGCGTTCGCGGTCGGCCGGGTCGTTTGAACGCTCGATTCCCTCCACCGTCAGCCGCAGCGCCCGTTCGATACGCGTCAGATAGCGGTGCAGCAGCGGACTTCCGCTGTTCTGAAGCGGCTCGGAGCAATACTGTCTGCCCGGCGAAAGCGGCACGGCGTCTCCGTAGCGGGCGCGGAGCACATAATAGAGGAATCCGCTCTCCTCCGTCAGTGCTTCGCACTCGATCCCGAAGCCGATTTCCGACAGAACGCGCCGAAGGTCGTTCCCGCCGGACTGCGGCTGGAGGATCAGCGTATAGCGTCGGTCTTTCAGCCACGGCGCGGCGGCAATGATCTGCGCGATCAGATCGCCGCCCATTCCCGCGCAGACCACGGTATCGACCGACCGCGGGTCGACCGCCGAAAGGCCGTCGGCACAGGAAAAGCGGATATTCTCGGTAACGCCGTAACGCGCGGCGTTTTCCCTTGCCTTTGCCAGCGGCTTTTCGCGCAGATCGCAGGCATGTACAAATTCGGCGCGGCCGCTTTGCAGAAGATAGATGCCCAAATAGCCGTGGTCGCAGCCGACATCGGCGACCCGCGCACCGGGCAGTATCTGCTCCGCACAGCACAGCAGCCGCTTTGAGATCGGAAGCTTCACGGCGACCACTCTCTTCCCCACTGCCGCCAGCGCTCCCGTTCGTCCTCGGTGATGTACCGCAAAACGCGGCACGGATTCCCGACCGCGATGCAGTCCGGCGGGATATTCTTCGTCACAACGGAGCCTGCGCCGATCACCGCGCGTTCGCCGATCGTCACGCCGCCCAGAACCGTCACGCCGCCGCCCAGCCAGACGCTGCTGCCGATCGTGATGGGACGCCCGTACTCCAGAAGGTTCGCACGGGTCTCGGCATCGATCGGATGCGCCGCCGAAAGCAGGCTGACACGCGGGCCGAACATTACGTCGTCCCCGATCACGACCGGGCACTGGTCCAGAATGATACATTCAAAATTGGCATAAAACCGCTTTCCGACATGGATATTCGAGCCGTAGTCGCAGCGAAACGGCGGTTCAATATAGCAGCTCTCGCCCGCACTTCCGAGCAGGCGGCGGAGCAGCGGCTCCCGCGAAGCGGGGTCCGTCTCAGAATTAAAAAGCCGCAGCAGCTCCCGCGTCTGCCGCATTTCCTGCGCCAGCGCGGCGTCGACCCGGTAAGCCTGTCCGGAAAGCATCCGTTCCTTTTGTGTCATATTCTTCTCCGGTAAAAAATTCTTTGCGCATGACGCCGAAAAGCCGCGCAAAACGGCGCTCTGCCGCTCTATCCATGCTCAGCAAAAAGCGGGGCTTTCGCAAGCCCCGCTCCTGCATTACTTGTTCTGCTCGCCGGCCTCGATGAAGCGATTGACCTGCGCCAAGAAAGCATCGGCATCCACGCCGTGGACCATGCAGGCTTCCTCAACGGTCTCGCCGCGCGAAGACGGGCAGCCGAGGCAGTGCATACCGATCGCCATGAACAGCGGCGCGGTCTGCGGCGCGATATCCAGCACGTCGCCGATAATGGTGCTCTTTTCGATCTTAACAGCCATGATTTGTTCCTCCTGTGTAGAAATCTGTGGTTATTATACTGAAATCTGATAAAAACATGCAGCGTTTTCACAGCCGCGTCAGCGGCGCAGATTTCGTATGCGACGGCTTTTGAAGCAGTAACTGCGCCTTGTGCGGCGCTTGGATGCTTCAAAAGGCCCGATTTCACTCGGGTATTCGTATTATATCCGAGTCTCCGACAAAAATCAACCGCGCCGTTAAAGAATCCGCCGTTTTTTTCGGGCGAAGCCGCCGGCTTGCATTTTCCCCGAAAAGCTGTATAATGAAAGAAAAGGAAGGGAGGCGGCGCCATGCAGGTTTATCACCGCGACACCAAGCAGCTCGTTCAGGAAGAGGATGTCGGCGGCGGCGCGATCCGCTTTACCTACGGCACCGCCTTCGGGCGAATGCTTGCCAAGGGGCTTCTTTGCCGTAAATTCGTCTCCGATCTCTACGGCGCGTGGCAGAAAAGCCCGCTCTCCCGCAGAAAGGTGCGCCGTTTTATGACGCGTTATAAAATTCGCGTCGACGACTGCACCGAGCAGGACTTTCCAAATTTTAACGCGTTTTTCACCCGACAGAGGAAAGAATACCCGCATCTGTGCGCCGGGCAGGAGCTTCCTGCCGTGGCCGATTCCCGCCTGACGGTGCTTCCGATCGGGACGGACACCGTGTTTCGGATCAAGGGCGTTCCGTATACGACCGCCGAGCTGCTGAATGACGAGGCGCTGGCAGCAGCATACGCGGGCGGCTGGTGCATGATCTTCCGACTTGCGCCCGACGACTACCATCGCTATGTCTACCCGGACGACGGCTCACAGGAGGCAAGCGTGCATATCCCCGGCGTGCTGCATACGGTCAATCCGATCGCCGCCGAGCTGGCGGTCTACCGCCGCAACACCCGCTGCTATACGCTGCTGCATACCGAGCATTTCGGCGACGTGATCGAAATGGAGGTCGGGGCGCTGCTGGTCGGCAGGATCGTCAACCACCGCGAGGACGCCGCCGCGTTCTCCAAGCTGCAGGAAAAGGGGTATTTTCAGTACGGCGGCTCGACGGTCATTCTGCTGCTGAAGCAGGGGATTCTCATCCCGGATGCCGATCTGCTGAAGTATTCCGCGCAGGGCATCGAGAGCCGAGTGCACTTAGGCGAGCGCGTCGGCTGCGCCGTGACATAAAGGAGCGAACATGAGCTACAAATTTTTCCAGAATCGGGAATGCGAATACTTCCCCTGCCATAAATGCGCCGATTCGGAGCGCTTCAACTGTCTGTTCTGCTACTGCCCGCTCTACGCGCTCGGCGAACGCTGCGGCGGTGCATTCACCTACACCGCAGACGGCATCAAGGACTGCTCGGCCTGCCTGTTTCCGCACCGTCCGGAGAACTACGACTGCATTTGCGCGCGCTTCTGCGAGATCGCGGAGCTTTGCCGAAAAAAGGACGGCTGTGCCGAGCCTTGACGGCATACGTCGCTCTGCGCAAATTTTTTGAAAAAAAGCTTGCATTTTGCAAATTATTCGCTACAATAATAGCGATAAACGATGCTGCAGGGAGTAGGAACAGTGCGTTAAGTACCGGTCGGATGGGAGGTTGCCGCCGGGCGAAGGTATCCTCGGATACCGCGATACTGTTACCGCAACCGCCTAAGCACGACCCCGCGTGTAAACGATCCTTTGCGTTTACGAAAGGGGTAGCATCGGAATATTGCAACCTCCTCCAAATTTTAAGGAGGATTTTTTTATGTCCAGAAACAAAACCGCTTTCCCTGTCCGGCGCATCGCGATCGACGCGGTGCTCATCGCAATGTACTTCGGTCTGTCCCTGCTTTCGGTGGAGGTCGGAGGCATCAAGCTCACCTTTGCCTCGCTGCCGACGCTGATCTGCGCCATGCTGTTCGGGCCGGTCGATGGCTTCCTTGTCGGCTTCCTCGGCGCGTTTATGGAGCAGATGATCCGCTACGGCTTCACGGCCACCACGCTGCTGTGGGTGCTGCCGCCAGCCATTCGCGGTCTGTTCGTCGGCGTGTGCGCTCTGCTGCTGAAAAAGCACATGTCCGTGGAAACGATCCTTTCCACCAAGCGTCCGTATACCTATTTCGCCGTGACCCTCGTTTCCGGTGTGCTTGTTTCTACGCTCAACACGCTGGTGTACTACATCGACGCGAAGCTGTACCATTACTATGAATATCATCTGATCTTCGGAATGTTCTGGATCCGTATTGCTTCGGGCCTGCTTTCGACGATGCTGATGGCGATCGTTGCGCTGCCGGTCGTCGCCGCGCTGCAAAAGGCGAATTTTATTCCAAGTAAGAAGGCAATTTTATGAATGTCAAGGAAGCACTCGATTACATTCACTCCGTGAGCTGGAAAGGTTCGATCCCCGGACTTTCGCGGACGCGTGAGCTTTTGAAGCGTCTCGGAGATCCGCAGGATACCCTGAAATTCGTCCACATTGCGGGCACGAACGGAAAAGGCTCTACGGCCGCAATGCTGGATTCCGTTTTCCGCGCGGCGGGCTACCGTTCCGGACTGTACACCTCGCCGTACATCACCTGCTTTAACGAGCGGATGCAGGTCGACGGAGAAATGATCTCCGACGACGAGCTTGGCGAGATTACGGAGCTGGTCAAGCCCCATGCGGAGGCCATGCAGGATCATCCCACGGAATTTGAGCTGGTCACCGCCATCGCCATGGTGTATTTTGCCCGGCACGCATGCGATATCGTCGTGCTGGAGGTCGGGCTGGGCGGCGAGCTGGATTCCACGAACGTTATCCGCACGCCCGAGGTTGCCGTGATCTGCAACATCGGTTACGATCACACCGAGGTCCTCGGCGATACGCTCGAAAAGATCGCTTCGGCCAAGGCCGGTATCATCAAGGGCGGCGACGCCGTGATCTATCGCGGGACGCCCGGCGTGGAGCAGGTTTTTACCGACCGCTGCGCCGCGACCGGAACGCGCCTGCACCGCGCGGACTTTGACAGTCTGCATCTGATCCGTCACAGCTTTGAGGGGCAGGTTTTCGACTGCGGCCGCCGCAGAGAGCTGGAGCTCCCGCTGCTGGGTGCGCATCAGCTCAAAAACGCCGCCGTCGTGCTGTCCGCCGTAGATGCGCTGACCGCGAAGGGCTGGCAGATCTCCGAAGAGCAGCTCCGCAGCGGTCTGAAAAACGTCACTTGGCCCGGCCGCTTTGAGCTTCTGCGGAAGGACCCGATCTTCTTCGTGGACGGCGGGCACAACCCGCAGTGCATGGAGGCGCTGGTCCGAAACATCCGCGATTATCTGCCCGGCATTCCGCTGACCGCGCTGACCGGCGTCATGGCTGACAAGGATTATCAGGACATGTACAGCCTGACCGCGCCGTATGTCACGCGCTTTGTCACCGTGACGCCCGACAATCCCCGCGCGCTTCCCGCGCAGGAGCTTGCCAAGCAGCTTGCCTCCTTCGGAAAGCCCGTCACCGCCTGTCAGAGCGTCCGCGAGGGCGTAAAGGCCGCCCTCTCTCAGACCGCTCCGGGAGAAGCGGTGCTTGCCTTCGGAAGCCTGTATATGGTCGGCGAGATCCGCGCCGCCGCGCGGGAGCACACGGACTGAGCCGTTTTTTGCAAAAAGGTGCGCTTTTTCTCCGTTTTTCCCGGCAGCGCTTGAAATGGGCCGAATTTCGTGCTATACTGTAGGCGTTATCGGCATTTGCCGGATCAAATCGTAATTTTTCGTGGTTAATCCAGGAGGTAATTATTTATGGCTAAGCAAACCGCTCCGTTGGTCGGAGCTGCTGTTATCGGTCAATCCGGCGGTCCTTCCGCCGTTATCAACGCCAGTGCCTACGGCGTCATCAAGACGGCCCTAGAGAGCGAGTGCATTACCAAGGTCTACGGCGCATACCACGGCATTCTCGGTGTCCTGAACGATCAACTGATGATCATGGACGAGGAAGACCCCAAGGAGCTGGAGCTGCTGCTGCACACCCCCTCCTCCGCGCTCGGCTCCTGCCGCTACAAGATCGCCGCACCGGAAGAGGATGACACCGACTACAAACGCATCCTTGAGATTTTCAAGAAATACAACATTCGCTACTTCTTCTACAACGGCGGCAACGACTCCATGGACACCTGCAACAAAATCAACCGCTACATGAAGAAGGCCGGCTACGCCTGCCGCGTTTTCGGCGTTCCGAAGACCATCGACAACGATCTGTACGGAACGGATCACTGCCCGGGCTTTGCCTCCGCAGCGAAGTACATCGCCACCTCGATCATGGAAGTCTCCCGCGACAGCAAGGTATATGACAAGGGCATGGTCACCATCGTCGAATGCATGGGCCGCCATGCGGGCTGGCTCACCGCCGCCTCTGTCCTTGCCGCAGAAAAGGGTGAAGGCCCCGATCTGATCTATCTGCCCGAGGTCGACTTTGACATGCCGCAGTTCCTCGACGATGTCGCGCGCGTCTACGAGAACACCGGCAGATGCTTCGTCGCCGTTTCCGAGGGCATCCACTACAGCGACGGCTCCTTTGTCTCCGAGGCAAAGACCTCCGGCACCGACGGCTTCGGCCACGCGCAGCTCGGCGGTCTTGCCGCCAGACTCGCCTCCGTCGTCAAAGCTGCCACGGGCGCAAAGGTCCGCCCGATCGAGCTGTCCCTGCTGCAGCGCTGCGCCGCGCACTGCGCCTCTCAGACGGACATCGACGAGGCGTTTAACGCCGGTAAGTTCGCCGTCGAATCCGCTCTCGCGGGCCAAAGCGGCAAGATGGTCTGCTTCCGTTGCGACCGCAAGCACGGCTACAGCTGCCGCTGCGATCTGATCGATCTGGACAAGGTCGCCAACTATGAAAAGAAGCTCCCGCTCGACTGGATCACCACCGACAACGCCTACGTCAACGAGAAATTCGTTGCGTATTGCGAGCCGCTGCTCGAGGGCGAGCCTGTCGTACCGCACGAGAACGGCCTGCCCCGCTTCGCAAAGCTCAAGCGCGTATTTGAAAAATAAAAATAAGTTCGGGGTTCGGACGCATCGCCGTCCGAACCCCGAATTTTTTGTATCATGTTCAACCGTCCCGCAAAAGCAGCCGTTCCCGGCCGAAGCAAAGCTTCGCCCGGGAACGGCTTTCAAATTACAACCTGCGATCAAAGATGCACAACGGTGCCGGACTCGCCCTTAACGGCGGCGCCGGCATTTTCCAGCGAAGCAATGATAGCGTTGCCGCCGGTCTTTGCGAAGCTGATCGCCGCCTTGACCTTCGGGAGCATGGAGCCGGGCGCAAAGTGGCCTTCGCCGCAGTACTTCTCGGCTTCCTCGACGCTCATCTCGTCCAAGCTCTTCTGATCGGGCTTGCCCCAGTTGATACAGACGCGATCCACGGCGGTCAGGATGACCAGCGCGTCGGCATGGACCAGCTCGGCGAGCTTCGCGGAGGCAAAGTCCTTATCGATCACGGCGGGGACGCCGTAGAGCTTGCCGTCCTTGCGGACAACGGGGATGCCGCCGCCGCCGACGGTAATAACGACGTTGCCGGCCTCAATCAGCGTGCGGACCATGTTCTTCTCAATGACGTCGACGGGCTTCGGCGAAGGAACGACCTGACGGTAGCCGCGGCCGGCGTCCTCGACCATGGTATAGCCCTTTTCCGCGGCGATGCGGTCGGCGGTCTCCTTGTCGTAGAACGCGCCGATGGGCTTGGTGGGATTCTGGAAAGCGGGGTCGTTCTCGTCAACGAGGACCTGCGTCACGACGGTCGCGACATCCTTGCTCATGCCGCGCGCAGCAAGCTCGTTGCCGATCGCATTCTGCAGATGGTAGCCGATATAGCCCTGGCTCATGGCGCCGCACTCGGGGAAGGGCATGTCGGACTTGATGGCCTTAGCCTCGGCGGCGGTGGCCATGCCGAGATTGATCATGCCGACCTGCGGGCCGTTGCCATGGGCGATAACGACCTCGTTGCCCTGCGCAATCAGATCAACGATGGGCTTCGCGGTTTCGGTGACGAGCTTGAGCTGCTCGTAAGGCGTGTTGCCAAGGGCGTTGCCGCCGAGGGCAATAACGATTCTGGACATGGTAATTACCTCATTTCAAATTGATTTCTGCGCAACCCCACGGCTTACGAAATTGTTATCATTCTCTGATAGGCTTCGGTAAATTCGAAACTGCCTGCACGAGATTGCCACGTCGCTTCGCTCCGACCGGCAAGCGGAGTGCCCGCATCCGTAAGGCGGCAGAACCGCCAACGGCTGCGACATCGCAATGACATGTGGGGCAGCTTTTATGACGCGCTTTACACAAGGAAGCCTTGGGGTGCGCACTATGATAATAAAAGGAACGGGCGGGGGCGTCTGACCCCCGCCCAGTGTTTGCTGAACTCTGAATTTGCAAGCGTCGCGGGAAGCTCTGAAGGAATCAGAACATCTTGCGCTTGTTATCCGCTGCGTCGAGCGCCATCAAGGTGCCGACGGGATCCTTCACCTGAGACATGAAGATCATTGCGGCAATGATGTACGGCTTGTAGGAAGCCTGCTTGTAGAGGGGAACAAGATAACGGTCGAAAACGGAGTTGTCGACTTCGCCCTCTTTGCAGCTCAGACCGGTGATATCGGCGGGCAGGCAGTGCAGATACAGCGCCTTGCCGTCCTTCGTGAGCTTCATCATCTCTTCGGTGCAGGCCCAGTCCTTATGCTCGGCGTTCTGCGCGAGGAGCTGCTTCTCCAGCTCGTCGATGCCCTTCTGGTCGCCGTTGACATACAGCTCGGAGCGCTTTTCCATGGCCTTGAACGGTGCCCAGGACTTCGGATAAACGATGTCGGCATCCTTGAAGGCTTCCTTCATATCGTTGGTCTTGTGGAACTTGGAGCCGTACTTCTCGCAGTTCTTGCGGGCGATCTCTTCGACCTCGGGGAATACATCGTAGCCCTCCGGATGGGCCAGCGTGACGTCCATGCCGAAGCGGGTGAACAGGCCGATAACGCCCTGCGGGACGGACAGCGGCTTGCCGTAGGAGGGGGAGTAGGCCCAAGTCATGGCAACCTTCTTGCCCTTCAGATTCTCAACGCCGCCGAAGTAGTGGATAACATGGAGCATATCGGCCATGCACTGGGTCGGATGGTCAACATCGCACTGCAGGTTGACGAGCGTGGGTCTCTGCTCCAGAATGCCGTCACGGTAGCCTTCTTCCAGAGCGTCCATGAAGGTCTTCTGATACTCGTGGCCCTGATGGATGTACATATCGTCACGGATGCCGATCACGTCGGCCATGAAGGAGACCATGTTCGCAGTCTCGCGGACGGTCTCGCCGTGTGCGATCTGGGACTTCTTCTCGTCGAGGACCTGCTCCTCAAGACCGAGGAGGTTGCAGGCAGAGGCGAAGGAGAAGCGGGTACGGGTGGAGTTATCGCGGAAGAGGGAGATGCCCAGTCCGGAGTTGAAGATCTTCGTGGACTTGTTGCGCTCGCGCAGGTCGCGGAGGGCGTCGGCGACGGTGAAGATCGCGTCGATCTCGTCGTCGGTCTTGTCCCAAGTCCAGTAGAAGTCGTTCTTGTACATGTTGTTGATATGCAGGGTCTCAAGATGTCTTGCAAGCTCTACAGTTTTGCTCATGGTATTTTCCTCCGTTTATCTCTTATTTAATATCGTTGCCGGTGAGTTCCTGACGGAATTCTGCCTCGGTGATCTTGTTTTCGGGCTTGTACAGGCCGGGAACGGCTGCGTACAGAGCGGCACAGACGACCAGATCCTGTTTCCAGGTGATCTCGTTCGGCGCGTGAGCCTGGGACTCGGCACCGGGGCCGAAGCCGACGCACGGGATGCCGTAGCGGCCCTGAATGGAAACGCCGTTGGTGGAGAAGGTCCACTTGTCGGTCAGCGGACGGCCTTCGCGCTTTTCCTTTGCGGTGTCGTCGGCATAGAGGCGCTTTTCGCCCCACAGAGCATGGTGCGCATCGACAAGAGCCTGAACGTGAGCGGCGGATTCCTTATTGATCCAAGTCGGGAAGAAGCATTCGGTCTCGTAGACATGGCCGGTCCATGCGGGACGGTCATACATATACATGGAAACCTTGACGTCCTTGGCATATTTCTTGCAGGCGGGCAGATCCTCGATCTCCTTCAGGCAGGAGAGGTAGGTCTCGCCGGCAGTCATGCGGCGGTCGATGGAGATGGAGCAGGAGTCGGCAACGGCGCAGCGGGACGGCGAGGTGTAGAAGATCTGCGACGTGGTGCAGGTGCCGCGGCCGAGGAAGCGCGCGTCTTCGTAATGCTCGGGGTTGTACTTCGGGTCGAGCATCTTGACCAGACCCTTGATCTCGACGGAGTCGTCGGCGGGGTTCTCGTTGAGGTCGCGGACGTTCTCGATGACCTCGGCCATCTTATGGATCGCGTTGTCGCCGCGCTCGGGAGCGGAGCCGTGGCAGGAAACGCCGTGCATGTCGACGCGGATCTCCATACGGCCTCTGTGACCGCGGTAGATGCCGCCGTCGGTCGGCTCGGTGGAAATAACAAATTCGATCTTGCTGCGGGCGTCTTCGGGGCCGTTAAAGTATTCGTTGACGATGGACTGCCAGCACATGCCGTCGCAGTCTTCTTCCTGAACGGAGCCGACGACCATGATCTTATAGCCCTCGGGGATCAGGCCCAGATCCTTCATGATCTTCGCGCCGTAGGTAGCGGAGGCCATGCCGCCCTCCTGATCGGAGCCGCCGCGGCCGTAGATGATCGTGTCGGTCTCGTAGCCCTTGTAGGGATCGGCTTCCCAGTTGTTGATATTGCCGATGCCGACGGTATCGATGTGAGAGTCAATGGCGATGATCTTGTCGCCGGTGCCCATCCAGCCGATGACGTTGCCGAGCTTGTCGAACTCGACCTTATCATAACCGAGCTTGTTCATTTCTTCCGCGATGCGCTTAACAACGCCTTCTTCTTCGCAGCTCTCGCTGGGAATGGCGATCATGTCACGCAGGAAGCGGCTCATGTCCGCACGGTAGCCTTCCGCGGCCTTTTTGATTGCCTCAAAATCCATGAAATTACCCTCCGTAAATTTCTATTCCTGACCGCATTCCCTGCGGTTACAACTCTATATTATCATATCTATTTCATAAGTCAAACAAATTTTTGAAAAAACTAAAAAATTTTTTGAAAAAACTGAAAAAACAATTGATTTCTCCGGAATCTATGATAAGATAAAAGAGTAGTAAAATGCGGAGAGGAGCGGATATATGCTCAAGGAAAGCGACATCGAAACCCTGCGCCGCATTGCAAAGGGCATCGCCGCGCAATTCGGCAGTAATTGCGAAGTGGTCGTACACGAAATATCCGAGCGCAGCACTTCCCATTCCATCGTCGCGCTTGAAAACGGTCATGTTTCCGGACGAAAGCTCGGAGACGGCCCGTCTCAGGTCGTTCTCGAACGGTTGGGAAAGGACGACTGCTGCCCGGAGGACCATCTGTGCTACCTGACGCGCACACCGGACGGAAAGCTGCTGAAATCCACCTCGATCTACATTCCCGACGACGACGGGAAGGTAGCGGCCGTTTTCGGCGTGAACTTTGACATCTCCACGCTTGCAATGGCGCAGCAGGCGTTAAATTCGCTGACCTCGACAATGAGCCGTGAAGAAGAAACACCTGCCCGTATCACCCACAACGTCAACGACCTGTTGGACGATCTTATCGAGCAGTCCGACAAGCTCATCGGCAAGCCCCCGGCAATGATGACCAAGGAGGACAAGGTCCGCGCGATCCGTTTCTTGAACGACCACGGCGCCTTGCTCATCACAAAATCCGGCGACAAAATCGCGAATCACTTCGGCATTTCAAAATATACCCTATATTCTTATCTAGATGTAAAAACAGGAGGAAAAAGCAATGATTGATCTCAGCATCAACAAGGAAGGCCTTGCGCACAACATCCAGAAGGCCAAGGAAAACAACATCATCATCCCGACCATCGCGCAGATGCAGAACCCCGACCTGATCCCCGAAAAGATCAAGGAAAAGCTGACGCACACCGGCCTGTGGGACGTCGATCCCGTCAACCTGTTCCGTATTTCGTGGCACAATGAGGCCAAGGAGTTCGGCGGCCTGTATCAGAAGGTCCCCAACTATGTCGAGATCCCGTCCAAGCTCTCCGGCGTTCCCTGCCGCATTCTGGCAATGTCCGGCAAGTGGTTCCCCACCGGCTGCCATAAGGTCGGCGCTTCCTTCGGCTGCCTGGCTCCGCGCCTCGTGACCGGTCAGTTCGACGCCACCTATCATCATGCCGTATGGCCCTCCACCGGCAACTACTGCCGCGGCGGCGCCTTTAACTCCAAGCTGCTGGCCTGCGACTCCGTCGCCATTCTGCCGCAGGATATGTCCAAGGAGCGTTTTGACTGGCTGAAGTCCATCGCCGGTCAGATCATCGCGACCCCCGGCTGCGAGTCCAACGTCAAGGAGATCTTCGACAAGACTTGGGAGCTGAAGCAGGATCCCACCATGATGATCTTCAACCAGTTTGCCGAAATGGGCAACCCGCTGTGGCACTACAACGTCACCGGCTATGCGCTGTCCGACCTGTTTGAGGCGGTCAAGAAGCCCGGTCAGAGACTTGCGGGCGCCTGCTTCACCTCCGGTTCCGCAGGCACCATGTCCTCCGGCGATCTGCTCAAGGAGCGTTATCCCGGCATGAAGCTGGCCGTCGGCGAAGCGCTGCAGTGCCCGACCATTCTCGACAACGGCTTCGGCGGCCACCGCATCGAGGGCATCGGCGACAAGCACATTCCTTGGGTTCACAATGTGAAGAACACCGACATGGCGATCGCCATCGACGACGAAGATTCCCAGAGACTCCTCCGCCTGTTCAACACTCCCGAGGGCCAGAAGTACCTCAAGGAAGAGCTTGGCATGAGCGACGAGCAGATCGAGAAGTTCACCTGGATGGGCATTTCCGGTATTGCCAACGTTCTTTGCTGCATCAAGATGGCAAAGTACTACGAGCTGACCGAGGACGACGTCGTCGTCACCGTTCTGACCGACTCCGCCGTGATGTACAAGTCCCGTGTTGATGAGCTGAACCAGATGCACGGCGCTTACGACACCGTCGAAGCTGCGAAGGATCACGCCGTTCACATGCTCGGCCTCAAGACCGACAGCATGCTCGAGCTGACCTACACCGAGCGCAAGCGCGTCCACAACCTCAAGTATTACACTTGGGTCGAGCAGCAGCAGATGGACGTCGCCGATCTGAACGCACAGTGGTACGACACCAAGGGCACTTGGGACGCCGTCCATGCTCAGGCGAAGGATCTCGACGAGCTGATTAACGAGTTCAACGAAGCGACCGGCCTGCTGAAGACTCTGTAATTTCACATTTCGCAGAGGGGAGGGGGATTTCCCCGCCCCTCTGTTTTCTGCTGACCGGAGGGATATGATGGAACCGATAAACGCGCCCCGCAAACGTCATAAGGTGCGCCCATGCTGAAGCCGCTTCTGCATTCGCTGCTGGCTGCGGCGTTCACGCTGCTGTGCCTGCTGGTCTGCGTGGTGATCGTTTGCAGCGCGGATCGGCTCGGATATTTCTTTCTTCCGGCGCTGTTTTGCTATTTTGCATTTTTGAGCGCGATCGGAGCGCTCCTCTACCGCAGAAAAAAGCTCAGGGAGCTGCACGGCATCATGGGCGACGAGGTATTTTACGAGCAGTATCCGTTTGAACGCAGAAAAAAGCAATTTTTTGATACCTGCGCAAAAAGAATTGCCGCCCGGAAAGCGGCAAAGAAGAGGAAAGGACCGGAATTATGAAGAACGTGAAATGCGGCCGCTGCGTAAAGTGCGGCCGGGAATACAAGGCAGTCCCGAACCTGACCAACTGCGAATGCGGCGGTATTCTGGACATTATCTACGATTACGACTACATTAAAACCACATTGACCAAGGAAAAGCTTGCCGCCCGCGACGACCGCTCCATGTGGCGCTATCGCGAGCTGCTGCCGATCGAGGAAACGACGCAGAACACGCCGCTGCGCGTGGGCTGGAGCCCGCTGTACGAGGCCGACCGTCTCGCCAAGGAGCTGGGGCTGAAAAAGCTCTATGTCAAGGACGACGGTCAGAACCCCACCGCATCGTTGAAGGACCGTGCCTCCGCCATGGCAGTCGCCAAGGCGCAGGAAGCCGGTGCAAAGGTCATCGCCTGCTCCTCCACCGGCAACGCCGCCTCCTCCCTCGCCGGCAATGCCGCCGCCGCGGGCTTAAAGACCTATATCTTCGTTCCCTCCCGCGCACCGAAGGGCAAGGTCGCCCAGCTTATGACATTCGGCGCGACGGTCGTTTCCGTACAGGGCAGCTACGAGGACACGTTTGAGCTGTCCAAGGCCGCGATCGACAAATGGGGCTGGTATAACCGCAATGCTGCGATCAACCCCTATCTTTCCGAGGGCAAGAAGACCGTCGGACTGGAGATCATGGAGCAGCTCAACTGGCAGGTGCCGGACTATATCGCGATCTCCGTCGGCGACGGCTGCACGATCGCCGGTCTGTGGAAGGGCCTGAAGGACCTGTACGCCATCGGCTTTATCGATAAGCTGCCGCGCCTGATCTCCGCGCAGGCGGAGGGCTGCTGCCCGCTCAACCGCGCCATTGCGGAGAATCAGCCCTGGCATCCGATGGAGGAAAACACCCTTGCCGACTCCATCGCGGTCGGCGTCCCGCGCAACGCGGATAAGGCGCTCATGGCCATCCGCGAATCGAACGGCGTTGTCGTCAATGTTTCCGACGCGGAAATCATGGCGGCGCAGAAGCTGCTCGGCCGCACCTGCGGCGTCTTCGGCGAACCGGCAGGCGTGACCGGGACCGCCGGTGTGAAGAAGCTGCTCGAGCAGGGAAAGATCTCTCCGGATTCCACGATCGTCTCCGTCGTGACGGGCAACGGACTCAAGGACGTAGCCAACGCAATCAAGGCCTGCGGAGAGCCGATCTCGATCCCCTCGGACATGGACCTGCTGCTCAAGGCCTTCGACGAGCATGGCATTCATCCCGAAGAGGCCTAATATATCCCGAACTTGTCTGAAAAACACCAAAACGCGGCACTGCCTTACGCAGTGCCGCGTTTTCGATAAAGCAGAAGCCCCTGCTGCAAGGACAATGCCTTGCAGCAGGGGCTGATCTCTGTTTTAGCTATTGAGCCGTTTTGCTGTTTACGAGCCGTTAAGCTTCCGTAATCGCTTAGTGCGAGACGAAGAACATGACGGTGAACAGTACGCCGATGACCCAAGTGCCGAGCTTGATTTCCTTGATCTTGCCGGTGAACAGCTTGATGAAGATGTAGGAAATGAGGCCGAACGCAATGCCGTAGGAAATGTTGTAGGCGAACGGCATGATCGTCATCGTAAGGAACGCGGGAACGGCAGAAGCCGGGTCGCTCCATTCGATGTCCTTGACGCCGCCGATCATCAGGATGCCGACGTAGATCAGAGCTGCGGCAGTTGCGCAGGTCGGGATCATTGCAGCGATCGGAGCGAGGAACATGGCGACGAAGAACAGCGCAGCGCAGGCGACGGAGGTCAGACCGGTACGGCCGCCTTCCGCAACACCGGCGGAGGATTCGACGAACGTGGTAACGGTGGAAGTACCGCAGACCGCGCCGAAGCAGGTCGCGATCGCGTCAGCCAGCATAGCCTTGTCCATACGGGGCACATTGCCGTTCTTGTCGAGCAGGCCGCCGACGGAGCAGGCGCCGAAGAGCGTGCCGAGCGTATCGAACATATCGACCATGCAGAATGCCAGCATAGAGGTGGCAAAGCTGATGATGCAGTCGGTCATGGTGTGGCTTTGCAGATAGAAGGAGAAGTCCCAGCCCTCGGTAAAGACCTTAAGGAAGGAGAGATTGAAGAAATCGCGGAACGGCTGGATGATATTCAGCGAAAGGTTGCCCGCGACATTGGCATCGTAGAAGCCCTTAACGCTGGCGAAGCCAAGGATGTAGTACAGGACGGCACCGCCGATGATGCCCCAGAACACAGCGCCCTTGACCTTCTTCTTGCTGAGGACCGCAATCGCAACGACCGCAAGGATCGTAACAAGGATGGGCATGATTGCGCTCCACTCGATACCGCCGAATGCAACGTTGAAGGAGTGCAGATTGACGAGAGTCGCATCGTCGTTGACGATGAGGCCGACATTCTGCATGCCGAGGAAAGCAATAAACAGGCCGATGCCCGCAGAGATTGCACCCTTGACAGCCTTGGGGATCGCGTCAAAAATGATGCGGCGCAGACCGGTGACGGTCAGCAGGATGAACACGATACCGTCAACCAAAACCATGAGCAGTGCATTGGCGTAGGTAAAGCCCATTTTGAAGCAGATGGTAAAGACGAAGAAAGCGTTCAGGCCCATACCGGAAGCCTGTGCCAAAGGCAGCTTCGCCATCAGGCCGATGAGCAGCGTGCCGACGACGGCAGAAATCGCGGTAGCGATGTACACGGCATTGTACATGCCTTCGCCGAGGTTTCCGAACATTCCGGCGTTGACGACAAGGATGTACGCCATTGCCATGAAGGTCGTAAGACCGGCGATGATCTCTGTTCTTACTGTGGTTTGGTTTTCGCGCAGCTTGAAGAATTTGTTCATAAAATCTCCCTCCATTTTTTGTTTGTGAATGGCTCACGCCATTATTATAGCACAGTGACGTTCAAAATACAACAAATTTCTGCTCAAAACCGTGTAATTTTTTAGTCACTTTGCCATCATTTAGGACTCCGCCTCCAAAGACGTGAAGCGGAAGTGCGTTACGTCGAACAGCCCCATATCCGTAAGCTTCAGCTCCGGAATGACGGGCAGCGACATAAAGCACAGCGTCATAACCGGCTCGACACCGGCCGAAATACCCAGCTCCCGATACGCGGCCTCATGGATCGCCGTCAGGCGTTCGTCGACCCATTGACCGCTCCGGTCGCTCATCAGGCCCGCGACCGGCATCGGCATACGCTCGACCACCTTGCCGTCGCGCACAAGGACGATCCCGCCCTCCTGCTGCGCCAGCGCCTCAACGGCACACGCCATTTCCGCGTCGCTCACGCCGACGGTAATGATGTTGTGTGAGTCGTGCGCCACGGAAAGCGCGACTGCGCCGTGCTTGATGCCGTAGCCCTCGAGAAGCGCACAGGCGACGTTCCCGGTGCAGTGGTGCCGCTCAACGACCGCCATCTTCACGATATCGACATCCGGGTCACGCACGAAGTCGCCGTTTTCGTCGATGCGGACCTTTC
The DNA here is from genome assembly GCA_934630495.1 of uncultured Oscillospiraceae bacterium. GTDB lineage: Bacteria > Bacillota > Clostridia > Oscillospirales > Oscillospiraceae > JAZOXB01. Next base: position 21,069 of record CAKTVW010000035.1, read on the forward strand.
TGATGCGGTCCTCCGTTACCACGCCGCCCGGCACAATGCCGATCACGTGGACGCGGTCGCTCTTCAGGTGCAGCTTCAGCCGGTCGACCGAGAAATCCTTCAGATGGACGCTGCCCTTGACCGCCGAAATATCGTGGCGATGTACCTCGGGCAGATAATTGCCATCCTCGGCGCAGAGCTTTCCGGCGATCCAGACCTTCTTGACGCGGAAGTCCTTCAGATCGTCCAGCAGCACGATGTCCGCACGGAGGCCGGGCGCGATCGCGCCGCGATCCTCCAGCCGCCAGCACTCGGCCGCGTTCAGCGTGGCCATGCGGATCGCCGTGACGGGGTCAAGACCCTCTTCCACGCAGATACGCAGGTGATTGTCAAGATGTCCCTCGCTGAAGATCGTCTTAGGCTGACGGTCGTCGGAGCAAAGGAGGCAGCGGCGGCTGTTCTCCGCAGTCACGCCCTTCAGGAGCGTACGCAGATTGTGACACGCCGAGCCTTGCCGCAGCAGAACATACATTCCGCAGGCGATCCGCGCCTGCATCTCCTCAACGGTGGCGCACTCGTGATCGCCGCGGATCCCGGCGGCGCAGTAAGCATTCAGTTCCCTGCCCATCACCGTCGGGGCGTGTCCGTCGATAAGCTTTCCCTCGTTGATGGCGGTCAGCAGCTTGTCGAGCACGGCGTCGTCCGCACCGATCACGCCGACATAATTCATAAATTCGCCGAGGCCGAGAATGTTTTTCCGTTTGATCGGCTCATGCATCTCCGCAGCGTTGATGACCGCGCCCGCGTTCTCAAACGGCGTCGCGGGCACGCAGGACGGCAGCATGTATTTGATATCGAGCGCGGCATCCTCCGCCGCCTGCATCATATAGTCCAAGCCGCGAATGCCGCAGACGTTGACGATCTCATGCGGGTCGGCAATGATGGTCGACGCGCCGTGCGGGACGAGCAGCCGGCTGATCTCCTCCGGCGTAACATAGGACGACTCGATATGAATATGGCTGTCGATAAAGCCGGGCGCGGCATAACTGCCCTGCGCATCAATGATCTCGGCGCCCTCGTAGGAACCGACACCAGCAATTCTTCCGTCGCACAGTGCAATATCGCCCGAAACGATCGTGCCGGAATAGACGTCCATGACACGGCAGTTTTTAATAACGGTATCGGCGGGGATCCGGCCGGCCGCCACGTCGATCAATTTCTTTAATTCCTGTTTTGTCATACTGGCAGCTCCTTTTCCGATTTTGTAGTTCTATCATAGCACAAAGTTTTCAATTCGTCCAAAATAATTTTATTGCTCCCTAAAAATTTGTAAGATGCAACAAAAACCGTCCGCTATTTCGACATTGCGGCGCGGTATTTTTGTATATTTTTTCATCAGGCCGCGCCTGCTGCGTCTCATCGGCCTGTAAAATTACAAAGAACTCGCCTCCGCATAGCGTGGGAGGCAAGTTCTTCGTTCCTTATATTATGATTTACAGCCGGGAGGATCAGATCTCGGAAGTCAGCTCGGCCGCGTCGCGAAGCCCCTCGGAGGATTCGCCGACAATGCTCAGAGCCGTTGCAAGGAGCTGGCTGAGTCGGTCGAAGTCAGTTTTGATGCTGTCGTAGGCCGTCGCGATGTCCTGAGAGGTCAGCGTCAGCTTCTCATCCGCCTGCGTAAAGATCGACTTCATCCGCTCCTCGGACGCGGCGGCGCGCTCGCGGGCCATCCGTTCGGTCAGCTCCGCGCGGCGATATGCGGCAAGCTCCAGCTCGTCAAAGCTTGCGGGTGTGGCTGCAGCGACGGAAACGGGCGGTGTCATCGGCGCGTCCAGCGCGGAGATCGGCTCCGGCACTTCCCCGGCCTCCGGCATCCGCTCTGCGGGCTGCTCCGAGGCCTGTGCTCTCAGATCGTCGCACTCCGCGCGTGCCTGCTCCGCCTCCTGCCGCGCGGCATCAAGCGCTTCGCGCAAACGGGCGTTTTCCTCTTGAAGCAGGCGCAATTCCTTTTCATGCTCCGCCGTCTGGCGCTGAATAAACTGCACGACATCCGTGCGGTTGAAGCCGTGAAGCGCACTGCGGAAGCTTTCTGTCGTCACTGCCATAGTCGATCCCTCGCATTTCAAATTCTTTTTTTGTATTGTACCACGCAATCGAGGTAAAAACAATAGCCCGGCGGCTTTTTTGTCGAGAAAGAAGCCACGTCCGCGAAAAACGCCCGCAGAAAAATCAGAAAAAAATCTTTACAACCGCGCCGCACGATGCTATAATGTATAGGCACAAGCGCCAGTGGCTCAATGGATAGAGCATCAGATTCCGGTTCTGAGGGTTGGGGGTTCGAGTCCCTTCTGGCGTGCCAGCAAGCCGCTGCTCCGGTACGGGGCGGCGGCTTTTTATTTGTGCGACCCGCCACTGCAACGGCACCGCACGACTCGGAACCGCGCACTGCGGCGGTGCGGAGCGGCACACTGCGTCAGCACTCCCCTCCCGAATATCCGAAACCGCTTTGTGAGCAGGCCGCCGCACAGGAGCCGTGCACAATACGCCCGGTGTCCGCGGCAGTCGTTTTGCCTATGCCCTTAAAAAAGAAAAGTTGAAAGTTGGCAGAAAAATGCTTGACAAGCAGGCACTTTTCTATTATAATAACAGTGCTGTTTCGGCAGCGGTACAATTTCATGGCGGCATAGCTCAGTTGGTAGAGCACCCGGTTCATACCCGTGTTGTCATCTGTTCGAATCAGATTGCCGCTACCAGGCCCGTTGGTCAAGTGGTTAAGACACCGCCCTTTCACGGCGGTAACATGGGTTCGAGTC
>CAKTVW010000036.1 GCA_934630495.1 uncultured Oscillospiraceae bacterium
GGTACCCAAAATTTGCACGCCGCGCTGACGGCGGCTTCAAATTTTGACCGCTGCCACTCCTTTTTGCTCGCTGTATCTGCCACCGGCGGCGCTCGCAAACGTCCCCCCTTGCGGGTACACAAAGTATTCCTGCGCTTTTCAAATCTCAACCCGCCAAAAAATCTCTCGACGTCCGCTCTTGCCGATTTAATCAGAGCTTCCCTAGATTCCCCGCGTTTTGGTTATTGGCTGTGGGGTCACCGGTATTTTGGCGATCGACGGCTTAGTTCCCGGCGTTTTGATTTTCAACGATCTGACGATCGGCCCCTTGGTTGTTGGAGATCTGATCGTTGGCGGCGTTTCGGGTATCGGTGCTGCCGCCGTTCTCGCCCGTGGGCGGGATCACCGTAACGATCAGCACGGTGCAGACATCCTGCTGCGGGAGCTGAGACGGATAGTACAGCGCAAGCTCGTACGTTCCCTTGAATTTGGCAAACAGGCTCTCCATCACGGTCGAGCCGGTGGTGTAGGAGCTGACGACAAAGCGCGGCAGCGTCGCGCTTTCAACGCCCGCGCCGATAGGCGGCAGAGCGGAGAAAAAGCGCTTGCCAAGCGTCCGGCTCGTCTCCGCGCCGTCCTTTCCGTTTTCGAGGGACGAGCGCTCGGAGGTATCCGGGATCGTCTGCGCAAGGCCGCTGACGCCGTCGAGGCAGTCGACCGACGCACCCCAGATCACCAGCGTGGGATTGTACTGCTGCGTCTGGCGATAATCCCCAAGCGGACGGCGCTTATTGGCCTTTGGTATCGGCTCGGCGGTCGGCTTGTCGGAGACGCCGGTATCGACCGGCTCCGTGGGCGGCTGCGGCGAGGAAAAGCTCGGCACTTCCTCGGAGGGAGCCGTCGCGCCGTTCGATTTTTCCGACGGCTGTGTGTCCGGCTCGACGTTCGGCTCGGTGGGCTGCGTACTCGGCTCGACCGCTTCGGACGGCTCCGCCGTCGGCTCGGTGCAGATGTCCGTATTCTTTTCCGCATCGTTCGTTTCGACACTGCCGTAGAAGGTGCTCGGTGCGCTCTCCTCGGTGGGCACAGTCTGCCCCGTGCCGTCGGAGAACGTCGTATCGTCTTCGTCCGCGTCGCTGCTTCTCTGCCACAGAAGCTCCGCATCATCGTCGTTCGGCTCTCCGTCCGCAGCCATCTGCCAGCCGTTAAAACTGCTCCGCTCATTATCGGCCTCGGCAGCCGGCACGGCGATATCGGCCGATTTCGTATATCTGGAAAGCAGCCCGATCTTCCCGCTGAACACCAGCGTCAGCATCGCGGCGGCGGCAAGCCCGGCCGCCGAAAGGGTAAAGACCCGCTTCCCGAAACGGCGCTTCTTCGGCTCCCGACGGACCTGCTCCATGATGCGGTCGGTCAGGTCGGCAGGCGGCTCGGCAAGGCCGCCGGCCATGGCGGCATCCGCCGCCTCCATCTGCGCAAGCAGCGTTCGGCAATGCCTGCACTGCTTCAGATGCGCCTGCAGTCGGGCTTCTTCCTTTTCGCTGTTTACGCCGTCGAGATGACCGCTCAGCAGCGGTAAATATTCATTGCAATGCTGCATTTCCGAACCTCCTTTCTGTTTCTTTGACGATCAATTGCCTCATTTGTTCCCGCCCTTTTGATATTTTTTTCTGAGTGCGTCGCGGGCGCGGGCAATGCGGGATTTGACCGTTCCTTCCTTTATTTCCAATATTTCGGCGATCTCGGTGTAGCTCAGGTCGTTGACCACGCGCAGGGTCAGGATATGCCGCTGCTGCGGGTCAAGCTGCGCAAGCGCCTTATTCAGCCGTTCGTGCTCCTCCGAGGCCAGCAGCGCCTCCTCCGGTGTCGGGGCGCTGTCGGGCGGGTCGAGCGTCATCTCCTCGCCGTCGTTGTCCTCCAGCGTCAGGGGAAGCACCGGGCGGCGCTTCTGTGCGCGGAGATGGTCCAGACAGGTGTTGGACGCCAGCCGAAACAGCCATGTGGAAAAGCCCGAGCCGAAGCGGAACGTATCCAGCGCCCGCCAAGCCTTGAGAAACGATTCCTGCGTCAGGTCGGCGGCGTCCTCCGGATTGCCGGTCATGCGCAGGCACAGCCGATAGATCGGCGTCTGGTACTTCACGACGAGCTGCTCGAATGCCTCCGCACTGCCGCCGACGGCCTTCCTTGTGATCTTGTCCTCCTCGATGGCGCTCATCACCTCAAATCCCGCTTGATCGCTTTCACGACCGCTCGGACCTCCGCCTCCGACGAGAGGCGGGAGATCTGTTCTTTATAGTAGATGCTGTGCGAAACGCCGCGCAGATACCATGCCAGGTGCTTCCGCGCCTCCAGACAGGCGATATGCTCCCCCTTGTCCTCGAGCGCGAGGTCAAACTGGTGCAGCGCCGTGTCCATCCGCTGTGCAAGCGGCGGGCGCTCCGGGACGGGACGACCGGCCAGCGCCGCGTCGACCTGTCCGAAAAGCCACGGGTCGCCGAAGCAGCCCCGGCCGATCATAAACATGGAAGCGCCGCTGTGCGCACGGCATCGAAGCGCGTCCTCAACGGAAAAAATATCGCCGTTTGCGATCACGGGGATGGAAAGCGCCTTCACGACCGCGCCGATCGCGTCCCAGTCGGCGCGCCCGGAATAGAGCATGGAACGCGTGCGCCCGTGTACGGCGACGGCGTCCGCGCCGTTGTCCGCGACGGTCTGCGCAAGCGTCAGGACGTTGATGCTGCCCTTGTCCCAGCCCAGACGGGTCTTTACGGTGACGGGTACGCGCACGGCATCGCGCACCGCACGCACGATGCGCCCGGCCAGTGCAGGGTCCTTCATCAGCGCCGAGCCGTCGCCGTTGTTGGCGATCTTCGGCATGGGGCAGCCCATGTTGATATCGATAAAGTCGCAGCCGCTGTGCTCCAGCGCCAGCACCGCCGCGTCGGCCATGATCTGCGGATCGTTTCCGAAGATCTGCGCACCGCAGAGGGAGCCTTCGTTTTTGCGCAAAAGGGCGCGGGATTTCCGGTCCTGATAGATCAGGGCGCGGGAGGAGACCATTTCCGTCACGGTCACTGCGGCGCCCAGCTCGGCGCAGACCGTGCGAAACGCAAAGTCCGTCACGCCCGCCATAGGTGCCAATATCGTCGCTCCGGACAGCTCGCGGCCAAGAAACTGCATCGTCTGTTCTCCTCTTCCCTTTTTTGCTATCATATCACAGTATCTGACAAATTACAAGAACCGAGGCGATCAAAAAGAATGACCCTGCGGGACGTCCGCAGGGCCGCAGAGCTTCCCTAGAACAGGAATGCGGCGGTCTTCGGCGGGGCGCGGAAGATCGCGCAGTCGGGCGCGGCGAAGGTGAACAGGATCAAAAATGCGCCGTACAGGATGACCGCCATCAGCAGCCACGGAGCGGCCCTTGTCAGGCGGCCCCGCGAATCGATGTACCATGCCAACCGGAATCCGCCTCCCATGGTAACGTAATACAGCGCGATATCGACCCAAAGCCCCTTGACCCCCAGTGCGCCGAGCAGATAATACAGCCCCAGCAGAAAAAGCGGCATTGCCGCGAGCGCGGTCAAGAAGCCGCTCCAAAGCCGCAGCTTATCGTCGACGAGCGGTGAAAGCGCAAGCGCCGCTGCCAGCGTCGGCCAGTACAGCAGCTTCAGGTGCTCCCAGACGCTCTCGTTGACGGGCGCAAACAGCGCGACGAGCGGATTCGGCAGCACATCGTAGAGAAAATGGAGCGCCGTGCCGCCGACCGTCGCGACAACCGCCGCCAGAATGAACTGTTTTTTCAATCGACATCCCTCCCATATCAGCTTATGCCCGCCGGCACGGGGAAATCTGTCGCAAGCGCGGCGCGTATTATAAAAATGAAGCGGCACGGCCGCTGTGACATAAGGAAAGGCCGATCGTGCCCGGCGGTCTTGACAGAACTGTCGGGAAGCGGTATACTGACGGTTGTTTTTTATCGGTCACCGGCCGCATCGCGCGGCAGAGAAGCGTCGGAACGGGGCTGTCCGGCCACACCCACGGCGGGCAGCTGATCCCGCTCGTGCAGCTCGGCCGCCGGTTCCACATCGGCGGGAACGACAGCGTTTACGGCTTGGAGCGGCGCGGCGGGACGGATTTTATCGTCACCTCCGGAATTTCCGACTGGGCGATCAAGTTCAAGACCGGCTGCCGCTCGGAATTTGTGATCGTCGATATCAAGGGGCAATGACAAAATTTGTGATTGTTGATATCAAAAGGCAGTGACAAAAACAGGACGTTCGTACGACCGCGCGTCGGCGCGGACTTAAAACCTTGAGAATAAAAAACAACGTCGGAGCCGGGCATAGCCCGTCTCCGACGTTTCGTCTGTTAATTTCAATGCAGATTCAGTCCTCCGCACGGGTTCAGTTCTCTGTACAGGGTCAATCCCCCGCGCAGGGTCAGTCCTCCGCGTCCGACGCGTCGAAAGCCGCGCCCGTGATCTCCTCCGACAGCGCCTCGGCGGTGCGTTCGGCTTCGGCGTAGCGGCTGCGGTACTTTCGGCCGTAGGAGCTGGAGTACTTATAGCCGTAGGTGTAACCGTAATTTGCCTTATACTTGGAGGAATAGCCGTAGCGCGTAGTGCCCGCAAGCGTCCGGTTCAGGACACAGCCGACCAGATTGACGCCGTAGGAGGCAAGTCCCTGAACGGAATCCTGCACCTGCGCAGTATTGGCAAGGTCCTGCCGCACGACATAGAGCGTCGCGTCGGCGTACTTGGCAAGCGTCGCGGCGTCGGACAGAATACCGGCCGGCGGCGTGTCGATCACGATAAAGTCCAGCTTGCTCCGCAGCAGGTCGAGCACCTGCTTCAGCCGCGGCGTATCGAGAAGCGGCTGCGGACGCTCCACGGTCTTGTCGCCGGAGAGCAGGAGCAGCTTGGAATTTGGGACGTTGAGCACGCGGAAATTATTCGTCGTACCCGTCAGAATTTCGACCAGACCGTCCGAGGATTCCTCGATCCCCAGCGCCGCCTTCAGCGACTGCTTCCGCAGGTCGCCGTCGATCAGGATGACGCGCTTGCCCTCCGAGGCCAGCGAAAGCGCAAGGTTGGTGGAAATGGTGGTCTTGCCCTCGTTCGGCAGGGTGCTGGTGACCAAGAGGATCTGACCGCCCGTCGCGGCCATGGCCTTTTGCAGCTTGACGCGCAGATTGCGGATGGACTCGCTGTAGGACGAATCCAGCCGCGGATTGGTGACGGTGAGCGTGAGGCTGCTTTTGTTGGTGCGCTTTTTCAGCTTGACGCCGGGAATATAGGCAAGGCACTTCAAATTGACTGCCCGCCGCAGGTCCTCCGCCGAGTGGATGGTGTGCCGTCCGAGCGAGAGCAGGAAGATCGCCGCCACGCCGATCAGCAGCGCGATGCCCCCGGCCAGAAGCGCGTCATACACGGCGGAATTGTCGTTATACGGCTCGGTGGGCGGGGCAAGCGGCATGTTGATCTCGTTGATCTGCGTATCGCCCAGAATACTGCTGGCCGCCTGCGGATAGACGGCGATAGCTGCCTTGAGCACATCGAACGCGTCCTGCGGCGTTCTGGAAATGACCGTCAGGGTGAACAGCGAGGTGTCCGCCGTCGACACCGCCGTGATGCTGCCGGGGATCTTGGTGGTACCAAGCTCCTGCTGGAGCATGGTCTGGGCCTTTTCGCTGCTGATGATATACGGGAAGGTCGCCGAGAGCATACTGCTCGTGCTGCTGTCCAGATAATTGCTGAAGCTGGTGATATCGGTAATGCCGGAATAGTGCGCCTTGACGGAGAAGACCGCCTTGCAGCGATACATCGGCACATAGGCCTTGTCGACCCTGTAATAGACGACGCCCGTAACGATCGCCGCAAGCAGCACGGGGATCCAGATGAGCCGCTTTGCCGCCATTACAAAGTTGTGCACGATGAGGGAAAGGTCAAGATTGGCAATGCCGGTGTTTTCGTTATCCATGTTTTGACTCCTCCCCGTGCTCTTTTTTCGGGGCGTCCTTGTGCTTGCCGTAGCCGTAGCCATAACCGTAGCCGTAGCCATAGCCGTAACCGTATCCGTACCCGTAGCCGCTGTGACCGGCGCCGAGGCCGAAGCTGCGGAACGAGCGCAGATTATTGAGCACAAAGCCCAGACACGGCGCGGCAGTCTCGCCGAGATTGTCGATGGCGTCGTTGATGGCAATGGCGGGAGCAAGATCCTGCCGGACGACCAGCAGCGACGCGTCGGCGGCGTCGGCGATGACCTGTCCGTCGGCGAACAGGCCGAGCGGCGGCGTGTCGATAATGATATAGCTGAATTTTTTCCGCAGGGCCTCGATGGTCGGGCGGAAGGAGTCGACGGACATCGACTCCATTTTGAAGCGGCGCAGCATCCCCGTGTAAAGGACGTTCAGGCCGGTGCTCTCGTCGTGGACGATGCTCTCGCGGAGCGTTTTCTCCGTGACCTCGCCCGTCAGGAGGGTATGCAGCCCCTTTTCGGGCATACACGGTCTGTCGAAGATCAGGGCCTGTGCGGGCTTGCGGAGGTCGGCGTCGACCAGAAGGACGCGGCGGTGCTTCTGCGCAAGCGAAAGGGCAATATTGGCCGCGACGGTAGACTTTCCCTCGTTTTCGCTGCAGCTCGTAACGACAAAGACCTGATGGCCGTTCTTCTCATGGTCATGCTCGATCCTGACGCGGAGCTGATGGATCGTCTCGGTGTAATAAAAGCTGCATGTCGGGTTGGTGATGAGCAGGGATTTTTTTTGCTTTTTGATAATATCGCGCAGGCCGCGCTGCCGCCGCTCATGATAGATCGTCGCAAGGAGCTTGGCGTCGACCTGATTCTTCGCGCCCGTGAGCGTCTGCACGGTATCGGCCTGCACCGCCATCAGGAACAGCAGCGCGATCATCAGCAGCGCGCCCAGCGGCGCGGCAAGCCGAAGGGCCCGATTGTTGGAGGCAAGGCTGCCGGAGGCGGTTGGGATCGTCGGGCCGTTGATCGTCTCCAGCACGGCGCTAGAAAACACGCTGGAGGAGAACTCGGAATGGCAGTCGATAATGGCAAGCGCGCTCTTATAGGCAAGCTCCGGAGAGGGCGCGGAGACATACATGACCAGAATGTTCGTATCCTCCGGCACGTCGACGCGCACATTTGCCGGGAAGCTGCCCAGCCCCATGCGCTTCGCGGCGGCCTCGCGGACAAGGTCGCTCTGCAAAAGCTCGCCGAACTGACTTGCGACCGTATTGGTGGCCGCGACGCTGCCGACAACGCCGTTGCTGGTACTGCGGGAGGTGATGGAAAAATTCGTAACGCTGACATAGGCGGGCGTAATGGCGATCTGCTGGACCACATAGACACCCATGACGGCGATCAGTGCGGCAAGGATGATGAGCCAGAAGCGGCGCAGGATAAACCACGCGATGCACAGCGGCTCAAAGTCGCTCCAGCGGATGCGTTTTTTCTCGTTCATTCGGCTACCTCCCGCTCATTCCACGACGACGGTCAGAATGACCGTATAGGTCAGGCCGGACTTGGGATTGGTATAGGAGAAGCGGACGTCGTAATCGCCCCGTTTGGAGGTGTCGACCTCGCCGTCGATGCGGATATCCGCCGGGTCGACCTTTGCGCCGTTGGCCGTTTCCCGCGCGCTGACGATATAACTGCGAAGGTCCTCCGTTTCCAGCGGCGTATCAAGATCGGCATAGATCAGATACTCGGAAAGACGGATCACGGGATGCTGGGCGGTGATATTTTCGATCATGACCTTCAGGTTGACGATCGAGATATCGCCCGTGGAATTGATGACCTGCACGGTCAGCGGATATTCTCCGGGCGCGGCGTTGGTCAGCGAGGAGGTGCCGACGCGGATGCGGGAGCTGATGTCGCCGTCGAGCACGTCGTAGGCCGTCAGACGGCCCTCGAGCGAAATGACGCTGTTGACGTTGTAGATCAGCGGCTGCGACAGGGAGAAGCGCGGCTTACGGTAGTCGGTGTAGTAGACCGTGCGGGTGTAGGTGCAGAAGTTGGAGGCCGAGTCGAACACGGCATAGTATGCTGTAGCGGTATTGGGGCCGGTGAGCTGAGAGACGCGGCGCACGATGATGTGCTCGGTCAGATCGCCGTCGCGGTCGTCGCGGGCGGTCAGACCGCTGCAAAGCTCCTTGTCCGTGGCGGACACGCTGACATATAGCGGCTCGCCGTCGCAGTAGATCATCGGCGGGGTATGGTCCTCCGCAAGGCGGTCGTAGGCAAACACCACCGAGAAGGAGACGGCCAGCACCAGAAACAGCGTAATTACGATAACCTGCAAATTTCTCATATGGGATCCTCGATTTTTCTGGAGATTCGTCGGTCGGAAAGAATGCGCGCGGGGTTCTGCTCCAGCAGGAGCCGGACGTATGCCGGGGCGCAATAGCGCTCAAGCACGGGAAGCAGGGACTGAAAGCCCGAGGGGCGGTAATAGGTGTCGTGGGCGTCGCTGGCGATAACGTCGGCAAAGCCGCGCCGCAGCAGGAGCATGGACGTCTCGTAGGCGCCGTCGCCGAGCCTGTGCAGGAGGCTGCCCTTGTTGAGCTGAAGCAGGCAGCCCTCGGAGAACCAGTGCATCGCCAGCTCCGGCGCGGCCTGCACGGCATCGTAACGCTCCGGGTGCGCGACGACGGGCGTCAGTCCGTATTCCGCGATCATGCCCAGCAGGCGGGTGATCTCGTCTCCGGGCGAGCCGAAGTCGAACTCCACCAGCAGATAGTGCGAGTGGTTCAGCGTGACAAGACGCCGATGTGCCAAAAGCGTCCGCAGATTATCCGGGTGCGCAAAGACCTCCGCGCCGGGAAGCACCTTCAGCGGGATGCGGTGCTGCCGCAGCAGCGCACGGAACATGGCCAGACGGCGGTCGTAGCCGCGTCCGCGATAATTGGGCAGTGCGCCGCGCAGATTGCAGTGCGGCGTGGCGACGACCGTGGTCACGCCGCTTCGGACGGCGTGCGCCGCCATTTTACAGGCTGTCTCTGCGTCATCCGCGCCGTCGTCGACCCACGGGATGATATGGCAGTGCAGATCGATCATATCATCCCTCCACGGCGATGCTCTGCATAATACATATACTTAGTTATATTTTATCATTATCCGACAGGAATTTCAACAGCAAAGTTTTCCATGTGAGAGATAAAACCGGTGGGGACGATGCGGCCGCCTCCGATATCCCTCATAGAGCGGCCTTCCCCAAGCCCGCCCTACGCAGAAATCTCGGTTCCGCGCAGGCGGGTGTGCCGCGTATTTTTCGGTTGCGCGGCACGGAAAATTGTGCTATGATAGAGGCGAGAGACAAAGAGAGGGTGGTTCTGCTTGGCGCGTCTTTTCAATCTGATGTACAGCGGTTCTCCGTTGCTTCCGTGTGCGCTGGTGCTTGCGGCGGCGGTCGCCTGCTTCGGCATTCCGGCATACTTTATCTCCCTGCGCCCGAAAAAGGGAACGACGGAATGGATGACCCGCATCGATCCGCCGCATTTTTCCGCTCTGCCCGCTGCAAGGCTTCGTCCGATGGACGCGGTATGGGCGCTGCTGGCCGCTTTCAGCGCGGCGGCGCTGCAATTTTCGCTGCGCATTGCGGCACTGTTTCTCTATCACAGGGCAAAAAGCGAACTGTTCCCCGTCGTTTGCCGCTATCTGACCGTTCAGCTTGCGCTGACGGCGGCCTTTGCCGTCGCGGTCTACCTGCTTCTGCGGGTGCTTTTTTCCGGCCCGAAGGCCGCGATCCTGCTGGCGGTGACGGGTGCGCTGCTGCAGGGCACTTCGATCGGAACGTCGACGGCGGTCGTGCTGTCGCTGCTGTTCCTGTACTGCTGGCTGAGCGCCCCGGCCGACGCGCCGCTTCTGCCGAGCGGTCTGTGGCTGGTGCTGTCGGGCGGCTGCTTCGCGGCGGCGGTGCTGCTGCGCTGGGCCTGCGTGTGGCTTCTGCCGATCTATATCTGCTCCTACGTCGCCGGACGCGTCTGCCGCTGGCGGCGCGGCGACCCGGAAAATCGGGTGGGCAGACTGATCGCCTCCGTCGTGTCGGTCTTCGTGCTGACGGCAGTCGGCGGACTTCTTATGATCGGCATCGGCGCTCTGCGAAACGGCCGCTTCAACCTCGTTGAGCTGTTTTCCGCAGGCGCTGTCGAAAAAATGCTGCCGCTCCTCGAGACAAGAATGCGTCTTCTGGTCAGACCGCTGCACTTCCGCGCCTCCGTGCGCGTGACGGACGCGCTCCTGTTCCTGACCGGCTGCGCGGCTTGGGTCTGCGTGCTGCACGGCGCATGGAAGCTGCGCGACACGCGCTGTCTGTGGCTGCTCCTGCTGCCGCTGCCGTTTGCGGCGGCGTGGCTCGTCGGCGGCGTCTACCTTCTGAGCATCCCCATGCTGGCGGCTATCGGCTGGCAGTGGAAAACCTATATTTTAAGAGATCGCACCTTCTGCGCCGGACTTTCCATGGCGGTCCTGCTGGTCTGCTACGGCGCACTGCTGCTGATCTGAACGGAGGAGAATCTTATGAAAATTGCATTGGCCTGTGACCACGGCGGTCTGGAGCTGAAGCTCAAAATCAAGGAGCATCTGATCGAACGCGGCTTTGAGGTCGAGGATTTCGGCACGCACACGAAGGATAGCTGCGACTATCCCGACTATGCCGCGCCCGCCGCGAAGGCAGTCGCCTCCGGTGAATGCGATCGCGGCATTCTGGTCTGCACGACGGGCATCGGCGTGTCCATCACCGCGAACAAGGTGCGCGGCATCCGCTGTGCGCTGCTGTCCGACACCGTTTCCGCGCGCATGACCCGCCAGCATAACGACACCAACATGATGGCGCTCGGGCAGGGCGTCGTGGGGGAAAAGCTGGCGCTGGAGATCGTGGATATCTGGCTCGATACCGCCTTTGACGGCGGCCGTCATCAGCGGCGCATCGACAAAATGATGGCGCTTGAAAATTGATACGAACAGCGGGGCGGAGAGTTGATCTTTGCCCCGCGTCTGTTTTCTGTTCATCCTCTCGCCCGAAACAATAACGCTCCCCGGCCGACGCTTACGATCGGTCCGGGGAGCGTTTTATTGCGGGAGCGGCGCCGCACGGCAGCTGCCTATGTCGGCGCGGCGGTCACTTTGCGGTGATCTCGCCGGCTTTTTTCAGGAAGAATTTCGTCACGGCGGGGCCGATCAGCTCATAGATCAGCGTACCGCAGAGAATGACGGCGCGGATCTGCGGCGCGTGCTGCGGGACGACCTGCCCCGCGACCAGCGAAAGGCCGATGGCGACGCCCGCCTGCGGGATCAGGCACGGGCCGAGATAGAGCCGAACGGCCTTGTCGCACTTGCACATCAGTGCGCCGACGAGCGTACCGGCGTATTTACCGACCACGCGCAGGACAATGTAGATCACGCCGATGATACCGACGGTGGGCAGGATGCTGAGCTGCAGGTCCGCACCGGAGGCGACGAAGAACAGCATGAAGATCGGCGGCGTCACGCCGTCGCAGATATCCATGATCTCCTCGACATCCGACGAGAAATTGGCCACGACCGCGCCCATGGCCATGCAGAGCAGCAGATCGGACAGGCCGAGCCACTGAGAGATGCCCAGCCCGGCAAAGACGAACGCGGCGATCAGGGACAGGCGGTTCCCCTTTTTCTTAAAGAAGCGCAGCGGCAGCAGGAAGATAAAGCCGAGCACCGCGCCCGCAACGATCGCGCCGCCGATCTCCTTGAGCGGAGAGAGCAGGGAGCTTGCCAGCGAAGCGCCGCCGTCGGTCATGGCCTGTGCCGCCGCCACGGACAGCGAGAACAGGATCAGCGCGGTGGCGTCGTCGATCGCGACGACGGCCAGCAGCGTCTCGGTCACGGGGCCTTTGGCCCGATACTGCTTGATGACCATGATCGTCGCGGCGGGAGCGGTGGCCGCAGCGACGGCGCCCAGCACCAGCGAGAACGGTACGCTCTGGCCGGAGACGATCAGGCCGGCCACGACGAACAGCACCGCGAAAAGCGATTCCATGCAGGCGATGACGATCGGCGCGGCGCCGACGCGCTTAAAATAGCTGACCTTGAACTCATTGCCGATGGAGAAGGCAATAAAGCCCAGTGCAACCTTGGAAATGATCTCGATCGAATCGAGAAAATCCCCGGAGAGCAGGCCGAGAACGCTCGGTCCGATCAGAAGTCCGGCGACCAGATAGCCCGTGACGTTCGGCAGACGGATGTGCTTGGCCATGCGTCCGCAGAACATTCCGGCGAAGATCATGATCGCCAGATCCATCAGTGTATTCAGCTTCATTTTCCCATCCCTTCCGCGTAATCGATGGGAACGGTAAAGAGGATGCCGGTGTCGGGCTTGTTCAGGCCCCCGGTGACCTCGTTTACAATGGCGCTGACGGCGGCGACCTTCTCATCGGGAATGACCATGAAAATGGTCTTGTTCTCCTTGTGCGCGGGGTTCATCAGCATCCGCAGTGAACCGAGAAAACGCAGCTCGTCGTGTGCCTCAAGCTCCTGCGCCATGCCCTTGCTGTCTAAGATCGTGGCGCCGGGGATGTTCTGCTTGCCGAATTTCGTAAGCATTCTGTCCAGACATTCGACCTTGTTCAGCACAATGATCAACAGCTTCATAGCAATACCTCCGTATGATTCGGGCACGCTCCTTGCGGCCCTTTTCGGGGAAACGCGCGGCACATGCGGCGGCGTTTTGGCCGTCCGGGGCGCGCTGCCCTGATTCCGGAGGCTATTTTAGCACTCTCGATCGCAAAAAACAACTATATTTCCCAAGAAATACGCATTCCGTCGGCGCTTTTTCGCCGGAAGCCCGTTATGAAAGCATTTTTTCGGCGCAGCCCTCAGTTTTCTCCGAACAGAGACGCGACCGTCCTCTCCGTCAGCGCGGTCACGGCGTCAAAATCCACAAACGGCCGCGCAAGCTGCTCCATGCGGTCATGAAGCTGCTTTGCGGCGCGGATATGGACGACCGAACGATACAGCAGCTCCGTGACGGTCTTCCCGCAAAATTCCAGCTCCCTGCGGCGGGCGGGCGGCAGCGTGGAGTCCAGATCGATGCGGCAGAAGCTCTCGCCGTCGTAGGAAAAATCGCGGCTCTCGCTGACGAACGCCGCGCCCGCCGAGGGCACCAGCAGATGCGTCGGCAGACCGTCGGGCAGGAGCGGACTGTAGCACACGATGCAGTCGTGTCCCTGCTCCGACGCGCGCTCGAACAGCGTTTGCAGCAGCCTCGGCGCAAGGCCGTAATTATCGCGCAGTACATAGATGCGCCCGCACAGTGCGGACGGCGTTTTCGTGCAGAATTGCAGGCCCTTCGGCGTGACGGCGGTGAGAAGGCGTCTTTTTACGCTTCCCTTTTCCTGCCGCGGGCGCAGCGCGGACAGCGCAAGACATTCGGCCAGCGCCTCCGCTTCCCCCCGATAGCACGGCTTCTCCGTCTCGGCGCGCACACAGTCCAGCAGACGGTCGGCGGCGGCAAGGCACGCCGTCACAAGGCGGTATTGCGCAGCGTTCTTTTCCTGCAGCGCGGCGATCTCCTCCTCGCTGCTCCGCATGGCGCTCCGATCGTAAAATTCCCCGAAGTTCAGATAGTTCATGCTCCCGCCGCAGATCTTCGGCTCCAGAACGTGCGGCGCGGTGCCGTCGACAAAGCCCAGCGACAGCGCGGGCACGAGCACGGCGTCCAGCGAATCCGGATCGGACGAGCACAGGATCTCCGAGACCTCCAACCCGCGCTCCCGCGCCGCGCGGGCGACGGCGCGCATGAAGGTCGATTTTCCGCAGCCCGAGCCGCCCTTTATCACGGTCAGCGACGAAAGCTCTCCCAGAAGCGAATCATAGTGCGAACGGAAGCCCTGCGGCGAGCAGGCCCCTAAGTAAAATACAGAATCCATAAAACAGCCTCCTTCCCTATGTTGTATGCGCGGCACGCCGAAATGGTGAACAACGGTTGACAAACCGCGTGCGGTGCGCTACAATGATTCCCACAAATATGAAAAGTATGATTTCGGAGGGACGCTATGGCAGGAGGCAAGCATCTGCTGGGCCGTGCGCCGGGCCGTCAGATCTTCGGCACGGCCAAGGTCGGCGAACGCGGCCAGATCGTGATCCCGAAGGACGCGCGGGAGTATTTCGGCATTCGGCCGGGCGACACGCTGCTGATCCTCGGGGATGAAAAGAACGGGCTGCTGGTGACAAAGCCGGAGGTCCTGCACGACGTTGCAAAACAGATTTTCGATACGCTGGAGGAGGAAACATGAAGGAAATGTACGCCCGTTTGGGCGTTTCCGAGGCGGTATACGCCTACGGAGAGGAGATCCTGACGGGTCTGCGGGAGCGCTTTGCCGCCGTGGACGCCGTTGCGGAATACAATCAGGCCAAGGTCCTGCACGCCATGCAGAAAAACCGCGTCGGCGCGTCCTGCTTCGCCGCCACGACCGGCTACGGCTACGACGACGTCGGCCGCGACAATTTAGAGCGCGTCTATGCCGACACCTTCCACACCGAGGCGGCGCTGGTCCGGCCGCAGATCACCTGCGGCACCCATGCGCTGACCGTGGCGCTGTCGGCCAATCTCCTGCCCGGCGACGAGCTGCTCTCCCCGGTCGGTGCGCCGTACGACACACTTGAGGAGGTCATCGGCATCCGCCCCTCGGCCTGCTCCCTGAAGGAATACGGCGTAAGCTACCGTCAGGCCGACCTGAAGGCCGACGGCAGCTTCGACTATGACGCCATCCGCGCCGCCGTCAACGAAAGGACCAAGCTTGCCACGATCCAGCGCAGCAAGGGCTATGCCACGCGCCCGAGCTTTTCCGTGCAGCAGATCGGCGAGCTGATCGCGTTCCTGAAATCGATCAAGCCCGACATCATCTGCATGATCGACAACTGCTACGGCGAATTTACCGACACCGTGGAGCCGAGCGACGTCGGCGCGGATATGGTGGTCGGCAGTCTTATCAAAAACCCCGGCGGCGGTCTTGCGCCCATCGGCGGCTACATCTGCGGCAAAAGGGCGCTCATCGAACGCTGCGCCTATCGTCTCTCCGCGCCCGGGCTGGGGCAGGAGGTCGGCGCGAACCTCGGCCTGATGCCCGCGTTCTATCAGGGCTTCTTCCTTGCGCCGACGGTGGTGGCCTCGGCGCTCAAGGGCGCGATCTTTGCCGCAAACGTCTACGAGAGGCTGGGCTTCCGCGTGGTGCCGGACAGCGTGGAGCGCCGCAACGACATCATTCAGGCCGTCGAGCTGAAAAGTCCGGAGGGCATGATCGCCTTCTGCAAGGGCATCCAGTCGGCGGCGCCCGTGGACAGCTTTGCCGACCCGCTGCCGTGGGACATGCCCGGCTACGAGGATCAGGTCATCATGGCCGCAGGCGCCTTTGTACAGGGCAGCTCCATCGAGCTGTCCGCCGACGGGCCTGTCCGCCCGCCCTACGCGGTCTATTTTCAGGGCGGCCTGACGTGGTACCACGCCAAGCTCGGCATTCTGCTGTCGCTGCAAAAAATGCTCGACGCCGGACTTGTGACCCTGAGCAAATAATACGAAAATCAGAGAGGAAAAAAAGAGATGAATTGGTTTTGGTTCGCGCTGATCGCCCTGCTGTGCTGGAGCGGCTCCGATCTTTTCTCCAAGATCGGCTGCTGCGGCGAGCGGGACAAGACCGCGCATTTGAAAATGGTCGTCGCCGTGGGCGTCGTCATGGGCCTGCACGCGGCATACATGCTCATCTTCCATGACGTCGTCATCACATGGCACGTCGTGCTGACGTATCTGCCCGTTTCGCTGCTGTACATTCTGTCCATGGCGCTGGGCTACGTCGGTCTGCGCTACATCGAGCTGTCGATCAGCTCGCCGATCTGCAATTCCTCCGGCGCACTGGTCGCGGTACTGAGCATCGCGACGGGCGGACTGGCCGCGCTGGAGGGCGCCGACCCCGTGCCGGTGCTGGGTGCGGTCGCGCTGGTCTGCCTCGGCGTGATCGGTCTGGGCATCGTCGAGGCGCGGGAGGACGAGGACCTTCGTGCGCGCCGTCAGGAGCACGCCAACCGCAAATACGCCAAGAGCTGGCTGGCGATCTGCCTGCCGATCGCCTACTGCGTGCTCGACGCGGCAGGGACGTTTGCCGATTCGCTGGTGCTCGGCCGCTTCCACGGCGAGTTCGTGCAGGCCTACGCGCCGGCGGAGCTTGCCCCGCTGTTTGCAAACGGCATTCCCGAGGACCTGAGCGGTCTGTCGGCCTCGGCGCAGGAATTTGTCGAGCGGATGAACACGGCCTCGGCCAATTCCGCAAACGTCGCCTACGAGCTGACGTTCCTTGCGGCGGGACTTGCCTGCCTGATCTATCTGCTGGTCCGCCGCGAAAAATTCAGCTTGAAGCTGGAGCTTCCCAAGTACGCCGGCGCGGCCTGCGAAACGGTCGGTCAGCTCTTTTACATCTACGCCCTGAGCGATCAGGATCATGTGATGCTGTCCGCGCCGATCATCTCGGCCTACTGCGTGCTCTCGGCGGTCTGGGGGCGCATCTTCCTGCGCGAAAAGCTGTCGTGGAAGCACTACGCCATGATCGCGCTGGTGGTCGTCGGCATCGTCATTCTCGGCGTCTACGACATATAAGGCAACGCCGCACAATTGCAGCTTCGGTCTTCGCCGGATATTTTTCGCCGATCCATCGGTTTGAAAAGTTTGAAATACACAAAGTATTCCTGCACTTTTCAAACTTTGTCTCGACAAAAAATCTCTCGCCGAATGCTCTCGCTGAATTATGCGGTGCTGCCATAAATAAACTCGGCTCCCCCGTGCGGCACATGACCGCGCGGCGGAGCCGATTCGTTTTTATTGATGCTTCTGCTGCTTCATCCAGATGTTCATGACCGTACTGTGTGGCAGGAGCTTGACCAGACGGACCTGCCAGCGGACGCGCGCGCCGTGGATGGAAACGTCCTTTTTGGTCTTGTACAGGTCCTTCAGCGCGGTAGCCATCACGTCCTTCGGCTCGTACACTTTATTATAGTATACGACCGCGTCCTTGCTGGTCTGCAGCGCATGATCGAAAAATTCGGTCTTGACCCAGCCGGGGTTGACCGCCATCACGCGGATCTCGCGCGGACGCAGCTCCCGCGCCAGCGAACGCGTATAGCTCAGGACGAACGCCTTCGTAGACGCGTAAACATTCAGGTACGGCACGGGCTGGAACGCCGACAGCGAGTCCAGATTCAGCAGCTTCGCGCCGCGGCGCATGTACGGGAGCGTCAGCTCCGTTACGGCGACCATCGCCTTGCAGTTCAGGTCGATCATTTTCAGGGAATCCTCCAGCGGAATCTGGTCATAGCGCCCGAACTTGCCGAAGCCCGCAATATTCGCCAGCAGCGCCACGTCGGGCTTCGCCGCGTCGAGCAGATCGGCATAGTGCCGCAGCGCATCCGGATCCGTAAGGTCGAGGCTGATCGGCCGCGCGGGGACGGGCAGACTGTTCTTCAGCTCCTCCAAGCGGTCGGTGCGCCGGGCAATGATCCAAATTTCCTCAAATTCCTCCCACTGCGGGAGCTGCAGGACAAACTCTCTGCCCATGCCGGAGCTGGCGCCGGTAACAATGGCGATCTTCTTCATGTGCATCCACCTTTCTGATCCGTTTTCGGCCGTTTTCAGCCGTGATACTTCGTTTTTTATTATACCCGTGCGCCGCAGAAAGTGCAAGAGGAATCTTTCCCGTCCGCACTGTAGACTTGCAAACGGCCGCGCGGTGTGGTATACTCGTAAAAGAGAATGAGCGGTTTTTGTTGATTTTATATCGTATTCTGTTATTTAATATTACAATACATACGAGGACGTGCCGATGTCATATTTTATGAAGATCCTGACCACCTTCTGTCTGGCCATGGCGCCGGTCATTGAGCTGCGCGGAAGCATCCCCATGGGACTGAGCTACGGTCTGGAGCCGTGGCTGACGTGTCTGCTGAGCGTGGCCGGCAATATGCTGCCCGTGCCCTTCATCCTGCTGTTCATCCGCAAAATTCTGCAATGGATGAAGCGTTACCCGCGCCTCGGCCGCATCGCCGAGCGGCTGGAACGCCGCGCGGCAAACAAGAGCGGCCGCGTGCGCAAATCGGAATTTATCGGTCTGTGCATTCTGGTCGCCATCCCGCTGCCCGGTACGGGCGCATGGACGGGCGCACTGGTCGCCGCGCTGATGGAAATGCGGATGAAGCGTGCGCTTCCGGCGATCTTCCTCGGCGTGCTGATCGCCGCGACGATCGTAACGACGGTCGCAACGCTCGGCGTCGAAGCGCTGAGCTTCCTGTACAAATGACAGGCGTGCAGTACTGCCCGACGCCCATCGGGCTTCTGGCGCTTGTGTCCGACGGCGAAGCACTTTGCCGCGCGGGGCTTGTCCGCGAGGCGCGGGCGGAGTGCCCCGACGCCGTAACGCGGACGGCCAAGCGGGAGCTGGAGGAATATTTTGCGGGAAAACGGCAAGAATTTACCGTAGCGCTCGCGGCGGAGGGAACGCCCTTTCAGAAGGCCGTATGGCGGGCGCTCGTGCGCGTGCCGTACGGCAGCGTCGTCACCTACGGGCAGCTTGCGGCGGCGATCGGCCGTCCGACCGCCTGCCGCGCCGTCGCCAATGCGCTGGGAAAAAATCCGATCCTCATTATCCAGCCCTGTCACCGCGTCGTGGCTGCGGCGGGGATCGGCGGCTTTACGGGCGGCTTGGACGTAAAACGATTCCTTTTGCGCCGCGAAGCGGTGGAGTTCCGCGAAAACGCCCCGTTTTCCGAAAAATTTATCTTTACTTTTTCCTGATTTTGTGTTACGATAAATCGGCTGATGACTTCATCGGCCGTATCCGCGCGCTCAGTCGCGGGAGAACGCGCCGTAAGGTGCATTTCCGCTGCCCCGACTTAGCCGACGGAGATCTATTTTGAAAGGTGGAAACAACCATGATCCAGAAGG
This sequence comes from uncultured Oscillospiraceae bacterium, assembly GCA_934630495.1. Taxonomy (GTDB): domain Bacteria; phylum Bacillota; class Clostridia; order Oscillospirales; family Oscillospiraceae; genus JAZOXB01. The sequence continues at coordinate 18,943 of CAKTVW010000036.1, forward strand.
AAAAGAAAACCGCAATCATTGCCGAGTACGCGACCCATGAGGGCGACACCGGCTCCCCCGAGGTCCAGATCGCGATCCTCACCGCCCGCATCAACGAGCTGACCGAGCATCTGCGCGAGCACAAGCACGACAACCACAGCCGCCGCGGTCTGCTGATGATGGTCGGTAAGCGCCGCAGCCTGCTGGACTATCTTGCAAAGAAGGACATCAACCGCTATCGTTCCATCATTGCAAAGCTGGGCATCCGTAAGTAATTTGTGAGATAGAGGGTGACCAAATGCCGGTCGCCCTCTTTTCGCGCACCACACCGTCCCCGCACGCGGGAGCGCCGTTTAGCAGTTGAAGGTACGGCGGGTTCTTCTCTCCCCCATCGCCGCAGCTTCAAGTGCTAAACCTCCCGCGGAATATTATAAGGAGGTTTCCAATGGTTACCAGAAAACAGTACCCCAATCATCATGTCTTTGAGACGGTCATCGGCGGCCGTCCCTTCACGGTCGAGACCGGTAAGGTCGCGGAGCTGGCCGATGCCGAGTGCATCTGCCGCTACGGCGATACCACCGTCCTCGTCACCGTCACCTGCTCCCCCGACCCCAAGCCCGGCATCGACTACTTCCCCCTGACCATCGAGTTTGAGGAGCGGATGTATTCCGTCGGCCGCATCCCCGGCAGCTTCAACCGCCGCGAGGGCAAGCCCTCCGAGCGCGGCATCCTCAACAGCCGTATCATCGACCGCCCGATGCGCCCGCTGTTCGACGACGAGCTGAGAAACGACGTCGTCGTGACCTGCACCGTCCTTGTCAACGACTACGACAACCCCGTCGAGATCGTCGCCTCTCTGGGCGCGTCCATCTCCATCGCCTGCTCCGACGTTCCTTGGAACGGCCCGGTTGCCACGACCAACGTCTGCCACCTGAACGGCGAGTATATCATCAACCCGTCCACCGAGCAGCGCAACGCGTCGGACTGCTTCGTGTGCATCTCCTCCACCTTCGAGAAGGTCGTCATGATCGAGACCGAGGCCAAGGAAGCCCCCGAAGCCATCGTCTACGAGGCCATCCGCATCGCCCACGAGACGAACATGGAGGTCGTGAAGTTCATCAACGAGATCGTCGCGACGATCGGCAAGCCGAAGTTCACCTTTGAAAAGGCCGCCGTCAACCACGACCTGCTCGACGACCTGTGCGCCTACGGCATGGATCAGATCGAGTATGCCCTCGACACCCCCGACAAGAACATCCGCGAGGAGCGTCTGACCGCCGCCCGCCGCGATTTCGCCGAGAAGTTCGCCGAAAAATACGAGGACTTCGACGTCAACATCGACGTCTGCCTGTACAAGATGCAGAAGAAGGTCGTCAAGAAGTGGCTGCTTGCCGGTAAGCGCGTCGACGGCCGCGGCATGGACGAAATTCGTCCGCTCGACGCCGAGGTCGGCGTTCTGCCGCGCGTCCACGGCTCCGGCCTGTTCGCCAGAGGCCAGACGCAGGTCCTCTCCATCTGCACGCTGAACACCCTTTCCGCCGCGCAGAAGCTCGACACGATCTATCAGGAGGACACCAAGCGCTATATCCACCACTACAACTTCCCGTCCTTCTCCACCGGCGAGGCCCGTGCGGCCCGCTCCACCTCCCGCCGCGAGATCGGCCACGGCTCCCTTGCCGAAAAGGCGCTGCTGCCCGTGATCCCCTCCGTCGAGGAGTTCCCGTATGCCATCCGCGTCGTCTCCGAGGTCCTGTCCTCCAACGGCTCTACCTCCCAAGGCTCCATCTGCGGCTCCACGCTGGCTCTGATGGACGCGGGCGTGCCCATCAAGCGCCCGGTCGCGGGCATCTCCTGCGGTCTGATCTCCGATCAGGAGACGGGCGAGTGGCGCACCTTCACCGACATTCAGGGCGTTGAGGACTTCCACGGCGAGATGGACTTCAAGGTCGCCGGTACGACCGAGGGCATCACCGCCATTCAGATGGACCTGAAGAACAAGGGCCTGACGATGGAGATCATCGCCGACGCCCTCGAGCGCTGCCGCAAGGCCCGTCTTGAAATTCTCAACGAGGTCATGCTCCCCTGCATCTCCGAGCCGCGTCCCGACGTCTCCGACTTTGCGCCGAAGATGATCTCCATGAAGATCCCCGTCGAGAAGATCCGCGAGGTCATCGGCTCCGGCGGCAAGACCATCCAGAAGATCTGCGCCGACACCGGCGCCAAGGTCGACATCGACGACGACGGCAACGTCTTTATCGCGGCGGTCGATCCCGCTGCGGGCTACGCCGCCAAGAAGATGATCGACGACATCTGCTTCGTCCCCGAGGTCGGCGCCCTGTACTACGGCAAGGTCGTCCGCATCCTGCCGATCGGCGCGTTCGTCGAGATCGCCCCGGGTCACGACGGCATGGTCCACATCTCCAAGCTCGAAAACCGCCGCGTCGAAAAGGTCGAGGACGTGCTCAACGTCGGCGACATGACGTGGGTCAAGTTCATGGGCTTCGACGAGAAGGGCCGCGCCAACTTCAGCCGCAAGGACGCGCTGAAGGAGATCGCCGAATCCGAGCAGAAGTAAATATCGCACTCCCGTCCCTCGATCGCGTAATGCCATCGAGGGACAGTTCTTCCAAACCTCATTGCGCCTTTACTCCGCAAAAACAAAAACAGGAGGAATTATATATGATTTGCAGCCATTGTGGTAAAATGTTGCCAAATACCGCATCAAACAGTACAACACTGCAATCGTGCCCTTTTTGCGGGAAATTGCTCGGTGAGCGACTCAGCTCCAACGGAAATTTCCAAATCGTAAACGGAACACTGGTCCAGTTTGTCGGCAACGCAACAACAATCATGGTCCCCGACGGCGTTGTCTGCCTCGGTACTGGGGCATTCTACGGCTACCCCATCCATGAGGTCCGCCTTCCCGACAGCGTTGTAGAAATCGAAGCCAACTGTTTTTGGGGCTGCGATGAACTCCGAGAAATACATATACCGGTCAGCGTGACAAAAATTGATAAGACCGCTTTTCGCAACACCCACAATGTTAAGGTAGTCACGCCGCAGGGCAGCTATGCTTGGAACTTCTTCGGATGCGGTAAAACAAGCACCCCTCCCGCAAAAAGTGCACCTGCCGCACCAAGTAACGCTCCCGGTTCTTCGACTGCTTCCGCTGCCTCGACGCAAAAAACCGCTGCCCCGGTTTCATCTGCGCCACAGCCCAAGGCATCGACCGCTCCTACCTCAGTGCTTACCGAGCGAGAAAAAGAGGAACGTTATATTCAGATGCTCGGCGGAAAACCCGGAAAGCTTCCGTGGATGATCACGCATAACTTTTTTGGCCGAGTGGATAGACTGATCGCACGAATCCGGACGATAACTGATCAGGAATTACTCATGCGCATCGCGCGCGAAGCCCCGCTGATTGAGGTTCGCCGCACAGCGGTCCGCAATATTACAAATCAAGAAGCGTTAAAAGCCTACGCCCTATCAAACCTTTCTGTAATCCGTCTGGCGGCAATCGTCCACCTCGAGGATCAACCGACGCTCAGAAAGCTTGCCCTTTCCGACAGCAGCACTACGGTCAGAGATGCCGCGATCTCTAAGGTCACCGATAGCCAAACGGTTCGGGAATACCTGCTTCACACAGAGAAAAAGGTTACCGTGAAGGATCTGCAAGCTGTCACCTCATTGCAGGATTGTTATGAATTGGCCCTCTGTTCCGAGAATTACACTGTCCGCATCGCCGCTGCGCAGAAATTGCCCGAAAACACGCCGGAAGGAAAATTGCTTCGCGCGGCTGCCGAGCTTTCGCAGGAAATTCTCCCCTACCCAATCGAGCGCTTTAAGCAGGCCGCAGAAGCGTTGCAGCAATCCAACCCCGATTTTTTACAGAGAGTTGCTCTCCGGTACCCATTCCCCGGCGTGAGATACCTTGCACGGGGCAAGGAAAATCTTAATCCCGGCAACGGTGCCAGTCTTGAAGAACGTCTGAAAGCACAGACGCCTTCTCAGCTCGAAATAGAGCACCGTACCAAGATCAGGCACTATGAAGAACTGCTAAGCCAAGCACGGCAGGATGTAAAGGAATTTTGCGATTCTTGCCAGTGGTCTGCTAATCAGGGAAAACATTCCTATGAAAGTACATATGATGTTCGTAACGGTAGATATTATGGTCACTATTATGCACTTCAATGCGAAAACGCGCCCAGCCTGAAAAGAGAACTCGAAATCGTCATACATATATTGCAGACTGAGCTACGGCGATTGGGCCTGCAGAACGCCCAAGTCACTTACAGCGAAGCTTATAATACTAGCAAAGAATATCTCGGAAACTCGCAATGGAGAGAGGTAAAAACGTTTAGTCACTATGTTGTTCACGTATTGGCCAAATGGTAAATACCTATTCACCGCAAAGCGTTTCGGCTGATTGCTCCGCGTTATGCTCGCTGTAAAGGTCCAAGCTTAACGAACGGATTTCCATTATTTCGGTCTTTTCTTCTCCGAAATGGCATTATCCGCAAATCTTCAATACGCAGAGGCTCTCAAAAGAGAGCCTCTCGTTTTTTAGAGGTTTTATATTAAAAGTCGGGGGTAAGCTTGTCGCCCAATGTCACTAAGTTAGGAACATTGTTATCAAATGCAACCCCATAATGAAAGAGTGCATTCCGCAAGGGATG
>CAKTVW010000037.1 GCA_934630495.1 uncultured Oscillospiraceae bacterium
CCGTTTTCCCGCCTGGATGACTCCGACAGTATCCGCAGATGGAATAACGGTGAAATCCCGGTGGCGCTGATCCACCCTGCATCAGCAGGACACGGTCTCAACCTCCAATCCGGCGGTTCCACCCTTGTGTGGTTTGGGCTTACTTGGAGTCTGGAACTGTATCAGCAGACTGTAGCCCGTTTATGGCGGCAGGGACAGGCATCCGAAACCGTGGTGGTGCAGCACCTCATCACCAAGGGCACCATTGACGAGCGCATCATGAAAGCACTCTCCCAAAAGGAGCATACGCAGACGGCTCTTATCGACGCCGTAAAAGCGGACTTGAAAATCTGAGACAATCTATGAAAATCCGTGCCAATCCGAAGAACACAAAATATCGGAGGTACGAATATGAAACCTTATCAGGCATTAGCCAACGCCATTGTAGAACTGGCCGTAAAAGACTACAAAAAAGCCCTCAAGCGGCACTATCGCTTTCCGCACAGAGAGGATTATGCCGCCGAGGTGAAAAGCCTAGAGCAATTTTTCCGTTCCGGTTGGTATGGCATGCTGACCGACCTTGACGGCGAATATCTCATAACAGGTGTTCGCCGTATGGTGCGCAAGGAGGTGGCGGCATGAAGGCAAAGGAGTTTTTGAACCAGGCATATCTCTTGGATCAGCGGATCAAGAGCAAATCCGAGCAGATACAGTCCCTGAACGAGCTTGCCACCAAATGCACCGCCACACTGACGGGTATGCCGAGGAATCCCAATCACGGCGGCTCCACGATGGCAGATGCCGTGTGCAAAATCATAGACCTGCAAAATGAGATCGCTGCAGATATGGATCGGCTGGTACAAATCAAGAAGGACATCGTGGATGTTATCGGCAAGGTCGATGATGTGAAGTTCCGCATCCTTTTGGAAAAGCGCTATCTGTGCGGTGAGACATGGGAAGAAATCACCGTGAGCCTGTACCACAACCGCCGGTGGGTCTTCCGCCTGCACGACAAGGCCCTGGATGAAGTACAGAAAATCCTTGATTTCACTGAAACAAGCCACTAAAAGCCACTATAATACATCCTCGATTTATGATATCATTATAATGCGAAGAAAATATGGAACGAGCCTCATGGGAGCAATCCCGTGGGGCTTTTCTCATGCCCGAAGGAGGTGAGCAAATGCTACAACTCCCCAGAATCAGGGCTAACGGAGGTAACGCACAATGGATAACGAAAGAACCGCAGTCATCACCATCGGTGAAGAGGAATACACGCTGCTCCTCACGACCAAGGCCACCAAGGAGATCGCCGGTCGCTACGGCGGTCTGGAGAACCTCGGCGAGAAGCTGATGAAGTCCGAGAACTTTGAAATGGCTATCGGAGAGATCGTGTGGCTAATCACGCTTCTGGCAAATCAGAGCATCCTCATCCACAACCTCAAGGATAAGGAGCACCCCAAGGAACTGCTCACCGAGGATGTGGTGGAACTTCTGACCACGCCTCTCGACCTTGCCGGTTACAAAACCGCCATTACGGAAGCACTCTACAAGGGTACCAAGCGGAATGTGGAAAGCGAGAAAGATTCAAAAAACGCACAAGTCGGGTAACGGTCTCCGATGCGGAGCTGTTTACCCGGCTTCTCTATTACGGCCTTGCCCATCTTCATCTGTCGCAGGATGAGGTGTGGCTGATGCCGTTTGGACTGCTTTTGGACTTATGGGAGTGCCACAAGCAGTACAACGGGCAGGCTACCCCGGCACGAGAGCATTATATCGACGATATTATCCCGGATGGAATCTGATATTATATTGCTATTGTGCGCACATTCGTGTATAATGAATGGTGAATAATAATAACTTCAAAAGACCGTGACAACGGACTTTTTGACACATACCCATAAGCGTAACGAAGGTGAAGCACCTCAGTTTTATGTTGAGAAAAATCATCCTGCCATTGTGCGTCCGGAAGTGTTCGAAATGGTCCAGGAGGAATTCCGCAGACGGAAAGCCGCCGGCGGCAGGATGCAATGCGTCTCTATCTTCTCTGGAAGGATCGTATGCGAGGACTGCGGCGGCTTCTATGGTAGGAAGGTATGGCATTCCACCTCTGAAAAATACCGAGCCTATCACTGGCACTGCAACAACAAGTTTCAGAAACGCTGTTCCTGCCAAACACCTACGCTGAAAGAAGAAAGCATCGAGCAGGCATTCTTGAGTGCCATCAACAGCCTCATCAAGAAAAAGAAAGCGATTCGAGAGAATTATGCGCTTTGCCTGGACGCTATTACCGACGACAGCGCATATGTGGCACGGTTGGAAGAAATCAATGCGGAGTGCTGCCGACTGCAGGAGGAGACTAAGAGCCTGCTCACCGCCGCCGGAAGGAAAAACGGTGGTGGGCTTAGCGAGATCAATCGGCAGTATGAGGACTATCTCGCCAGGTTTGAAGCACTTCAGAAAGAAAAGTCGGAGCTTTCCGCGCAAATATCCAAGTGCGCGGCCAAGCGTGTGCAGGTCAGTTCTTTCCTCGAAGAGCTGCAAAAATACGACGGGCCGCTGAAAGAGTTCGACCCGCTCATTTGGCAGGCAACGCTGAACCATGCGGTCGTCCATAAAAACTGCACGATCACCTTTGTTTTCCGTGACAGTACCGAGGTGACGAGAAAGATAAAGAACGGAGTGAGAAAGTATGTCAAGCGAAAAGCAAGTGATCCCGATAATCCAGAGTCCACCGGAGAAAAGGCGTAAGGAGCGTGTCGCTGCCTACTGCCGTGTTTCCACGCAGGCAGAGGAACAGCTTCACAGTCTTGCCGCACAGCGGGAATTCTATGAGAAATCACTCTCCGGCAACTCCGAAGTGGAGTTTGTCGGCATATACGCAGATGAGGGTATCTCTGACACCCGGACGAGAAACAGAACACAATTTCTCGCACTTATCCAGGATTGCCGTGACGGAAAAGTAGATCGAATTCTTACTAAGAGCGTATCCCGGTTCGGAAGAAACACCGTGGATACGCTCATTTTTACAAGGGAGCTGCGAAGCCTTGGTGTGGATGTCTATTTTGAAAAAGAGAACCTGCATTCCATCTCACCGGAGGGAGAATTGCTCCTCACATTGATGGCGGCGCTTGCGGAATCCGAATCGGTCAGTATGTCCGATAATATTAAATGGGGAAAGCGATACCGCTATAAGCAAGGACTGGTCACTGCCCTAGCCATTTCCAATATATACGGCTACTGCAAAAAGAATGGCGAGATCGCCGTGAACAAGGCAGAGGCAGTTATCGTCCGGAGAATCTATAAGGAGTTTTTGGACGGAAAGAACTACGATGAAATCATTGCTGGGTTAACGGCTGACGGAGTTCCCACGAGGAAAAACGCAACCTGGTACTCTCGAACGGTCATCGGCATCTTGAGCAATGAAAAATACTGCGGAGACTGCCTGTTTCAAAAGACTTTTATTCCCGACCCGATCTCACACAAAACAGTAGTCAACTGCGGCGAGATCCCTCAATTCCTGGTGGAGGACTGTATTCCGGCGATTATCGAGAAAAAGCAGTGGCTTGCCGCGCAGGAAATACGTAAACGGCATCAAGGGGGCAGCAAGCCGCCGGTCGAGACGCTCCCTTTCCGCAGCTTGGTATTCTGCGGAACCTGCGGCAAGCAATGTCCGCAGTATTCCTCTCATTCTGAGGGACGGCAGCTGACAGCCTATCACCGGTGCATAAGTTGGAGAGATCACACCGCAGCGGAGATTCCCGGCATGATCTATGTCCCGCCGCACAAAGCGGGGTACAACTACAATCCGACTCCGGAACTTGCCGCCTATCGAGCAACCTACAAAAAGCCGAAATCGAGGCCGTTTCTCTGCACGGATGTAAAGATCCGCACAGAGCGTTTCCCGAAAGCCTTTGTGCAGGCTTGGAACTTGATCGTCAGCAAGAAGCAGCGGTACCTCCCGTCTTTGCAGAATACCGCTGCTACCTTGGAAAAACCGCTGACAGCCTACCGTGCAGAGGAGATGATAGACCTACTGGAAACGACGGGCAGACTGGAAGAATTCGACTTCTCGCTGATGATACGCACGCTCGACCGGGTGGAGATCATGCCAACCGAAAAGTTGTCTTTCATCTTTCAGTCCGGCATCCGCATCACGGTATAATATATAGAATGGCCGCTCCGTTTTCTCTTGGAATGCGGGGAGGTCTTCTCTCATATTTGAATAGTCACACTCCGCATTTTGGCCCGCTTTTTTAATCCGAAAACGCAAAGTGTGACTTTGTTTTTGCCCTTGTTTTTTGGGTCCAAAGCGGCAGGTGCCGATGACGCAGAGGCACCAAATATGCTCCTGCCTACGGTACGATTCGGTCAACAGCGGGAGCGAGTTTACTTCTGCAATCTAACGAAAAAATGCCGATAATTCGGGCTTTTTCGGGCTTTGCACCCCCTGATAATCGGTCTGCACTCCCTTGCACACCCTTGGAATAGAAAAGTCAAATTGTATCGGCGTCTATGCCCCTATGCACAAGTCCACCGTAATTCAGAGAATTACGGTGGATTTTTTATGTTATAGAAATCAAGCAAATCGCTTATGGGAGGAAAAAGAGCCTTGCGGGCCATGCTTGGTGGCATGAATAAAACAATACTGCCACCGCTGAAAACGACTGGGTTGAAATGATAGAAATGATTCGGTCTATTGGATGGAACAGCAAGAAAACTAACGAAGCAGAACAAATAAATGCCGGCTTGCTGCAATCCTTCAGGCGGGAGACTCCATAAGGTTAACCGACAGTGGTATGCTTCGACCGATATTGCCGTGCGATGATAAAATGCCGCACTTTTTTCTATTTCCCGATTGAAGCAATTGCATTCTGATGTGCAATATGCTATAATAAAAACGATTTGTTAACGACAATTTGGCTTTCCCTTTGCGGCAGATATTCTCCGAAAAAGCCGAAAGAAAAGAATACTATATTATTATATAGAAAGCGGCCGATCCGGATGGACCGGCATGCAGCAGAAAGACAGTCCGCGCCGTTTTGTGCGGCGGTGGCGCCGGATAAAGAAAGATGCGTTTGGAGGACGAACCCAAAATATGAACGAAAACAAGAAACCTTACGCTTCCTCCGGGGGAGCAGACCTAACACTATGGGATATTACAAAGTTCCTGCTGTCAAAGATTTATTGGCTGCTGATTGCGGGAGCTATCGTTGCCGCAGGCGTTTATGCAGCGGTAACATTTTTCATAACACCGACTTATGAATCACGAGTGAGCTTTTACGTTTATAACAGCACGGACAATTCTTCGCACGGGACGATCAATAACAGTGACCTTCAAGCGGCGGAGAGCCTTGCTACGACCTATTCAAAGATCCTGGCGAGCAATTCCGTTTTGGACTCCGTTCTGGACGATCTGAGCGCGGAGACCACGCTGTCCAGAAAGGAACTCGGCAGCATGGTGAATGTTTCCGTTGTGTCGGATACACAGCTTCTGGAGGTCGTGGTGACATCGACCGACCCGGTGCTTGCCTGTAAAATTGCCAATTCCTTTGCAAGAGTCGCGCCTACAGAAATCGTTCGTATCACCAAGGCCGGCGGCGTCGAGGTCGTGGATCGGCCGGAGGTGCCGACGGAAAAATCCGCGCCCAAGACCGTATTTGACAGCGCGATCGGATTTATCGTCGGCATGATGCTGGCTTCGATCGCCATTGTTCTGCGAATGATGGCCAATACGACCATCTATCTGCCGGAGGACATTGAAAAGACCGCCGGGGTGACCGTTCTCGGTCAGATACCGGATATCGACGCGACAAATGATAATACCGGCTGGGAGCTGGTGGAGGGAGGTGCAGCGAACAATGGCGAAAAAGAAAAAAAGCCTGCAGGCAACGATTGAAGCCGTTCGCGCCAGCAGAAAACGTCTGCTGACCAACGAGTCTCCGTTTGCGATCAAGGAAGCCTATGTCAAGCTGCGTACCAACCTGATGCTGTGCATGACGGCGGATAAGAAGCGCGCCTGCACGAGCTTTGCCGTCACCAGCGCAAAGCCGTCTGAGGGCAAGAGCCTGACTGCGGCAAACATTGCCATCAGCTATGCGATGCTGGGCAAAAAGGTGCTCCTGATCGACGCGGATATGCGCAAGCCGACCCAGCGCCGCCTCTGGAAGGTGGGCAAGCCCACCGGCCTGTGCGACTTTCTTGCAAGAATATCGAAGCTGGAGCTGGAAAAGGTAAAAGGCCTGCCGCTCTGGATCGCCTGTACCGGCACCATCCCGCCGAATCCCTCCGAACAGCTTTCGTCCGAGCGCATGAAGCGCTTCGTGGAAGAAAGCGCGAAGGTTTATGACTATATTATTATCGACACGCCGCCGATCAATACGGTCGCGGACGCGCAGATCGTTTCGACCTATGTTGACGGTGTGGTGCTTGTTGTTAAGTCCGGCGATACGACGGCTGACGAGCTGAACGAGGCCGTCGACGCGGTACGCCGCGTGGGGGGGAATCTGTGCGGCACGGTGCTCAACGACCTGAATATGAAATCCGTGAAGAATGCCTACAAGTATAAATACGGGGGCAAGTACGGATATAAGTATGCCTATTCCGAGGCATATGAGACACGGTAGCATGAAACTCGAGCTTGTCGTTTGGCTGCCCTGTTGGATATGCGAACGAAGTTTTTGAAAAAATGCAGAGTGCTGGATTCAAGGAAGATTTTGAGAGATGAAAATACTCGTAGTATGTCAACACTACTGGCCGGAGCCGTATCCTTTGGCCGATGTGTGCGAAGAATTGGTGAAACGCGGGCACCAAGTGCAGGTGGTAACGGACATCCCCAATTACCCGCTCGGGAAAATTTATCCGGGCTATCGGAACGGGAAAAACAGGAACCAAGTGCGTAACGGAGTAAGCATACACAGGACCTTTACGATCGGAAGAAGAAATAATTTGTTTTTCCGCTTCCTGAATTACCTGAGCTTTGCTGTTTCTTCGGTGCTCTATGTACGGCACATAAAAGAAGAATTTGACGTGGTCTTCGCAAATCAGACCTCGCCGATCACAATGTCCGGCGGTGCGCTGGCCTACGGGAAAAAGCATCATAAAAAGGTGGTGCTTTACTGCATGGACCTGTGGCCCGCAAGCTTGATGGCCGGAGGCGTCAAGGACGGCTCGCCGATCTACAAAGTTTTTGAGCGGATATCAAGACGAATTTATTGCGGAGCCGATAAAATACTGATCTCCTCGGAATCGTTCCGAGGATATTTGGAAGACAATTTCCAAATCCCCGCAGATAGGATCAGCTATCATCCGCAATATTCGGATCTGGCTTTTGAAGCTTCTCCGCCTGCCGAGAAGGATACCGTGGACCTGATGTTTGCCGGGAACGTCGGCTCCGCGCAAAGCATTCCGACGATCCTTCGGGCGGCAAAAATTCTGGAAGGCTGCAAGGAGCTTCGGTGGCACATTGTCGGTGAAGGCTCAAAGCTCGATTTCTGCAAAAAAGCGGCGGCTGAAATGGGCCTTGCGAACGTCATTTTCCACGGGCGGAAGGATCAGACCGAGATGCCTCGGTATTTTGCCATGGCCGACGCAATGTTGCTGACCATGTTTGACGATCCTTTTGTGTCGCTGACGCTTCCGCGAAAGGCGCAGACATACATGGCGGCAGGAAAGCCGATCATAGGCGCCGCGAACGGCGAAATATCTCATGTCATCGAAGAAGCGGCCTGCGGTTTCTGTGCAAATGCGGAGGACCCGCAGGGCTTAGCGGATGCGGTGCTGAAATTCCTGCAATACCCGGACAAGCTCCAATTGGGATATAACGCCAGAGCATATTATGAGCGCAATTTCAGCCGTCAGAAGTTCATGGATCGGCTGGAAGCCGCGCTTATGGATAAGGAATTGCTTACAGCCGGGTGATCTGTTTGCTTTTTACTTAAAAGAAGAAACGTTGGTACGATCTGAATGAAGATTTTTATGATAAATACCGTATGCGGGACGGGGAGCACCGGAAGGATATGCACCGACCTTGCCGAACGCCTAGAGGCGGACGGTCATGATTGCCTGATTGCGTACGGTCGACGCGCCGTGCCGGAGCAGTACCGAAAATATGCCGTAAAAATCGGCGGCAAGTCGGATGTTTACGTCCATGGCGCACAGGCACGGCTTTTTGACAGCGTCGGCTTCGGCAGTAAGCATGCGACCAAGCTGCTGATCGAGAAAATTGAGGCGTATGATCCCGATGTCATTCATTTGCATAATCTGCATGGCTACTACATCAATATCGAGATACTGTTTTCCTATCTGAAAGAAGCAAACAAACCCGTTGTGTGGACCTTGCATGATTGCTGGGCGTTCACCGGTCATTGCGTTCACTATGATGCGGTCGGCTGCCAAAAATGGAAGGACGGCTGCCATCATTGCAGCTTGAAGAAAAGCTATCCGGGGTCTCTTCTCATGGATCGGTCGGCGGCGAATTATCAAAAGAAAAAAGCGCTGTTTGACCTGCCGGACGATCTTACGCTGGTCACGCCCTCCGAATGGCTGGCAGATCAAGTGCGGCAGTCGTTTCTCGGAAAGCGGCCGGTACGGACGATCTACAACGGGATTGACCGCGCGGTGTTCCGCAACACGCCCGGCGATATAAAAAGCAGATATGGGCTGCAGAACAAAAAAATTGCCTTAGGCATTGCAAATATATGGGATGAGCGCAAGGGCTTGGCGTATATGGTCCGGCTCTCTAAGCTGCTCGGCTCCGACTGGGCAGTCGTTCTGATCGGGCTTACGCGCAAGCAAAAAGGGACGCTTCCGCCGGATATTGTCGGAATACAGAGAACGGATGACCTGCGGGAGCTTGCGGCGTGGTACAGCGCAGCGGACGTCTATGTGAACGCAAGCTCTGAGGAGACCATGGGAATGACCACCGCAGAGGCGATCTCCTGCGAAACGCCCGTGGCCGCATTTGACACGACCGCAGTCTCCGAGATCGTAGGACGCAACGGAATTACCGTCCAATACGGAAACGTTAACGAGCTTTCTAAGGCGGTCGAACTGATTGCAGAGAAGGGGAAGGCTTTCTTTCAGAATGACAATTCCCGCTTTGCATTAGAAAATGAATACAAAGCGTACTTAGCACTATATGAACAACTGGAAGGATCAAGGAAACACTGAAAAAATAACGGCAGTCAGATATAACATAGCTGCCAAAGGTTGGTGATGCCATATAAAGCTTGACCTCGTAAACCCAAAATAACATGAAAAAGGAGAAACGAAATGGAAAAAACACGTTCAATGCGATTCCTGTCGCTGCTTCTGTGTGCGGTCATGGTGCTCAGCCTGATCCCGGTCACCGCATTTGCGGCAGCAAGCTTTACGCAGTCGCAGTTATCTGTGGTCGTCGACAAGCAGTCGCGGCTTGCAGACGGCGTTGCGCAGGACCTCTACACCGTCTATGACAAGGATGGCAAGCAGGTCAAAATGTTTGTCGCGACCGTTGATCCCACGGTCGAAACGGTCAAGATTTTCACGTCCTATAAGGACATGGATAACTCCAGCTATGGTATGACGAAGCTGACCGAACAGGTCACTGCTTTCAATGAAAAGGCTGCTGCCGGTGACGAATATTACAACGGCACGGTCGTCGTCGGCATCAACGCGTCCTACTATAACATGACGACCGGCAAGCCCTCGGGCGTGTTTGTCATGAACGGCAACGATGTGACCGGCGGAGAACGCTCGGCCTATTTTGCAGTCATGAAGGACGGCTCGGTCAAGATCGGTAATTCCGGCGAATACGAAGCGGATAAGGGCAATATCCAGGAAGCGATCGGCATCTACAAGATGCTGGTTTACGGCGGCAATATCGTGCTTTCTGCGGACGATCAGGCCAGCACGCAGAAATATCCCCGTCAGACGATCGGCATTACGGCCGACGGCAAGGTCATCCTCCTTTCCGCCGACGGCAACAACGAGCCGACGTCTGCAGGCCTGACCCTGCTGGAGCAGGCGCAGGTCATGCTTGATCTCGGCTGCGTGTATGCAGGACATCTTGACGGCGGCGGCTCGATGACCTACGGCTGCAAGCCGGAGGGTGAAGATTCCTTCAGGATCATCAATACCCCGAGCGACGGCTCCGAACGTTCCATCTCCTCCGGCCTGATCGTCGCCTCGACGGCGACACCGTCTAACGTGTTCGACCACGTTGCGATGGCTGCTGCCGACGAATATGTGACGCCGGGCACCTCTACCGCGATCACCGTGGCGGGCGTATCCTCCGCCGGTACATCTGCGGAGATCCCCGCTGATATCACCTATTCCGTCACCAACGGTACATACGAAAACGGCGTGCTGACCGCTTCCGCCGAAGGCGACGTCGTCCTGAGCGCAATGCACAACGGCAGCGAGGTCGGCAATGTCACGGTCCACGCAGTCATTCCCGAAAAGCTGGAATTCAAGAGCACGGAGATAACCGCTCCCTTTAACACGACTGTCACGCTGGCCGTTACGGCGACGTATGGCTTGAATGAAGTCAAGATCAAGGCGTCCGACATCTCGTTTGCGCTGGAAAATGACGCCATCGGCACGATCGACGGCTTCGACTTCACCGCCGGAGACGGCAGCGTGACCGACAGCGATATCACCGCGACCATCGTCGGCACGGACGTCACCGCGACCGCCGTTATCAGACTCGGCATGGGCTCCGAGGTGATCTTCGACTTTGAAGACGGCGATACCAGCATGTTTGAACTCAGCTATGTGCAATACAACTATGTGCTTCCCGAGGGAAAGGTCTATCCCGTGACCGCAGAGACCGGCAAGGTCCACAGCGGCAACGGCGCTATGGCGCTGGATATCAACTACGGCAATTCTCTGGAGTCCGGCTATATGATGACCGCCCTTCACTATATGGGTGAAGAAAAGAAATATGAAAATGCTACAAAGCTGGGCATGTGGATCTATATCTCCGATGAGGATGTTTCCACATGGATCCGTTATGTGGTATATCCTCTGGTTCTGAACGATGCGGGCGAGTATGTCCGCGCAAACGATTCGATCACAAACACCTTGAGCGACGGTGTCGCTTCCACGACCGGCTTTGTGAACCAGTATCAGGAACCCGGCTGGCACTATCTGTCCATCGACCTGAGCAAATACAAGGGTTTGGATTTGATTGACTACTATATGGTTCAGTTCTATATTTCGGACCGTGACGGCGCCGCCTATGACTACTATTACAACCAGCACAAGTCCTATAACGGCCGTTATGTCATGTACGTCGATGATATCACCGTGGACTATTCCGACGCGGTAGCCGATCGCGAGGCTCCGGTATTCAGCAGTGTGACCTATGCCACCGGCTCTATGTCCGATGCCGTCGCGCTGAACGGCCAGACGGTCGCCGACAGCACGATCAGCTTCGGCGCAAAGGTCGCAGACAACATGAAGAAGAATAACTACACCGGTCTTGACAGCACCACGGCAAAGGCCTATATCGACGGCGTGGAAACTGCCTGCACCTTCAAGGACGGCGTGTTCTCCATTGTTGACGCGGTCTTGGCCGACGGCCTGCATCATGTCAAGTTCTCTATCTGCGACAATCAGGGCAACTACGCCTCTGTGATCCGCACGATCAACGTGCAGGCAAACTCCGGCAAGTCTACCGTGAAGGTCGTAGCGCGCGATCCCTCTCTGGACAAGATCCTGCTCGGCTCTGTCTGGTATGCCGATATCGTGGCAACGGATATGGAAAAGGTACAGTCCGTCACGGTCGATATCGACCTGAACAACATGAGCCATTGGGAGCTGGACCATATGATCGTGGCGTCCGGCTTCGAGGCGACCTATTCCATTCAGGATGACGAGAATATCGCAACGATCACCGTCACCCGCACCGGCAGCAATGCCGATACCGGCGAGGGTGTGCTGGCGTCCCTGCCCATCCGTACATGGGAGCTGAAGATGGGCTATGTCTATGAGAGCGGCACAAAGAAGGGATCGACTGCCTACACCTATGCGCAGTTCAAGTCCATGAAGGAGTTCTGGCCCATCGACATCAGCATGGAGATCGATCGCGGCCTCGTCACCTTCCTTGACGGTACCACCGATACCTTCTCCGGCGAAGGCCCTCAGGTAGATACCGAGATGTACAAGATGGCGAAGGATATGATCTCCACCGCCGAAGGCAAGGCCTATTATAACGCTTGGAACGGCGGCCATATCCACACCGCAAATGCCATTGAGAACAAGGCTGCGGCTTGCACCGAAGCGGGCTACACCGACAGGACCTTCTGCGAGGTCTGCAGCTCCGTCGTCGACTGGGGCACGACCATCCCCGCAACGGGTCACAGCTACGAGATCACCGACGGAAGATTTGCATGTACGAACTGCGGCGATATCTATGTACGCTCGGGCCTGTTCACGATGAACGGTAAAACATACTACGCCGTAGACGGCGAGCTGATCAAAAACAAGTGGGTCCAGGCCGATGACGGCGCTTGGTATTGCATGAGAAACGACTATACGCCGTACACGGGCGACTTCGGCATTTCCGGAAGAGTGTATCATTTCGGTGAGACCGGTGCCATTACCAAGGGCCAGTGGTTCTATGTCAATGAAAAGGGACAGGGAACCGATAAGGAAAGCGCCGCCTACCTGCGGTACTATGTCGGCCCGCAGTACTATTATTCCGTCTATGGACTGAAGCTTCAGGAGATCGACGGCACGATGTACGGCTTTGACAAGAACGGTAATATCTGCAAGGGCTACATTTACTGCAAGCAATATGCCTCCGACCAAAAGGCACTCTATCTGTTCGACGAAAACGGCGTTCAGCAGACGATCAGCAAGGAGCCGCAGATCATAACTCTGGATGGCGCGCTGAGATACATTGTCAACGGAGTTCTGTGCGCGAATAACGGCTTGGTCAAGGTCGGCAGCGATTACTATTACGTCCACGGAAGCGGTGCGGTAGAGACCGGCGTCATTTATATCAGCGCAGGCAAGACGAACGGCCTGCTTCCCGCCGGGACCTATACCTTCGGCGCGGACGGCAAGCTCCAGCTCAAGAACGGCGTGATCGACGGCAGATACTACATTGACGGCGTGATGCAGGTAAATCTCGGCCTCATCAAGGTCGGCGAGGACTACTACTACATCCACGGAAACGGCGTGGTACAGGTCGGCACATTCTACGTCAATGCAGGCAAGGCAAACGGCCTGCTTCCTGCCGGAATCTATATTTTCGGCGCGGACGGCAAGCTCCAGCTCAAGAATGGCTTTGTTGACGGAAGATACTACGTTGACGGTGTGATGCAGGTAAATCTCGGCCTCATCAAGGTCGGCGAGGACTACTACTACATCCACGGAAACGGTGCCGTACAGGTTGGCACATTCTACGTCAACGCGGGCAAGACGAACGGCCTGCTTCCCGCCGGGACCTATACCTTCGGCGCGGACGGCAAGCTCCAGATCAAGAACGGTTTTGTTGACGGAAGATACTACGTTGACGGCGTGATGCAGGTAAATCTCGGCCTCATCAAGGTCGGCGAGGACTACTACTACATCCACGGAAACGGCGTGGTACAGGTCGGCACATTCTATGTCAATGCGGGCAAGACGAACGGTCTGCTTCCCGCCGGGACTTATAACTTCGGCGCGGACGGCAAGCTCATTTTTGACAACAACTAATAACTCCTAAAGGCAAGTGCGCCCGGCGCGCTCGGGCGCACTTGTCCTATATTATACTAGAATCTGTTAAAAAGCTTGAAAAGCTTTTTATAGCGCCAAGGGCGCGTCAGATTCTGCATGAGACGGCGCAGCGTGCTTTCGCACGATGCGAGTGTGCGTAGCACACGGGATTCTTGATTAAATCTTTTAATCAAGAATCAGTATTAAACGGTTTATTCTTTTAGAGAGACGAAGCATCTGAGGGTAATGCAAAATATGAACATGACCAAGAAACTGTTACGGACACAAAGAGACGGGATCATCCGAAGTATGATCGTTGTCGATTTCTTCGTCATTTTATCCGTAATACCGCTCGGGGTTTTCGACCCGACAGGAAAAAGTATTATTTGCATACTCTCTTTCTATGTAAATGCGTTGCTCTTTGCTCTGGGTATCGTGCATGCAAGGCAGAAAAGTGCAATTTCCATTGAACTGATATTTTGGATATTTATGTACTTCTTTATGTTCTTTGCGCCCCTGATCCAGTTTTTATCAAACAAATTCCCGTGGAACGGAAAGGTCAGCGAGACAGAGATCGTGCAGGCAAACGCCGTTATTTTCCTGTTTGTCCTGCTCTATCTGCTCGGACAGTATACGGCCAAAAGAGCCATGCTGAAAAATGCATGGAAAAATGAAAAGGCCGACTTCTTGACATCGAATTTGCAGTTTTCAAACCGGCTGGCCATAGCGCTGACGCTGATCTGCTGCCTGCTCGCATTCTACGCGGTGTTTAAGGCGGGACTGCGCGGGATCGTCGCCTCCCGAAACGACGCGACAAAGGTTTTTTATTCGGGGTCAAATACTACCGTAAGACTCATTGTAGAATCCGTAATTCCGGCCTTCATGGCCTATGTGACGGCAGAATCGGCGCAGAAGGTACGCAATAAGACGGAGAATCCGTTTCGTTTTATTGTCCTGTCTTTGTGTATTTTGATCTGCTTTTTCCCGACGGCCATACCGAGATACAAGATGGCGACGATCTACGGGACAATTGCCGTTGTAGCTTTTCCGCAGATCAAGAAAAAGGATCGCTTTTTTTGGCTCTTTGTAGTTGCGCTGTTTATCGCATTCCCGGCCTTCAATACCTTCAGAAGAGAGCTTTCTTTCGACAAGTTCTCGTCCGTTTTCGGAGACGGCGTATTTTCGACCTATACCAATGCGGACTATGACGCCTACAGAATGCTGGTATCCGGCCTACGGTATGTGAAAAAAGAGGGATGCACTTGGGGCATCCAGGCGCTCGGCGCATTGCTCTTCTTCGTACCGCGAAGCATCTGGCCCTCAAAGCCTGTGGGAAGCGGTTCCGTTTTAATCAGAAATGAATTTGGAAACGACTATTTTTCCAATGTATCCTGTCCGCTTGTCGCCGAGGGATATATCAACCTCGGCTTAGTCGGCGTCGCGTTGTTTGGCTTTCTCCTCGGACTGTTTTCCGAAAGAACAGACAGCCTCTACCGGAACAACCACTGCGATTCGGAAAATGTTTTTTCCCCCTATTATTTTCTTGTGTTTCAGATGTTTTTCCTCCTGCGCGGCGACCTTATGAGCGGCATCGCCTATACGCTGGCCTTTGTTTTGACGGGCCGCATCCTCAAAAAATTATCAGAAATTTCGTGAAATTATATCGGGTGTATCTTGCATGAACGAAAATTTGACGCAAAAATCCATCAGCTCTTTCCTGTGGAAAACCGTGCAGTCCGTATGTACACTAGGCTCGACGTTTATTATTCAAATCGTGCTTGCCCGAATCTTGGACCCTGCGGACTTTGGAATCGTAGCAATCACCACGGTGTTTATGACTCTGGCAAACACAATCATCGAGACCAGCTTTTCCTCGTCGGTGATCCAGAAGAGCGAATTAAGTCAAAAACTGCTGTCTTCTGTTTTTTTCGCAAATGCCGTTCTTTCTTTTTTCGTTTATTTACTTTTGTTTTTAGCCGCCCCGCTTATTTCGCGGTTTTACGATGAAGCGATCCTCACTGCGGTACTGCGTGTTCAGGGATTGCGTATCGTGATCGCTTCCCTTTGCTCTATTCAGGACGCGTTACTGATAAGGGAAATGAAATTCAAAACGCTTTTCATCTGCGAATTGATCGGGGCGATCGTCCAGATAGGCGTCGGATTGGTCATGGCGTATACAGGCTTCGGCGTCTGGGCGATCGTTTTTTCCGCCCTGTCCGGTTATCTTGCCTCCGGTATCGGAAAGATGCTGGCGTCAAGGTGGAAGCCTTCCCTATATTACTCTCATTCCTTAGTAAAAGATGCGCTTTCCTTCAGCTCAAAAATTCTTGCCGTAAGAGTTACGAGAAAGCTGTTTTATAATATTCGGACCTTGACGATCGGAAAGGTGTACACGACCGACACCCTCGGCTACTTTAACAAGGGCTTTCAGTTTCCCTCCACGGCAATGACGGTCGTGGACGGTTCGCTGACCTCCGTTGCGTTCACGTCCTTGTCCAAGCTTCAGGACGACAAGCAGGCGCTGGTCAATGCGCTGAGAAACTATGTGCGCATCATGATGTATCTTTGTACGCCGATGATGGTCGGCATGGCCATCGTTGCCGAGCCGCTGGTCAAGGTGCTGTTAACGGATAAATGGCTCGCCTGTGTGCCGTATCTCCAAATCGTGTGCTTTACGCAGCTGTTAGCCCCCCTGAATGTCAAAACGACCGCGTTTGAAGCCCTTGGCGAAAGCTCCATCTCTATGAAGCTTCATGTGAGCGGTATCGTTTTATCGATCATTCTGCTCTTTGCGTCCATACCGTTTCCGGCATGGGTCATGGTCCTCAGCGGATTTGTCAGCAGCCTGCTGCTTCAAATTGCGATCGGCGTCGTTTGTAAAAAGAGAATGGATTATCGGTATTCGGAGCAATTCAAGGATGCTTTTATCGGCTTGATCCCAACGATCGGTATGGTCGCGCTCGTCTTCCTTTGCTCCTATATCCCGTGCGGCGTTTTTCTCAGCTTGGTTCTGAAAATCGTGCTCGGTATTTTGGCATACATCGGGGTTTCGGCACTGTCGAAAAATCCGATTTTATATCAAATCATATCGTATTCCAAGAGGATTCGATCAACACGGAGAAATGATGCTAGTTAAAAGTTACATAAAGGAAAAGCTGAAGGCCCTTTATTATAAATATCCGGGACGCCCGAAAACATTTCACGCACTTCCCGCGGAAGCGACGCCGATCACTTGCCGCCCCGAAGATATTACGGTCTTGACGGCAACGAGCAACAATATTCTGAGAATATCGTACGAAGGAAAAACACTTTTTTTCCGCCAATGCAGGCGCCACACCGAAATACACGAATATGTGCAGACGTTGATCGACGAGTACTATTGCTCCGGGGAACTGCCAAAAGACAGAGAGATCGTAGAAAGATCATTGGCGCAAAGAAAGAATTTTTCAAAATTCGTGAATATGGGGATGACGAATGACGTCACGTCCGGCGTGTATAGGTTTTGCATGGGCGGACCGTCGGAACTGATCGGGATCACAAATGATGATGCCGAGTTAAACGACCGCCTGCGGGACTTTGCGCAATTTGTTTGGGGCGAGTTATATGCATACAAGCTAAATTTCGGGATCAGAACAGGCGCATACCAGACCTATAATGCGGTCAGGCAAATTGCAACCAAACGGATCGCAGATCTATTCGGCCTGTCGGAGCTGGTCCCGGGCACGGAATTTGCCGTTCTGAATATATCGGACGGCAGAAAGCTGTTCGGCACGATCATGGAAGCCGCGCCGGGGATCATATTAGAACGGGAATCGGCGCAGAAAAGAAGAAGCGCCGTCACGCCGAGGCTTCAACATGCATTGAATAATCTGAATTTTCTGGATGCGCTATGCTATGAAAAGGACCACAGACCCGGTAATTATACGGTCGTCATGAGCGGAAATAAAGCAGAGTCGATCTGCGCTTTTGATAACGACTCCCCGATGTCCTTCGGACTCGGAAACGCATCGTTTGAATCGTATATGAATTGTTCGCCGTATATCTTACGCGATTCACTTAACAGGCCGTATATTGACGAAAAGGTCGTTAAAATTCTGTCGACAAATAATTTTGACAAGCTCTGTCAAGCGACGAAGGACCTGCTAAATCCGGTTCAGATCATGGCGCTGAAAAGAAGATTTCGTGCCCTGCAAAAAGCGGTTTCCATACTGAGACCGCATACGGCGCTCTCAGACGAAGAATGGAATGACGAGACCGTCCGCGAGGAACTGGGCGGCGCGTACGGAAAGACGTATTTGGGATTATTTACGGAAGATATGAAACTGGCATATCAGCCGTGGATCAAGCGCGCATAAAGCTTGTCTTCCGACAAAGTGGAATATCCTGTCAAACAACAAAAACACTCAGCGCAGAAATTTTGAAGGAGAATACAGTAATGAAAAAGTTCTTTCCTGTTGTACTCGGACTCATGCTTCTCGTATTTCTTGTCGGATGCGGGACGCAAAAAGAGGACGGTTCGGTCACGACGCCCACCGGCGAGAGTAAGAATGCAAGCTTAGAAGATGAAAACGCCACCTTTGTAATCGAGGCCGCAGGACTGAAATTACAATACCCCCTGCGCTGGCAGGAGCTGGTCTCGGTCGATGTCGATGCAAACACCGCTGCGTTCAGCTTCGATCACGAGAAGCTTTTTACACTCTTTTTTAACTGCCCGGATCAAGGAAATGTGCTTGGGACGGTGTGCGGGGATGAAAATATCGTTATCACGATAGAAGACTACGATGTAAGCGGCGATAAAGCCGTTTCCATGCAGGAAGATGTCAACGTTATTTTGCAGCATTTAATGGAAGATTATGACTTCGCGGCAGGCGAGGTGGTCGTCAAGGAAAGCAGCGACGTATTCGCCATTGAAACCTCGGTCACGACGCTCTACTATCCGGCCAAGTGGCAGGACGAGGTCACGGTCAAGGTAAGCGATACCAAGGTCAGCTTCACATACGGCAAGGAAAGCTTGTTTGACTTGGTGTTTACGGAAACGGAAAACGGCTATTTGCTCGGCACCTACAAAGACACGCCGATCTATGTCGTGGATTACGAGGTGACTTCAAACGAAGCGAGTGCCATGCAGGAAGACGTCAACGTTATTTTGCAGCATTTGATCGAGGATGATAATTTCGTGATCAACAACTGATTTTGCGGCGTAAAGGGAGTTGCATAGTATGGGTAAATTTAAGGATAAAATACTCCTCATCACCGGCGGGACAGGCTCTTTCGGCAACGCCGTGCTGGATCGCTTTTTGACGACCGAGATCGGAGAGATCCGCATACTCTCCCGTGACGAGAAGAAGCAGGACGATATGCGACACAGCTATCAGCTTGCATATCCCCGTTTTGCGGAGAAGATAAAGTTCTACATAGGCGACGTGCGCGATTACAACTCCATAGCTCCGGCTTTTCGGGGCGTGGACTATGTGTTCCATGCCGCCGCTCTGAAGCAGGTGCCGTCGTGCGAGTTCTACCCGATGGAGGCGGTCAAGACGAATGTGATCGGCTCGGACAATGTCGTCTCCGCCTGCGTCGCAAACAATGTAAAGAAAGCGATATTCCTGTCCACGGACAAGGCGGCATACCCGATCAATGCAATGGGCATGACCAAGGCCGTGATGGAGAAGAATGTGATCGCGCGCTCCCGTCAGCTGCTGTCCGGCGACCCCGTGCTGTGCCTTACCCGCTACGGAAACGTCATGGCCTCGCGCGGCTCGGTCATTCCGCTGTTTTGCGAGCAGATTCAAGACGGCAAGCCCCTGACGGTCACCAATCCGGAGATGACTCGTTTTATGATGACGCTCGAGGATGCCGTAGACCTTGTGCTGTATGCGTTCGAGCACGGCGAGCAGGGCGATCTGTTCGTGCAGAAGGCGCCCGCCGCGACCATTGAGACCTTGGCACAGGCGGTGCTTGAGCTGAAGCAGTCCGACGTCGGCGTGACGAATATCGGCACCCGTCACGGAGAAAAGCTGTTTGAGGTGTTGGTCACGGCGGAGGAAATGCTCCGCGCCGAGGACCTGCCGGGCTTTTTCCGGATCCCCGCAGACAATCGCGACCTGAACTACGACAACTATTTCAGTAAAGGCAACCCGGAGTTTGGCAAGATCGAGCAGTATACTTCCCACAATACGCACCGACTGAATGTGGAGGAAATGAAACAACTGCTCTTGAAGCTGAAGCTGTTTGGAGGGAGCTGCTGATGAACATTCTTGTTACCGGCGCGTGCGGCTTCGTGGGGAAAAACCTGACGGCGGCGCTGAAGGCTATCCGCGACGGAAAGAATCGCGCCCATCCGGAGCCGGTCATCCGGGAAATTTACGGGTACGACTCGGACAGCTCCCCGGAGCAGCTCAACGTTTACGCCGCTTCGGCGGACTTTGTGTTCCATTTGGCGGGCGTAAACCGCCCGAAGACGGCGGAGGAATACCTCCCCGGCAATGTCGGCTCTCTGGAGACGCTGCTTGCCGCCCTGCAAAAGGCGGGGAACCGCTGCCCCGTGATGCTGGCAAGCTCTGCGCAGGCCTCCCTTGTCGGGCGCTACGCGGGGAGCGAATACGGCAGGGCGAAGCTTGCCTGCGAAGAGCGGTTACGGGCCTATGCCGCCGAGACCGGCGCGGAAGCGCTGATCTACCGCTTTCCCAACGTATTCGGCAAATGGTGCCGCCCGAATTACAATTCCGCCGTGGCCACCTTCTGCCACAATATCGCCAACGATCTGCCGATTACGGTCAACGACCCGACGACGGAGCTGGAGCTGGTCTATATTGACGATCTGGTTGCGGAGCTGCTGGCCGCCTTGGCCGGTCGGGCGTACCGCTGCAATTATAACGGGCTGACGCCGGTCTCGGGCGAGGAATTTTGCCGCGTGCCTGTGACGCACCGCGTGACGCTGGGCAGGATCGTTGAGCTGCTGCGCACGTTCCGCGCACAGCCGGAGACGCTTCTGCTGCCGGAGATCCCGGAGGGCAGCTTCGCGAAAAAGCTCTATTCGACCTATCTGTCCTATTTGCCGCCGGAAAAGACGGCGTTTCCGCTGAAGATGAACATTGATGCCCGCGGCAGCTTCACGGAGCTGCTGAAAACGGAGAACTGCGGCCAGTTCTCCGTCAATATCACAAAGCCCGGCGTGACCAAGGGGCAGCATTGGCATAACAGCAAGTGGGAATTTTTCATCGTCGTGGCCGGACACGGCCTGATCCGTGAGCGGCGGTTGGACTCGAACGAGGTCCTGGACTTCGAGGTCAGCGGAGAGAAGATCGAGGCCGTCCACATGCTGCCGGGCTATACCCACAGCATCAAGAATCTCAGCGATACCGACGATCTGGTGACGCTGATGTGGGCCAACGAGCGCTTCGACCCGCAGCACCCGGACACGTTTTTTGAGGAGGTCTGAAATGGGAAAACTCAAGCTGATGACGATCCTCGGCACGCGGCCGGAGATCATCCGCCTTTCTGCGACTATCCGGTGCTGTGACCGCTATTTTCGGCAAATTCTCGTCCACACCGGCCAGAACTACGACTACGAGCTGAATCAGGTGTTCTTTGAAGATTTGAGCCTCCGCGCCCCGGACTACTATCTGGACGCGGCCGGTGCAAACCTCGGAGAGACCATCGGCTCGATCATTGCCAAGAGCTATGCCCTCATGCAGGAGGTCAAGCCGGACGCCGTGCTGGTGCTGGGCGATACCAATTCCTGCCTGTCCGTCATTGCCGCCAAGCGGCTGCACATTCCCATCTTTCACATGGAGGCGGGAAACCGCTGCTTTGACGAGTGCCTTCCGGAGGAGACGAACCGCCGCATCGTGGACGTGACCTCCGACGTAAATCTCTGCTATTCCGAGCACGCAAGGCGCTATCTGAACGCCGCAGGCGTCCCGAAGGAACGCACGTTCGTGGTGGGCAGTCCGATGGCCGAGGTGCTGCATCGGAATCTGCCGCAGATCGAGGCCAGCGACATTCACGCCCGACTCGGGCTGGAAAAGGGAAAGTATATTTTGCTCTCCGCTCATCGGGAGGAAAATATTGACACGGAGGAGAATTTCCGCGCCCTCTTTACGGCGGTGAACGCCATGGCGGAGCAATATGACATGCCTGTGCTGTACTCCTGCCACCCGAGAAGCCGAAAACGGCTGGAACAAAGCGGCTTTGAGCTGGATCGGCGGGTCATTGCCCACAAGCCGCTGGGCTTCCACGATTACAACTGCCTGCAAATGAATGCCTTCTGTGTGGTGTCCGACAGCGGCACGCTTCCGGAGGAGTCGAGCTTTTATCTCTCCATTGGAAAGCCCTTCCCGGCGGTGTGCATCCGCACATCGACCGAGCGCCCGGAGGCCATGGATAAGGGCTGCTTTGTTCTGGCGGGGATCCATACCGAGCAGCTTTTGCAGTCTATTGATCTGGCGGTCGGTATGCTGCAAAACGGCGACTTTGGCGCGCCCGTGCCCGATTATACCGCCGAGAACGTGTCCATGAAGGTCGCCGGACTGATCCAGAGCTACACGGGAATCGTGAATAAAACGGTCTGGCGTAAGGACGGATAATGACCCGTTTTGCGGCCCCTGCGGTCTGAAAGTGTGCGTATCCGGATGCAGCAAAGGTTAGGCATATCTCTTTGCGAAGCTCGAGACGATGCGAGCACTGTACGGCAATTGAGAAACGCCGAGCCGCCATGGAGGATTTTTGTGGTCACTTCGGCAAGAGCACCATCACCCATGTCTGCTTCGTAGACAATCAAAAATGCCCACAGACGGAAAAAGTCCGCTTCCCGTCAGAATGGCAATGAAATAATTCACGAAAAATTCGCAGCGCCGATGCGCTATAAAACCCGCAGGTTGCGGCATGAGGCTTTCGAGCCTCGTGCCGCAACCTGCGGGTTTATATGATGGTTCTATAATAAAAGGGCTCTCTGTCAATAGTTGGGGCAGAGACAAAAACGCAAATAATTAGGTCGTGTCGGGGAGTACTG
>CAKTVW010000038.1 GCA_934630495.1 uncultured Oscillospiraceae bacterium
CAGGGGCAGGTGCCTTCGACATAGACGTGGGCCTCGGAGGCGGTGATGACTGCAGAGCAGACGCCGCAGGTGACCTTGTGCGTTCCGTCGCCGTTGTCCGTGTACTGATAGTCGCTGTGGCCGAGAGCCTCACCGACGGTCACGGTCAGCGTGGTGCTGACGGTGTCGCAGTTGTCGCACTTGACATAGTAGGAGGCTGCTTCCGTGCAGGTCGCTTCCTTGGCAATCACGTCGGAAGCGGCACTCGTGAAGCTGTGCTCGCGGAGCGTCTGCCATGTCAGGATCGGATAGGTGCCGCCGCAGCCGGTGTCCTGCTTAAAGGCTTCGCTCAGATCGGCGGGCATGTGGGCCGACGCGAGCGTTTCCGCGTCGACTGCCGTGCAGCCGTCGGTCAGGCCGTTGCCGATCGCCTTTATGCCGTCCGCCTCGAGGTAGTAGCAATTGTTGAAGCTTGCAGCGCCGCGCGCCGAGGCGATCGCGCCGATACGGCTGTATTTATCGGTCTGCTTGATCGTACCTGCATGATAGCAGTTGGAGATCGTGGAAGAGGAGTAGTCGCTGAGCGTGCTGACGATGCCCGCGATCTGCCCGAATGTATAGCTGGTTTCCACGATGTTGTCGCCGCCGATCAGCGTGCCGATATTATAGCAGTCGGAAATTGTAGAGGAACCGCCGCAGTAGCCGACGATACCTGCTACGGAGATGCCGCTGGTCAGCGTGCCCGCATTGAACGAGGAGACGATCGTCGAGTTGTTGGCGTATGCGGCGATGCCGCCGGTACGGCCGCTGCCGTGGAGGTTGGTAACCGTTACATAGGAGGCGCAGTTTTCAATGCGGCCGTTGTTCTGGTAGGCAACGATGCCGCCGGCATTGGCTTCGTAGCCGCCTGTACCGGACAGCGTGAGCGTTACGGTGCCGGAGACGGTCAGGTTGCGGATCGTGCCCTTGGAGTAGCCAAACAGGCCCTGATAGGTCGTGCCTTCGCAGTAGAGGTTCTTAATGGTATGGCCTGCGCCGTCGAATGTTCCGGCGAAGCAGTAGTTATAGGAATTGCCCATCGGGGTCCAAAGCTCGCCGCCGAGGTCGATGTCCTTGGCCAGAATGACATTGGCGTTATAGCCGCCGCTGACGTTATTGACCTTATTGGCAATCCATGCCAGCTCCTCGCCGTTTTCAATGAGGTACCAGCCGGTCATGCCTTCGTAGTCGCCGACGGCTTCGTCAGCGGTGATCTGGTGCGGCTCGGTGACGGTTTCGCCGTCCCAGCCCGTGCGGAGCGCAAGGGTGATTTCAAAACGCAGCGCTTTGTCTTCGACAGTAAAGTCTGCGGCTGCTTTGGTTGCACCCTGGGCCTTGACAAGATAGTGATAGCTGTCCGCGATCAGGTCGTAAGTACCGTCCTCGGAGGCGGCCATTACCTTCCCGTCGGCATCGGTAACTGTGATCTGCACGTCGCCGGTCCCTTCGGGCTTAGTGACCGCAAAGCTGACGGTATAAGAGGGGAGCTTGACCAGCGCAATGGGGAACGTGGTGTTTTCCGTCAGAACGATCTCGCCGGTCGCGGTCTCGTAGCCGTAAGCGCTGACGGTGTAGGTGTAGGTCCCTTCGCGGAGGTTATAAACGCCGTCCGTCGCGGTCTGCACATTGCCGCTTGCGTCCTTCAGAACGATCGTGGCGTCTGCGGGAGTGACCGTAACGGTCAGGTCATAACGAACCTCTTCCCAGACGGCGTAGAAGGTCTGATTATAAGCGCCGATGGTGTATTCCTGCTCGTCGGTGTAGCTTGCGGAGGTCGCGCTGCTCCATGTCGCCCAGCCGACGAAGCGGTAGCCCGTGCGGGTGAACAGGTTTTTGCTGATCTGCTGTGCAACACCGTATGTAAACGTCTGTGCCTCCATCGTGCCCTCGCCGCCGTTGGCATTGAAGCTGACGGTGTAGGTCTTCGGCGTCCACTGTGCGGTATAGGTCGCGTCGGCATCGATCACGGTATCAGCCTCGAGCTTGTCCTCGCCGTTGTACCAGCCGACAAAATCATAACCGGAGCGGCTAGGTGTCGGAATGGACGAGCCGAGCGTGCCGCCCTTGCGTACCAAAGCGGTCTTGGGCGAAACGCTGCCGCCGTTCGGGTCGAACGTGACCGTCCAGCCCTCGATCCAATGCGCATAGAAGGTGAAGCTGCCGTCCGCCGGTACGGTGACTTCCGTATCAGCCGTGAGCGGTTCGCCGCCCTCGGCGGTCGTATACCAGCCGTCAAAGACCAACGTGTCATGCGTCGGGACGGGAAGCGAGCGGTTGGAGGTGGAAGTGGAGTTTTCGTTCCACTTATATTTGCCGAAGGTCTGACCGAAGATCGCGCCGCCGGAGGAGCCGTAGCCGGACCATGTGAGCGTCTCAACATAGCTCGTGCCGCCCCAGCCGTCGGACTTTTCCAGCTTGCCGCCGTTGGCGTTCCAAGTGACGTTGTAAATGGAAGGCGCATAGGAGGCGGTAACGGTCGTATCCTCTGCGGGCATGGTCTCAAGGCTCTTGTCCCATTTTACGCTCATGCCGGTGAGCGCAACCTCCGGATAAACGATCTGTGCGCCGTACTTGACAGAGCCGTGCGTATAGGCATCGTCGGCGCTTGCAATGGCATAATCGCCGGTGGCCCACGTCAGGGTGTAGCTGTTTCTGGTGTAGTAGAGTTTAAGAACGAGGTCGGCAGAGGCTTCGCCGCTTGTGACATTGTTTTCGTTCTCGGCGTCGAAGGTAAAGCCCTCGATCGCGGAGGCCTCGACCGAGACTGCCTCGCCCGGCTCGGCCTTCTTTTCGGCGGTGGAGGAAAGCGCATATCCGTCGCCGTCGACAGTTTCAAGATAAGTTTCTACCGTATATTTGATCGCCGTGTTGGAATATTTCCAAGTCTGCCAGATCAGGACGGGATAGCCGTCCGTGCCGTTTTCCCAGACGTCGCCCAGCGTCCCCGCCAAAGCGGCAAATTCATCTGCGGTCTTTTTGGTGCCGTAGCCGGTGGAGGAGGTATACGCGGTGTCCAGATAATAGCAGTTCGTCACGGTGCCGTTATATGCGATCGGGCCTTGGCTGCTTGCCGAGGACACCAGAGTACCGCAGAAATGGCAGTTGGTGATCTTACCGCTGCTGTTATCACCGGCAATACCGCCGATCTTATAACTCTTGTTGGAGCCTTCGCTGAAGGAGCCGGTGAAATAGCTGTCGGCGATC
Source organism: uncultured Oscillospiraceae bacterium (assembly GCA_934630495.1). GTDB lineage: Bacteria > Bacillota > Clostridia > Oscillospirales > Oscillospiraceae > JAZOXB01. The sequence continues at coordinate 3,223 of CAKTVW010000038.1, forward strand.
GACGAGCCGTACTGGTTTCTGCCGACAATGCCGCCTGTATAGTCGTAATTCGGACGGGCCTCCGAGTGATCGAGCGTGACGTTTGCGGAGCAAAGGCTCACAGCGCCGGAGCTTTCGCCGACGAGACCGCCGAAGCCGGTATCGGAGGTCGAACCCTTTTTCACGGTACCGCTATCCACACAGCAGCGCGTAAGCACGGCACCGGATTCCAGAACGCCGACAAGACCGCCGGTTTTCTCCATGCCGTTGACCGTCAGGCTTTGCACGCGGATATCGGAGATCGTGCCCTTCGATGTGCCCGCGATCGCGCCCGTAGCGGAGGCTGTGCTGGTAACGTTTGCCGAATCAACGACAAAGTTTTTTACGACCGCACTGCTTCCGAGATAGGCAAACATGCCGGTGTTTGCGGAGCCGGCGGGGATGTCGATGGTCACGGTATGACCGTCGCCGTCCAGCGTACCGTTGAACGGCTCAGCCTGTGAGCCGAACGGCTCGGTTACCGTCAGATCAGCCGTCAGCTTATAGCTGCCGCTCAGGTCTGTGATCTCGCTGAGGCTGGTGATGGAAACGGCATCCGATTCCGCCGCTGCCGTCAGCGGGAACAGGCTCAGACACAGCGCCAATGCAAGCAGCACTGCGGTGAACCTTTTTGCATACAGTTTCATTGATTTCGCTCCTTTTTTGATTTTTTATGTCGGGACGACTGCGCTTTCCGAGAACGTCCCTCTACACTGATGTATATTTTAGCACTGTTTCCACGTTTTTGCACGAAAAATTTTGTATATATTTTCATAAATTCAGCGGCGCATGTTTAGAAAATCCTACAAAGGCGGTAGAGTAATGCGAATTAGAACGAATAGGAAATCTCCGAAATGAAAGCTTATGCAATTTAAGATGTTGAATGGCAAAAGTAAACCGTTCGGCCGGATAAGCGCTTTCTGTGCGGCCGCCGCGCAAAACGGGCGATGGCCGCCGCATAAGGCCTCGTACAGCAAAAGCCCGTCTGCGATACTTCGCAGACGGGCAATACATATATAATAATATAATAATTCTTATTCCGGTTTTTCGGCCGGTTTGTCGGCGTCCTGTTCCGATTCGACGTCATCGTCGACAGGAACATCGGTTTGACGAAATTCCGCCAGAATGCGCTCAAGTTCCGCTTCACTCACCGTTGAGGCATCGGACGGTATGTCATCCGAGGCTCCGTTCGACTGTGCCGTGTCATCCGAAGTCGTGTCGGTCTCCAACGCTTCCGACGCGCCGACGGCTTCAACAGTTTCCGTGCTCCGCTTACTGCGATACGGAAGCTCAGGCAGGATCACGGGCTTTTTACGAAGCAGGATCAGCAGCGCCGCGAACACGGCAAGGCTGATGCCTGAAATGATCGCGCCCACCTTCAAGCCCGGCGCCGTAAAGCGCAGCTCGATCGTGTGACTGCCCTTGCTGAGCGGGAAGCAGATCACCGAATCGGAAAGCTTGACGGATTCCAGCTTGGGGTCATATCCTTCGCAAACGGAGATCTCCCGCCCATCGACGATGACGCGCCAGCCGCGTTCGTAGGGGATGGAGGTGTAGAAAAGGTCGTCCTGCTTGACCTCGATCGTACCGTTGATTTGCGTATCCGACCATTTTGTCAGGACCAGCGGCTCGTCCGCCAGCAGCGCAAAGCCTTCGTCGAACACATCGTTGTTCTGAACGGCGAGATCGAGGGACACGACTGTGCCCTTGTGCTCCAGATCGGAATATTCAAAGGTGACGCGGTCGCCCTCGTTGAGATGACCAAGCGTGAAGAGCGAACGGACCTTCAGATCGCGCGAGAAGAGAAGCGTGTCATTGCAGTATACGGAAACCTTTTTCGTACAGGTCGTGTTGGTCGTTGCGCAGTAGACACCGTCCTGCGGAAGCGTGTAGCTGATCCTCAGCTTTTCGTCGGATGGATCGTCTGGAAGCGTGTAGCTGTACTGCGTTCCGCTTGTACCGGTGGCGATCAGGGTGCTGTTGTCGGAGCAGGAGAGATCGCTGTGCCGGATATGGGTGTAGAGCGGCGCGTCGATGCCCGTGGCGAGGGTGAACATGGATTCCTGTTCGCGAATGGGATTATAAACGCCCTTGTCCGCAAGAAAATCTCCGAGTGCCGCATCAGTCATAAAGCCCGGCGCGATATAGGTGCTGCTGCGCAGGAGCTTGACATTCCCCGACTCGGCGACCGGCGTGGTGTAATCCGTGTCGTACTGATTGCCTGTGCGGTCAAACAGGTATTTGATGCCGCAGAGGGTGTTTGTAAACGGCGAGGACTCGTAGTAGACGTAGCGGTTGCTGCCGGGCCACGAGGCAAGTCCGAGCGAACCGGAGAAGCGGTTAAAGTTGACGTTTGCCGAGGAGGTGAATACGCTGACGCCGTTGTAGCCGTTGAGCGCGGCTTCATTGAGCGTATAGGGGCCGGTCGTTTCCGCGCGCCAGAACAAATCGGAGTCGTGCTCGTTCATATATTGTATCAACGACTGCATGTCGCTGTTTTGCAGCGGATATGCCGAACGGGAGGTCGTTCCGACATTGCTGACCGCAAGGCCGAAGCCCAAGCCCATTTCACCCAGAAACAGCAGACAGAACAGGAACGTCGAGACGGAACGCCGAATGCCCTGCGGCGCACGGATCAGGAGCGCGGCGGCGACGCCGACCAGCGCGACTGCGGCGGCGATCACCGAGTAAATACGGCAATCCGGCGCAAAATAGCCGTTGACAAGCAGCAAAAGCGAGACGGGCACGATGATGGCCAAATGCCATTTTTTAAAGCCGTCTATTTGGGTGAAGAAGCGATATGCCATCGAGATCAGAACAAAGCTGAACAGGAAGCTGAAGCGGTAGGGGAGCATGTTGGGGAAGTGGAAGCCGTGCCAGATATAGTCCAGAATGCGGAAAACAAAGCTCAGCAGGAGAAATACCAGCAGACCGACCTGAAACAGCTTTTCCCGCAGACGGATTTTTCTGTTGCAGCAGAAAGCGATTGCCAGCACCAGCGTGCCGAAGCCGCAGTAGATATTGGGAAGTCCGCTCATGCTGGTGACCTTATTGGCCGGGAGAGCGTTGCCGAGTATTTTTTGCAGGGCCTCCAGAATGCCGGGCAGGGTTTCTTCCTTCAGCACCGTGCCGATCCCGCGCGTTTCCGTCGTTAACCCGGAGGCATTTTCGGCAATATTCAGCGCGAGCGGACTAAATTCCTTCGCGGCGGAGGAATACGTTCCCTGCATTGCCGCCAGCGTCGGAATGAGCAGTACGGCGGCGATCCCCGCGCCGGTCAGCGTGCAGACGCCGATGCGGACAAAGCGGCGCAGGAAGTTGCGGATGCCGCTCCAGCAGCAGATGCAGTAGCCGCAGAAGCTCAGAAGCACGAAAATGCAGCAGAAGAAGCCGACATAATAGTTGCACCACAGCGTCAGCGCCAGCGCAAGGATATACAGTCGGAAGCGGCCGTCGCGCAGAAGCGCCACCGTGCCCGCGATCAGCAAGGGAAGCAGCGCGAACGCGTCGAGCCAGATGATGTTCCAGTAGTAACCGCCCGCCCACGCGCACAGAGCATAGAGGATCGAGAAAAACGGGATCGTCAGATCGTTTTTGCGGTATACAAGCCGGAGGTAGACGCCGAAGAACAGGCCTGCAAGCCCAAGCTTGAGGACTGTCATCAGAGCGTAAAACTCGCGCAGCCAGCGCAGCGGAACAAGCGCGGAGAGCAGATACAGCGGGCTGGAAAGATAGTAGGCAAAGATCGAAAGATAGTTCGAGCCCATGCCGACAGTCCAGTCGTATTGCAGTGAGCCGCCGTTCAGGAGCTTACTGCGGAAGGCGACGAGAAACGGATAGTACTGATGCCAGCCGTCGTTGACGAAGATCTGTCTGTCACCGAACGGGTACAGCCCGGAAATGGCAAAGGCCAGCCCGGCGATCAAGAACGGCAGCAAAAAGGAAAGAAACAGCGGAAGCGCCCGTTCGGCGCGGCTCTTCAGCAGTCGGCTTTTCATAAAGTGACCTCCTTTGGCGTGGTGTTGTCAGAAAACGCTGATATGAGTGCGGGAAGGGTCTCCTCGAAGTTGACGCCGTACCAGCGGCGCGACGGGTCGCGCATCGTCGCCCGCAGAGCGCGCATGACCTCGTCGACGGCCAAGCCGACGGCGTCGAACGGGGCGCGGCCGAGTGTCAGCGCGCCGACGCAGACGGAGGCAAATAAATCGCCTGTCCCGTGAAAGACCTCGGGGATATAGTCCGTCCGATAGAGCCGATAAGCGCCATCCTGCGTCATGGCGGCGGCGCCGGCGTGGGTTTCGTCCGTGCGCAGGCCCGTGAGCACGGCGAGCTTCACGCCGCAGGAGAGCAACGCTTCCAGCAGCCTGCGTATATAAGGCTCGTCGTGCCGCTCACGGTATTCCAAGCCCGTGAGCAGGCAGGCCTCCGTGACGTTCGGGGTCAAAACGTCGGCTCGGGAGCATAGCTGCCGCATGGCCTCCGGAAAGCTGTCGGAAAAGCCCGCATACAGTTTGCCGTGGTCGGCCATGACCGGGTCGACAAACCGCAGCGTCGTTCCGTCGGCAAAGTCTCGGAAAAAATCGCCGACAAGGGCGATCTGCTCTTCCGAACCGAGATATCCCGTGTAAATCGCGTCGAATTTCAGATTTAATTTTCGCCAATGCTCGATCATGGGCGAAAACATGGACGTCAGGTCATAGCTGACAAAGCCGGGGAAGGCGGTGTGCGCCGAGAGCAGCGCGGTAGGCAGGGCGGCGCATTCCATGCCCATGGCGGAGAGCACGGGCAGCGCGATCCCCTGTGAACATTTTCCGATACAGGAAAGATCCTGAATACTGGCAATTCGCTTCATAGTTTTCCTCGATAGTATTTTTGAAAGCCCCGATAAGCGCGGCAAAACAGCCGTGTCGAATGGAAGCTTTTTAATATCCCGCTGCGGTTCGGACGTTCCGAACCGGGCCGATGTCGATTATTATTTGTTTATTATAGTATATTTGTCGTGAAAAAGAAAGTCTTCGGTACAAAATAGAGCAAATTTTACAATTGCTGCAAAAATAGGAAAATATTGTGGTAGCCCTCTTGCAATTACCACAAGATGTTGTATAATATCAGAGCGAAAAGATATGACCCAAGACGGGCAATACGGAGGAAACAATATGAAGATCATTAAAAGAAACGGCGCGGAGGCCGATTTCGACATACAGAAGATCAAAACGGCGATCTCCAAGGCCAATTCCGCCGTGGAGGAAGCGGTGCGCATGACGCCGCTTCAGATCGAGCGTATCGCACAAAGCGTCGCCATCCGCTGCGAGGAAATGAACCGCAGTCTCTCCGTCGAGGAGATTCAGGACCTCGTGGAGGATCAGATCATGGCGCACGGCGCATTCGAGGTCGCCAAGCACTATATCACCTATCGCTATACCCGCACGCTCATCCGCCAGAGCAATACCACCGACGACCGCATCCTCAGCCTTATCGAATGCAACAACGAGGAGGTCAAGCAGGAGAACGCGAACAAGAACCCGACCATCAACGCCGTGCAGCGCGACTATATGGCAGGCGAGGTCTCCAAGGACATCACCCGCCGCATCCTGCTGCCGCAGGAGATCGTTGAAGCGCACGAGGCCGGGATCATCCATTTCCACGACGCAGATTATTATGCCCAGCACATGCACAACTGCGATCTGGTCAATCTGGAGGACATGCTGCAAAACGGCACGGTCATTTCCGGCACGCTGATCGAAAAGCCGCACTCTTTTTCTACCGCCTGTAATATCGCCACGCAGATCATTGCACAGGTTGCGTCCAATCAGTACGGCGGGCAGTCCATCAGCCTGACGCATCTTGCGCCGTTCGTGGACGTCAGCCGCAAAAAGATCCGCAAGGCGGTCGAGCGCGAGATCGCGGAGCTTGGCGTGGATGCCGGGGAGGAGAAGATCACGCAGATCGTCGAAGAGCGTCTGCGCGAGGAGATCCAGCGCGGCGTCCAGACCATTCAGTATCAGGTCGTTACCCTGATGACCACGAACGGACAGGCGCCGTTCATCACGGTCTTCATGTATCTTGGTGAGGCGCGTAACGAACAGGAAAAGCACGATCTTGCGATCATCATTGAAGAAACGCTCCGTCAGCGCTATCAGGGCGTCAAGAACGAGAAGGGCATCTGGATCACGCCCGCGTTCCCCAAGCTCATCTATGTGCTCGAGGAGGAGAACATCCACCCGGACTCCAAGTATTATTATCTGACCAAGCTCGCGGCGCAGTGCACGGCGCGGCGCATGGTCCCGGATTATATTTCCGAGAAGAAAATGCTGGAGCTGAAGGTCGATAAAAACGGCGAGGGCCACTGCTACACCTGCATGGGCTGCCGCAGCTTCCTGACGCCCTATGTCGACGAAAACGGCAAGCCGAAATATTACGGCCGCTTTAATCAGGGCGTCGTGACCATCAATCTGGTCGACGTCGCGCTTTCCTCCGGGCGGGATATGGAGAAATTCTGGCACATTTTCGACGAGCGCCTCGACCTGTGCTATCAGGCGCTGATGTGCCGTCACAACCGCCTGAAGGGCACGCTTTCCGACGCCGCGCCGATCCTCTGGCAATACGGCGCTCTGGCCCGGCTGGAAAAGGGCGAACCGATCGACAAGCTGCTCTACGGCGGCTATTCCACCATCTCGCTGGGCTATGCGGGCCTTTATGAGTGCGTCAAGTATATGACCGGAAAGTCCCATACCGACCCGTCCGCCACGCCGTTCGCGCTGGACGTCATGCGCTATATGAACGCCGCTTGCGCCAAGTGGAAGGCCGAAAACAATATGGATTTCAGCCTTTACGGAACGCCGCTGGAGTCTACGACCTATAAATTTGCCAAGTGCCTGCAAAAGCGCTTCGGCATCATTCCGGGCGTGACGGATAAGAGCTATATTACAAACTCGTACCATATCCATGTGACCGAGCATATCAACGCCTTCGACAAGCTGGCCTTTGAGGCGCAGTTCCAGGCGCTTTCGCCCGGCGGCGCGATCAGCTATGTCGAGGTCCCGGACATGCAGAACAATATCGACGCGGTTCTGGAGGTCATGAAGTTCATCTATGACAACATCATGTACGCCGAGCTGAATACGAAGTCCGACTACTGTCAGGTCTGCGGCTACGACGGCGAGATCGAGGTCGTTGAGCAGGAGGGTAAGCTCGTGTGGACGTGCCCGAACTGCGGCAACACCGACCAGAGCAAGATGAACGTTGCCCGCCGCACCTGCGGCTATATCGGTACACAGTTCTGGAATCAGGGCCGTACGCAGGAGATCAAGGAGCGTGTGCTCCATCTGTAAAGACGGAGGGAAGGAAATGCTCGGCGATCTGCACATTCACATGCTCCTTGACGGCGTGTACTACCGCGCAGCCATCGATGCGCACCGCAGCGGGCCGAACGACCGCCTCATCCGGGAGCGCTTGGAAGACTACCGAAGCCGGGACATCCGCTTTCTGCGCGACGGCGGTGACGCTTGGGGTGTCGGGCTTCGTGCGCGGGAGCTGGCGGGGGAGTACGGGATCGATTATCGCTCACCGGCATTCCCGATCCACAAAAACGGTCATTACGGCGCGTTTATCGGGCGCGGCTTCGATACCTTCGACGATTATCGGCGGCTGCTGGATGCGGTCCGTGCCGAAAAGGGCGACTTTGTCAAACTGATGATCTCCGGGCTGATCGATTTTTCAAAAGCGGAGACACTGACGGAAGAAGGCCTTTCGCCGGAGGAGATCGTTTCCATGGTCGACGCGGCGCATGACGCGGGCTTTGCCGTCATGGTCCACGCCAACGGCGACAGCGCGGTTGCGGCAGCGGTTTCGGCGGGCGCGGAATCTGTGGAGCACGGCGCGTACCTGAGCGAGGCGGTGCTGTTGCAAATGGCAAAGAGCCGAACGGTGTGGGTGCCGACGCTTTCCACGATCGGAAATCTGATGGGAAGCGGCCGCTTCCCGGATGCGGTCTTGAAGGCGCTGCTGTCGGAGCAGCAGAAGAAGATCGCCTTTGCGGCCGCAAACGGCGGCAGCATCGGACTGGGAAGCGACGCGGGCGCGTACCGCGTCTGTCACGGGCAGGCCGCCTGCGACGAGTATGCCTATCTCCGCGCGGCGCTGGGGGACGGAACGGATGCGATCCTCTCCGCCGCCGAAGCGACGATTCAAAACGTATTTTCTTCCGTGTGAGGTCTTTATGCACCACGATGAACACTTCCAGATGTCTGATACGCTGCGGACGGCGATCTGCATTATCCTGTCCGGCGGCTTTCAGGATGCGTATACCTATTGTGCGCGCGACGGCGTATTTGCCAACGCACAGACGGGAAATATTGTCCTGATGAGTTCGCACATGATCTCCGGCGAATGGCCTGCGGTGCTGCGGTATCTGATCCCTGTGCTGGCCTTTTTGCTCGGCACGGCGGTCGCGGAAATCGTGCATTTTCGCTATCGACATTGTGAAAAGATCCATTGGAGACAAATCATCCTGCTTGTCGAAATTCCGCTCTTGTTTGCCGTTGGCTTCCTCGGAAAGGAATGGAATGGTGTTGCCAACGCACTTGTCTCCTTTGTCTGTGCCCTTCAGGTGCAGACGTTCCACAAGGTCCACGGACATGCTTATGCCAGTACGATGTGCATCGGCAATCTTCGCAGCGGCATGGAGGCGCTTTGCGCTTATTTCTATAAACGGGACAGAACGATATTGAAAAAGGCACTGACCTATTTCAGCGTGATCGGCATATTTGCCGTCGGTGCGGGAGTCGGAAGCTATGTCACCGAATTGCTCGGCTATCGGGCTATTTGGTGTTCCTGCGCACTGCTTTCCGTCAGCTTTTTTATGATGTTTGTCCATACGCGGACACTAAAACGTAAAAGCCAAAAAATGAATGAAAAAGACGGATAGTCTGAGCGCCCTCTTATGCAGGCCGATTCTCCTGCATAAGAGGGCGCTTTATCGTCTGACACTATTTTGTTAAATGTACATCCATCTGCGGGTAGGGGATGGAGATGCCCGCCGCGTCAAATTCGCGCTTTACAGCCTCGGTCAAGGCGTAGCGCGTCGGCCAGTAGTCTGCTTCGCTGACCCACAGCCGCAGCGTGTACTGCACGCTGCTGTCCAGAAGCCCGGTGACGTATACCTCGGGCGCCGTTCCCGCAAGGCAGGGGGAATGCGCCGCAAGAGAGAGAAGCGTATCCTTGACCGTCTGCGTATCGTCAGCATACGAGGCGGTCACGGCAAGGTCGATCCTGCGCTTGCCCTCGGCGCTGTAATTGCAGATACGCGCGGAGGCGGCGTCGCTGTTCGGAATGTAGATGCGGCGGCCGTCGGGCGTGACGATGCGCGTATAGATCATGCCGATCTCCTCGACGGTGCCGCTTTCCGCGCCGATCTCCACATAGTCACCGATGTGCATGGGGCGATTGACCAGCAGTGTGATGCTTCCGATCACGTTGGCAAGCGTGTTCTGCACCGCCAGCGAGATTGCCAGAGATACCACGCTGAGTAGGGCGACCAGAGAGGTCACGTCGATACCGAGGCTGCTTGCGGCGATCAACAGGACGATGACGATAAGAAGCACGCGCATGATCGTCCGGACGATCGTAAACATCGTCGGGTCGAGCTTGGAGCGGTGGAGGGCGCGGTCAAAGAGCTTCATCAGCAGCTTGACCAGCAGCAGACCGCCGACAAGGATCAGGACGAAGGGGAGCAGCTTTTCAACCGTCAGCGAGGCGAAAAACGTTTTGATCGATTTCCAATCCATACCGCTCACGTCCCGTCATGCTCCGGCTTTGCTTCCGCCGTTTCGTCCGCCGCAGCGCGGTCCGCGCTTTCTGCCTGAGCGGCGTCATTGCCGCCTTCAGGTGCGTCAGCTTCGGGAGCGGTAAGCCGCTTGTTTTCGCGTGCATTGACATATTTCATCAGTTCGTCGCCGGTGATCGTTTCCTTTTGCAGCAGATAGAGCGAGATCTCGTCAAGCAGCTCGCGGTTTTCCGCCAGCAGTTCCTTCGCCTGTTCATAGCACGCGGACAGCAGCTTCTGCACCTCGGCATCGGCCTCGGCCGCCGTGGTCTGCGCACAGTCCACATACGCCTGACCGTCGAGGTATTCGTTATGCGAGGTCGCAAGCGACATCAGACCGATCTTGTCGCTCATGCCGAACTGCGTCACCATGCGGCGGGCAAGCTCCGTCGCGCGCTGGATGTCGTTGGCGGCGCCGGTCGTCTGAATGCCGAAGACCGTCTGCTCCGCAGCGCGGCCGCCCAGCAGCGTTTGCAGCTCTACCATCAGCTCTTCCTTGGAGTTGAGGTATTTTTCCTCCTCGGGCATCTGCATGGTATAGCCCAACGCGCCGGAGGTATGCGGGACGATGGTGATCTTGGAGACGGGCTGGGAATGCTTGCGCAGGGCAGCGACGAGAGCGTGGCCGACCTCGTGGTAGGCGATGATCCGCTTCTCGATGTCGGTCAGGACGGTGCCCTTCTTCTCGGTACCCGCAATGACCAGCTCGAAGGACGCCAGCAGGTCCTGCTGGTTGACGGCCTGCCGTCCCTGACGCACGGCGCGCAGGGCGGCCTCATTGACCAGATTGGCAAGGTCCGCGCCGACCGCACCGGCGGTAGCCTGTGCGATTTTCCGCAGATCGACGTCCTCGGCCATGCGGATATTGCGCGTGTGCACGACGAGCGTCTGGTAGCGGCCCTCCAGATTCGGACGGTCGACAATAATGCGTCGGTCGAAACGACCCGCGCGGAGAAGCGCCTTGTCCAGAATCTCGGGACGGTTCGTCGCGGCGAGGATCACGACGCCCTTTGAGGAGTCAAAGCCGTCAATCTCGGCAAGAAGCTGGTTGAGCGTCTGTTCGCGTTCGTCGTTGCCGCCGAACTTGCTGTCGCGGCTGCGGCCGATCGCATCGATCTCATCGATGAAGATAATGGCGGGAGCGACCTTAGACGCCTCCTGAAACAGATCGCGGACACGGCTTGCGCCGACGCCGACGAACATTTCAACAAAATCGGAACCGGAAATGCTGAAGAAGGGGACATGCGCTTCGCCTGCAACGGCCTTGGCAAGCAGCGTCTTGCCCGTGCCGGGAGAGCCGACGAGAAGTGCACCCTTCGGGAGCTTGGCGCCGATGGCGGTATATTTGCGGGGATTGTTCAGGAAATCGATGATCTCCGCAAGGGATTCCTTGGCCTCGTCCTGCCCGGCGACGTCGCGGAAGGTCACGCCGGTCTCCTTTTCCATATAGACCTTGGCGCGGCTCTTGCCGATGCTGCCGATCCCGCCCAAACCGCCGCCGCCCGAGCGGCTGAGGAAAAGACGCGCCAGAAGCAGCAGACCGGCAAACAGGAGCGCAGGCATCAGCACCCAGTTAATCAGGAAGGACGTCGTGGCATCCTCGGACGCAACGCTTTCGATCGTGACGCCCTTTTCCTGCATGGTGTTTACCAGCTCCGTCAGCTCGACCATCGGGAGCAGGCCGGTGTAATAGTTCTTTTCACCGTTTTTCTGATATTCCTTTTTTAACGTAAACTCGATCGAATCCGAGCTGATCTTTGCGCTTTCGACCTTATCCTCCTGTACGGCAGAGAGAAAAGCGTCGTAGGAAACTTCCTTTTCCCGGGAGTTCATAAGAAGGCGGAAGATCTGGTTGCCGAAGATCGTCAGGGCAAACGCGGCGATCAGGATGAAGATCAGAGAAAACTTCGACTTTTGGTTATTATTGTTGTCCGGCTGTTTATTTTGGTTTGGATTCGGCATTGCACAGCCTCCTTCCGTTATAATGCACTGAAATCGAGCGTTTCCGCTCGCTGTGTGATATCATAGCATATTTTTCCGTGCTTCGCAATTCCGGATGCCGTCCGCGGTGTAAATTTTCTGTTAATACTAACAACCCGATCAAAATCGTTCATTTGACCGGGATTTTTTCCGGTATAGATCGGCGCGATCGCGAGAGAAACGGCATGTTTTGCGGACGGTCCGTTTCGTAGTATCTGCCGATTCTGACGAGATTATCATTCTTCAAGCGATTTTCGGGAAATTACGGTTGTTTCCGGACCGATTTTCTGCTATAATACATGAGAGAAAAAATCGAAATATCAATTCTGTTTGAGGAGAATTTATGAAAAAAGAGATCGATTATTCGGAAGACGAGGGCCTGATCGAGGGCCGCAACGCCGTTACGGAGGCACTGCGCAGCGGCCGTGCGATCAATAAGGTCTATTTGGCCGACGGCGATACCGACAAGTCGCTCGGACGACTGGCCGCAATGGCGAAGGACGCCGGGGCCGTCGTTGTGCGCATCGACCGCCGCAAGCTGAACGATATGAGTCCTACCGGAGCGCATCAGGGTATTATTGCCGCCGTTGCCGCGCATGAATACGCGTCGCTTGAGGATATTCTGGCGCTGGCGGAATCGCGCGGGGAAGCGCCGCTGATCGTGCTCTGCGACGAGCTTTCCGACCCGCATAACCTCGGCGCGATCATCCGTACTGCCGAGTGTGCCGGGGCACACGGTGTCGTTATTCCGAAGCGCCGCAGTGTCGGCCTGACGGCCGTCGTCGGTAAGGCCTCGGCCGGTGCGCTGGAATACATGCCCGTTGCGCGCGTTTCCAATATTACCGCAGCGATCCGTGAGCTGAAGCAGCGCGGCGTATGGGTCTACGGCACGGCCGCCGACGGCGATGCCGACCTCTATCATGCCGATCTGAAAGGCCCTTCGGCCATCGTCATCGGCAATGAGGGCGCGGGTATGAGCCGTCTGGTCGCCGAAAGCTGCGACCTTAAGGTCCGCATACCGATGAAGGGGCGCATTTCCTCACTGAATGCTTCCGCCTCGGCGGCGATCTTACTCTATGAAGCCGTGCGGCAGAGAGGATAAAACGGTCCATTCTATATTGCAAGGGTGCGCAAGCTATGAAATTTCGAGACGATCCGTCACAATTGAATACGTCGCCCGAGGAATTTCAGCTTGAAGATATCCTGCGCGAATTTGGCTCGGCTCCGGCGCCGACCGTGCAGACGGATGATCCGGAAGCGGCGCCTCGGCCCGATGATACCGAGAATGCGTCCGATGCTCCCGAGCTGTCGGACGACGACATGAAGCTCGTGCCCGATATGCCGAAAAAACGGGCGAAACGGGTCGGTGATGATACTGCCGTCTTTGAGCCGATCCGCGTTTCACCGAAGGACCCACAGCTCGACGCCCCGATGAAGCTGGCAAAGATCGGAAAGCAAACGGACAAGACGCCGCATGCCGACCCGGCTGATGACATACAGCTTCACGTCGTGGCGATCAAGGAGGAAAAAGCGCCGGACGCTCCGCCGTCGCCGAAAGAGGTGCTTTCCGCTCGCCGAAACGGCCTCGGCTCCATCAGGCTTCGCCTCTATCTCCAAGCACCCGTGCTTCTTGCGGCGGTGCTTCTGCTGCTCTATGACGGACGCGGGCTTGACTTTTTCCCGAACCTGACCGGACTTTCCGTCTGGCTCTCCGCCGCTCTGCTGCTGTGGACGGTGTTCTTGGCGCCGGAGACGCTCCTGCGGGGTCTGCGCGATCTGTTTCACCTGCGCATCAGCCTTTATACCTTAATAATTATTGCAGGCGTTCTCTCCGTTCTGCACAGCCTGCCGCTGCTCGAAACGGGCGGGCAGAGCTATTGCTGTGTGGTTGTGATCGTGTGCTATTTTCTGCAAAAATCCATCTATCTCGACAGCGCGGGGCAGTATCACACGCTCCGCACCGTCTGCGGCTTTGACAGCCCTATGGGTATTTACGACTCGCCCCAGCTCTTCGAGGACACGGACAGCCTGCGCCGCAGCAACGCGAATGTTCCGGACTTTATGGAGCATTTTCTGCGCGAGGCATTCCCGCAGAGCATTTTGCGCATCTATGCCACGGCGATTCTGCCGCTTTCGGCAGCGATTGCGTATTTGCTCTGCCGCTACCGCAGCGTCGGCTTTGTGGAGGCATGGCTGCTCCTCCTGCTGGGAGCGATCCCGTGCGGTGCGATGCTCAGCTATTATCGGCCCTTTTCGGCGCTTGCCAAACGGCTCTCTTCTTTCGGCGGCGCACTGTGCGGATGGCACGGCGCGACTATTTTCGGCGGCCGTCACAGCATCATTCTCCGCGACGAGGACCTGTTCCCGCTGAGCAATATTTCCTCCAACGGAATGAAGCTCTACGGCTCGGGAAAGCCCGCGCGCGTGATCGCCTATGCGCTTTCGGCGCTGGAGGCCGCGGGAAGCCCGCTGGCCGCCGTGTTCGATCAGCTTCTGCATTCCCAGTACGGCAAGCGCTATCATGTGACGGCCTACCGCTTTTATGACGACGGCGGGATCGGTGCAGAGGTCCTGAACGATACCGTGCTGGTCGGTTCGCTGCCGTTTATGCGGAGCATGGGCGTGCAGATGCCGGAGGGCGCCAAGGTGCGGCAGGCGGTCTATGTTTCCGTCAACGGCGAGCTGGCGGGCGTCTTTGCCATAAAGTATAAGCCGAGTGCGTCCACACGGAAGGGCCTGCGGAGCGTACTGTTGAACCATAATTTCTCCGTTGTTTTGGCTACCCGTGACTTTTTGATTACGCCGGAGCTGCTGGCCGCAAAATATGAGCTGAATACCGAGACGATCATCTATCCCGCCTTCAGCGAACGCATCCGGCTCTCCGAGATCGACCCGAACGAAAAGATCCGGCAGGGCGGACTGATCGCCAAGGACACCTTCGGCGCGTTTGCCTCGACGGTCGCTGCCGGGCACACACTGCGCATCTGCTCGCTGTTTTCTCTTATTCTCAGCATGACGGCCGGGATCCTAGGCTTTGTCGTCTGCGCATTGCTGATCGCGTGGAACGCCGCTTCCACCGCTTCGCCGCTGCACATCGGCGCGTTTCAGCTTCTCTGGCATTTCTCCGTCGCGTTTATATCCTTTATTTTGATGCGTTTTTGAACATCTTCCAAAAATTCCTGATTTTTTCGGAAAAACTTGTAATAGTCATTGCATTCTCTTTTTTCATCGTGTATAATAAAACTAATTGTGGCAACATACGAGATGCCGCCGGCAGTCACATTCCCGACTGCACAGAAAGGAGATTTTCTACAATATGTACACTGCGAAGGATATCCGCAATGTCGCGCTGCTGGGTCACGGCGGCGACGGCAAATCTGCCCTGTGCGAAAGTATGCTTTTCCTCACCAAGGCCATCACCCGTCTGGGCAAGCGCGCTGACGGCACTACCGTTTCCGACTTTGACGACGAGGAAAAGAAGCGCCAGTATTCCATTAAGACCTCTGTCATTCCCGTCGAGTACGCAGGCTGTAAGCTCAACGTGCTGGACAACCCCGGCTACTTCGATTTTGCGGCCGAGGTCGTGCAGTCTCTGCGCGTCGCCGATTCCGGCATTATCTGCCTGACGGCCAAGTCCGGCATCGTCGTCGGCACCGAAAAGGGCTGGAAATCCCTGACCGACGCGGGCCTGCCCACGATGTTCTATATTTCCAAGCTTGACGAAGAGCACGCAAATTTCTTCGGCACGTTTGACGCCATCCGTTCCACCTTCGGCGCCTCCGCGATCCCCTTTACCTTCCCGATCCTCAGCGGCGAGCAGGCTGTCGGCGTGGTCGACCTGATCGAGAAGAAGGCGTACGACGCATCCGGCAAGGAGATCCCCGTTCCCGCCGATGCGCAGGATAAGATTGAAGAATATATGGCCGAGCTGAACGAGCAGGTCGCCGAGACCGACGAAGCTCTGATGGAAAAGTTCTTCATGGAAGAGCCCTTCACGCCCGAAGAGCTTGCCAAGGGCATCAAGGACGGCATCGCACAGCGCACCGTTACGCCCGTTTTCTGCGGCTGCTCCATGAGCGGACTGGGCACCGTCCGTCTGATGGAAAACCTCAAGAAGTATGCGCCGTCTCCGCTTGAGGGCAAGCCCATGACCGCCGTCGACGAAGACGGCAACGAATCCGAGTTTAAGCTCGATCCCGCCGGCAGCCCGATGGCATTCGTATTCAATACCGTTGCGGACCAGTACGGCAAGAACTCCTATTTTAAGGTTATTTCCGGTGATATCGAGGACACGCTGACCGTCGTGAACGCCCGTACCGGCGACAACGAAAAGCTCGGCAACACCTTCTTCCCGCGCGGCAAGGACAACACCAAGACCTCCAAGGTTTGCTGCGGCGATATCGGCGTTTTCACTAAGCTTGCATCTGTCCGTACCGGCGATACGCTGGGTCTGGCAGGCAAGGTCGTCACGATCAAGCCGATGCAGTACGCCGAGCCGTGCTACCGTATGGCCATTTACGCCAAGACGAAGGGTCAGGAAGACAAGGTCGCTGCCGGTCTGGTCAAGCTGAACGAGGAAGATGCTTCCTTCACCTATGGCAACGATCCGGAGACCAAGGAAATGATCATCGCGGGCGTCTGCGATATCCACCTGAGTGTTATCATTGCAAAGCTGCTGAGCAAGTATAAGGTCGAGGCCGAGCTTCGCCCGGCGAAGATCGCCTACCGTGAGACCATTAAGAAAAAGGTCGAGATCCACGGACGTCATAAGAAGCAGTCCGGCGGCCACGGCCAGTTCGGCGACGTCTACATTCGCTTTGAGCCGCAGTCCGAGCAGGAGGATATGATCTTTGCCGACGAGACCGTCGGCGGCTGCGTGCCGAAGAACTTCATTCCTTCCGTTGAAAAGGGCCTGCGCAACTGCATCGGCAAGGGCGTTCTGGCGGGCTATCCCGTTGTGTTCCTGAAGTCTACGCTGTACTTCGGCTCCTATCACCCCGTCGACTCCAACGATATGGCGTTCCAGACCGCTGCCGGTATCGCTTATAAGGAAGGTCTTCCCACTGCCGCTCCGACCCTGCTCGAGCCGATCGGCGAGCTGAAGGTCTTTATCCCCGATGCAAACATGGGCGATATCATCGGTGACCTCAACAAGCGCCGCGGCCGCGTGATGGGCATGAACCCTGATGCGGAGAATCGCGGCTGGCAGGTCGTCGAGGCCGAGGTCCCCATGGGCGAAATGAGCAGCTACGCGATCGACCTGCGTTCCATGACGCAGGGCCGCGGCTTCTACTCCCTCAAGTTCGTCCGTTACGAGGAGGTCCCGCAGATGAACCAGGCTAAGATCATCGAGGACGCCAAGAAGGACGAGGAAGAATAATCAACTCAAGCAGTCTCGTTGGGGTCAGGTCGTGAGCGCCTGACCCCAATTTATAACGGCACAAACGCCGCGAGCCGCATACGGCGTCCTTGAAAGCTGCGCACAGAGGGCGCTGTCCTGCCGACGGTCGGCTTGACGGCTCAAATGGGCAAACATTAAAACGGCAACAGAAATAACGGAGGTAACTGTGTTTCAACTTCTAAAAACCGAGGACGCGGCGCGGCGCGGAGTATTCACCTGCGCACACGGCACGGTGCAGACGCCGGTATTTATGAACGTCGGCACGCAGGGTGCGATCAAGGGCGCACTGAGCGCGGAGGATCTGAAACGGATCGGCTGTCAGGTCGAGCTTTCCAACACCTATCATCTGCATCTTCGTCCGGGCGACCGGCTTGTGCACGACATGGGCGGCCTGCATAAATTTATGACGTGGGACGGACCGATCCTGACCGACTCGGGCGGATTTCAGGTTTTTTCGCTGGCGAGTCTGCGTAAGATCAAGGAAGAGGGCGTGTATTTTTCGTCGCATCTGGACGGACACAAGATCTTTATGGGTCCGGAGGAAAGTATGCAGATTCAGTCGAATCTCGGCTCGGATATCTGCATGGCGTTTGACGAGTGCGTTGAGAATCCTGCGCCCTATGATTACGTCAAGCGATCGGCGGAGCGGACCTATCGCTGGTGCAAGCGCTGCAAGGAGGAAAACGCGCGGCTCAATCGCATGGAGGATACGGTCAACCCACAGCAGATGCTCTGGGGCATCAATCAGGGCGGAACTTATGCCGATATCCGCATCGAAAATATGAAGCAGATCGCAGAGCTTGATCTGCCGGGCTATGCGATCGGCGGACTTGCGGTAGGGGAGAGCACGCAGACGATGTATGAGATCATCGAGGCCGTCGAGCCGTACATGCCCAAGGACAAAACGCGCTATCTGATGGGAGTGGGCACGCCGTCGAATATCATTGAAAGCGTCGCGCGCGGCGTGGACTTTTTCGACTGCGTGATGCCTGCGCGGAATGCCCGCCACGCAAAGCTTTTCACATGGAGCGGCACGCGCAACCTCAAAAACGCGAAGTATGAACGCGATGAGCGTCCTCTGGACGAGGCCTGCGACTGCCCGGTCTGCCGCAGATACTCCCGTGCCTATATCCGCCACCTGTTCAAGGCGGAAGAGATGCTGGCCATGCGTCTGGCAGTTATGCACAACCTCTATTTCTACAACAAGCTTACCCAGCGCATCCGCGACGCACTGGATCAGGGCTGCTTCGCCCGGTTCCGCGCGGAATATTCCGAACGGCTCGGAAGCCCCGCCGAGGACTGAGCGGAAGAAAAATGGGGCGGATCGTTCGCGTTATTCTACGTAATTTGCACAAAATTCATATTTTAATGCTTGCATTCCACGGACTGTACGATTATAATTAAAACCATCAAAAACAGGAGGAGCTAAGCTTGAATTTCGATTGGACATTTCTAATACTCATTGTGGGTATGATCGTAGTCTTCTACTTCTTTATGATCCGTCCGGACAGAAAGAAAAAGAAGGAAGAAGAGGCACTGCGCGAAAGCCTGAAGGTCGGTGACCGCATCACCACCATCGGCGGTATTGTCGGCAAGATCGTCAATGTTGACGATAACAACATCGTGATCGAGACCAGTGCGGACCGTGTTCGGATGGAGCTGACCAAATGGTCGGTCATGACGAACGACACCGCGAAGGAAGCCGCCGCCAAGGCTGCCGCCGAAGCGAAGGCTCAGGCAAAGGCCCGCGCGGAAGAGCGCAAAAAGGAAAAAGAGAAGAAAAAGCGCGACAAGAACGTCCGCTGAGTACACAGCTAAATGCACCGAGGGCAAAAGCTCTCGGTGCATTTTTGTATATCGTGCCTCCGAAAAGTATTCGTAGAAAAACAGCCGAACAAATCGGCACGGAATCGCTAATACTGATTTTTGATTAAAAGATTTAAGGCAGCACCGCATAATTCAGCGAGAGCATTCGGCGAGAGATTTTTTGTCGGGCCAAGGTT
>CAKTVW010000039.1 GCA_934630495.1 uncultured Oscillospiraceae bacterium
GCCATCGACGAGGGACGGATTGCCGAGCTCATGAGCGAAAAGCAGAGACTGACCGTGCAGCTTGAACAGTACGCCGCCATGCGCCAAAAGCGAGAAAGCGCAAAGTCCCGACTCGATGAGATTTACACCATACTTGACGGACTGCAAAACCACCCGATGGAATATGACGACAAGCTCGTCCGGCAGATTATAGAATGCGTAGTGGTGGAATCAAAAGAGAAAATCAAGGTGGTCTTTATCGGCGGCACGGTAATTGAGATGGCACTATAAAGAGATTGAAAAACGCAAGGGAGTGAGATATGATGATTGTCGCAGTGTCACGAATCCCCCTACCAAAAACAGAAAGGTATCTCTATTGGGTACGGGTGGCATAACTGGACCGGTAATTGATACAATGTGTCGATTAGAAGTTTCGTAAATGGGTTCAACAATCGCCGGATTAACAATTATTGCGATATTATTGGATCAGACTGGAAAGCCAATTTCTTATATTTCATGTTTCTGGTAGAGCAAAGCAAGCATAATAATCTTGCGAAGTTTGCGTTTTATAAGAATTTCTTTGACCGCTTTACAGCGGATTTTGCATTCGTAACACAATATGAGCCAGACGCTAAGAAGCCAAATTACAATAGATTTTACACAGAAAATGATCACAAAAAATTCTATTCTTCTGTTCCCGGTTCAGATGAAGTAATCAAAAAAGCGCACAAACTGAGAAACGCAAATCCTCTTTCACATGCATCTGCCGGATTGATTGATAAGGACAGCACATCCAGCGACCTTGATGAAAGTATTGAAGATATGGGAAAACTGATCGATCAATTCCGAAGGAATAACGGTTTATAATCACCTAAAACACTGTCAGGTTTAACAAGAGGTATATTATGAATTTTATTCAGTGGTGTAACGATAACAACGGATTTCTAACTGCTATTTTGTCTCTCATTGGCCTGATTCTCAGCGTTACTGCTATAGTGGTGTCTGTTCGCACAGCGAGATTGCCATATAAAAAGAAGATTATGCTGGGTTCATCCCTATTACTTGGTACCAGCGTCGTGCCGAGTGTCGGCGTCAAGTCGTCAATATTGGGAATGTCTGCATCAGCAACAAATGTGGGCAATAGGAAAGTAAATCTCACGTATCTTGGATATGCAGTTAAAAAAGATGGTAGATACAATATGCTTTACCCATATAATCGTGAATTTGATAGTAAAGCGTCCCTTGCTCCTTCCGAAATGTCCGAAAGCCAGTTTTATACTGATGAACTAATAAAGTGCTTTTCTCGCGAGAACCACGATATAAAGCTCTATGTGTATGCAAAAGATACTGAGGGAAAAGAGTACATACGAAAAGCGGGTACAGTTGGTAAGCTACTCGACAACTTATCAAAATAATGCACCCGCCTGTGCTAAAATGCACCTTGTATCAATCATTCGGTCCAATGCCATCAAGAGGGTACGAAAAAGATGTACCCCGCAAAAAGCCCGATTCTATCGGGCTTTTTCAAATTTCAGTATGCTATAATTATTTTAGCCAATCGGGGCTCGTTGAGGCTGCTGAGTAAATTACCTGATTTGGATTTGATGGAGGAAAACACATGAAAGACTTTTCTGCAACATGGGCAATGGCTCTGCTGCGCGGAGTATCTGATAACTGTTCTGCAAAAGAATTGGATGCGTGCCTTAAACAATGTGCAGACTGCCACTACGAGGCCTGCGGTCGAGGGGAAATAGCAGCACAGTTTGCGGGCAACTTGGATGGCTTTGTCCGTTTTTTGGAGGACAAGTTTGGCTTTTCGATTCAAGTTTGACCATGAATCCGGGAAGATCCTCTACGACGTCAATCAGGACCGCTGTATCTGCCCGATGGCAGAACAGTATGACGGCGGCCTGCCAAAATCATTGTGTGAATGCTCCCGCTTCTTTACAGAGAGGATGTTTTCGGAAGTTTTGCAGCGACCGGTACATACGAAACTGTTACGTTCTTGGTTACGCGACGGAAAATCTTGCCTATATGAACTTACGATTTGATCGTAAGTTGTGATATAAAATTCCAGAATATTTGCAAAGGAGATTCAGCCCATGTTCCGACCGATCCGAAAAAAGAAAAATGATATCGGCGCAGAAGCCGCAGAGCAGCTTTTGCTCCATTGCCGCCGTGGCGTTTTGGCCATGAACGGCGTGGAGGGCTATCCTTACGCCGTCCCGATCAACTTCTATTTTGACAAAGAAAGCCGCAAGATTTACTTCCACGGTGCAAGCGTCGGGCACAAGGCCGAAGCCCTCCGCGCCTGTGACAAGGTGTGCTTCACCGTTTACGGAAATGAAACCGTCAAGAAAGAAGCATGGGCGCCCTTTATGCAGAGCGCGGTCGTGTTCGGCAGATGTCGGTTGGTTGAACCCGGAGAAAGAGCTATCGCACTGTTAAAGAAATTTACAATGAAGTACTACCCCGATGAACAGCTTGCTGATGCCGAGATCGCCCGCGCGGGCAAAGCGGCGCAGATGTTTGAAATCGAGATCGAACACCTCAGCGGAAAAGAAGTGCAGGAGAAGTGATGCACATTTAATAATAATGCACCATCTAAAAATAAGAACTGCACCCCCGCTGAACCAAAGCTGCACCCCCTTAACGAGTTTCTATCAAAATTACGGTTCTTTGCTGAAGCCCCAAAGGTTTACACCTTTGGGGCTTTCAGACTGTCAAAAAAGTCCAGAATCGTCAAAATCGGTTCACTTTTTTATGGATTTTCAGCCCCTGCGTTTTAATTCAAAAAGCAGAATATCTCGAATTTTATAATGCAAAAAATGCTTACTTTTCAAGGATTTTGACTTACTGCGCAACTCACGCCCTACCGTACCTATGTACGCCGACGGGCGTGAGTTGCTTGCCTTCCGAACTTTTTAGCAGTCTGTCAGCGTGCCGAAAAGGGTTTTTCGACACGCTGGAAGCCCCAAAGGTTTACACCTTTGGGGCTTTAAGATTAAGTATCTTTGCGGTTTAAGCGGGGCACTCCCAGAATCTAGGAAGCTCTAGAAAAGCGCCTATGGAGTTTAACGGAGATGCTCTGCTGAGTTAAGAAAAACGTTCCCGCAATTAGAAGCCTGAGAAAAATGTCCTTCTGGTTCAGGGAAAGTGCTTCCGTAGTTAAAGAGGTTCGACATAGGTGCCTATGGAGTTTAACGGGAATGTTCTGATGAGTTAAGAAAAACGTCCCTCTAATTTAGGATAGGTGACTCCGAAATTTAAGAAAAGTGCCGCCGCAGTTTAAGAAAGGTGCCCATACAATTAAATTTTACACCCCTGTTCCATGCGGTTAGAGCATGCTAACTGCGAGGCAGCCGCATCCTAGCACTGTTCAAATAAGCGCCCTTGTCCTCCACTTTTTGCGGTTAGAGTGCACTGACCGCAAGACAGCCACACTCCTCCCACTGTCCGAGAGAATAGGCATTCTTGCCCCCCCCCTTGCGCGGTTAGAGCATGCTAACTGCACCGCTTTCAAAAAGCCGCCCGCAGCGGCTGATATTTCGAAAGATATCTCATGCCAAATTTACGCCGCTATGGCAGCGCTGAAGAACTGTGGTTTCGTCAAATCTCAGTAAAAATGTTTCGGATCCGCCGGTGTTCTCCGAGAATACGGAATCATTCCGCAAGATTGCCGCGGCCTCTCACGAGGCCGACCGATGAGTGGAGTGGCCGTATCCGTAAGGCGGCAAAACCGCCAACGGCTACGACATCGCAATGACATGCGGGGGTGGGTTTTGACAGTACGCGGAGGGCCTGCCGCTTTGCGGACGCGATCCATTACTATTATATCATCGGTCCCGCGCAAACACAATATGATTCTCAAGCCCGCAAGGAAGAAATTCGCGGCGGGGTGAGGGCACCCCGCCCTACGCACGGGACCGACATTTTTGCGTAGGGCGGGCTTCCCTAAGCCCGCCGTTTTCGGCACTCTCGTGTAGGACCGGCGTCCTCAACGATTTGCGCGGTGCGCTTTGGCTTCCCCTGTGTAAGGAGAGCTGTCACGCGGAGCGCGTGACGGAGGGGTTGCCCTCATGCCGAAGGTATGCCGTGCATTATTCACTGCTCGCTTAACGACGCTGCCTGTACGGGCCGATGAAGGGCATCGGCCCCTACGGTGTGGAACGAAAGGCGCTGCAAAATTCGCGGCGCGATGTGGGCATCGCGCCCTACGAAGGGAACGGAAGTGCCTGCGGCAGGATGTTGAGCATCGGCCTTTTCGGGAATGCCTACATGTGGCGGGGTGGGGGCACCCCGCCCTACGAAGAAAATCGGGATTGCGCTCTGCGGCGCGGGTCATTTTGCAATGAACAGCATCTGCTCCGCGAAGCGGTCAAGCTGCCCGTCGATGCCGTCGATGCGCTGCACGGCGGCGAGGTCGTTGGCGGTCTGCATCATGCAGAAGCGCGGCGGCAGCATGGCGGTCTTGTTCAGGCACATCGTGCCGAGAAGCTGACGCGCGACCAGCTCGCTTCCCGAATAGCCGGAGACGATCAGGCCGAACAGGTATTTTTCGTGCAGGTCGCTGCGCAGAAGCAGGCCGGTCAGGCGGTTGAAGAGCGCCGTGATGTTCGCGCCGACCGCATCGTTGTAATTCGGACAGAGAAAGAGCATGGCGTCGCATTCGCGGATCGCGGGAAAAACCGTGTCGGAGATCGCGCCGCCGTAGAAGCACGCGTCGTTCTGTGCAAAGTGCAGACAGGCGCTGTAGCTGCACCCGCGGCAGTCATGGATGGTGCCGTTTTGCAGCGCGATCTCGCGGATGCGGAAGCGCCCCTGCAGGCGTTCGCGCAACGCGGACCAGAGCCACAGCGTGCTGGAGCGGCCGTATTCCGAGGCGTGCAGCACGAGCAGCTTGGGCCGCTCGAAGCGCGGCGGGACGAAGCCCTCCAGCCGCCGCGCAAGCTCTCCGGCGCGGTCGAAATATGTTTCCAGAAGCCCCTGACCGCGCCGTGCGGCCAGAATGTGCTGGTTGTACAGACTGCCCGTGCCCTCCACGAGCGGCTTGCCGGGGAAGGCACAGCCGGCCGTGTTTGCGGCCAGAACAAGCTCCTGCGCGATCTGCTTGGTGTACAGCTCGCTCCGACCGTCGACAATGACCGAGCCGACACAGCCGTCCAGACAGGCGGGATTTGCGCGGAGAAAGCGCAGCAGCGCCAGCGTTTCGGCGTTCATGCCGTACTCGTCCGACGAGAGCGCGAACAAAAGCCGCCGTCCGCGCAGCTCGTCCGTCGTCTCGGCTGTGCGGAATGCCAAGCCGCTCAGCGCGTGGGAAAGCAGCGCCGAGAGCCGCTCCTGCGGGTGCGGCATCAGAAGGTCAAGCATAGTCGAACGCCTCCAGCTTGCGGCGGACCGTCTCCAGCCGCGCAAGCAGCAGCGGATCAAGCGCCTCGCGGCAGACCGATACGCCCTGCGCGGTCATGCGGCTGCGGCAGCCGAAGTAAGCGCCGCCGAGCGGGATCGCGCCCAGATGCGGCTGACCGCGTACCAGCCTGAGAATGCTGACGGCGGCGGACGACAGGGCGGGCGCGATATAGGGCTTGAAGCCCAGCGCACGCACCTGTAAATTGGCCTCTGCGGTCAGGCGGGTCAGGCGTTCGGAAACGGCGGCATCGTAGTGGGTCGGGTCGTTGGCGACGACGAGATCGGCGCCGTGCGGCCCGTAAACGCGCAGCCGTTCGACGGGCAGACGCTCCTTTTCGGCATAATATGCCGCCCGCGCCGCCATGACGCCCAGACCGAAGCCCTGAATCTGCTCGGGCAGCAGTCCTCCGGCATCAAAGCGGCCGTTTTCGTCGCGGTTGCTTTCCAGAAATACGACGCGCGAAAGCTGGTCGACGGGGTCGGAGATCTGGCAGAACAGGCCGGTGAAGCCGGATGTCCGCGCCATTTTCGCATATTCCTTCAGCATTTCGCGGTTTTTTTCAAATTGCAGCAGGCGCACGTCGCCCTGCTCTGCGCCCACGGGAGGGACGCCGCGCGAGGCCGTGAACAGGAATATGTCGCAGTCGAACAGCGCCTCCTTCGGACAGACCGTAACGCGCGGCAGCGGCGCGTCGTCGGGCGGGAGCACCTGATTCAGCTCCTGCTCGTAGCGTCGGCAGAGCGCCTCGTTGGGGTCGTAGATGCGAAGCTCGTCAAATTCCCTGCCGAGGAGCTTCAGCGCGAGAAGCAGCGTGCCGCCGACGTCGCCCAGTCCGACGAGCGCGGCGCGGAGATGAGTCCGGGGCTTCGGCGCTTCGAGAAACGGCAGCGCACGGAGAAAGGCGGTATTCAGAACGGTACCGCCGTGTTCGTTCAGAAAGCGGTCAAGCACGGAATCCGCGGACGGCGCGGACGGGAGCAGGCAGGCGCAGCCCTCCGCCTCCGCCGCCTCCCGAACGGAGGAAACGGCGAACCAGCCGCGGCTGCGATACGGGTCGCGCGCCGTGAGCAGCACCGGCGGCGCAAAGGGCGCGCTTACCGGCTCGGCATCGGCCGGGAAACGGGCGCCGTCGAGCGCGGTCAGGCAGAAGCCCCTCCAGCGTTTAAATTCCATGTACGGCGCCTCCTCTCATGCGAATGCGGTCAAGCTGCAGCAAATCGTCCTCCAGATAGGACGAGGCGGGAACGGAAAAATCATAGGCCAGACGGTTGCCGCGATCGGGCAGACGCGGGTAATCGATCGCCTCGCCGAGCCGCCGCAGCGTCAGAACGGTGTTGAAGGTGCGCAGATGCACCTGCTCCAGCGTCCGCAGGATATCCAGCGCGTTTTCCAGCGCGGTACGGCTGAGTGCGCGGACGGCGTCGTCGGAGGTGCCCACGAAGTGCCGCGGATAGAAATAGGGGAGAATCAGGTTGATGGAGGTCAGCATCCGCCCGAGGGTCGGCCGCTGGCTGACGCTGTCGCCGCCGAGGAAGGGGTAGAGCAGACTCTCCGTGACCCAGTAATGCAGATTGGGAATGAAATATTCATAGTCTACCTGTCGGTTCTGTTCGCGCAT
Organism: uncultured Oscillospiraceae bacterium; assembly: GCA_934630495.1. Lineage (GTDB taxonomy): Bacteria > Bacillota > Clostridia > Oscillospirales > Oscillospiraceae > JAZOXB01. The sequence goes on from CAKTVW010000039.1 coordinate 7,008, forward strand.
CAGGTCCTGTCCGCGTCCGGAGCAGATGCCCACGATCACGCGGCTGATCTCGACGCCCTCCCGCTCGAACATGGGATTGAGCTTACCGATGCGGTAGCCCTTGTGCAGCAGGTCGTCGACGAGGATCACCGGGCGGCGGAAGGCCTTGACGGTGCGCACCTGATTTTGCAGGCCGCTGTAGCCCGGATATTCCACGACGGAGAAGCTGCTGCCGTCGGGCGCGAAGCTCTTGTCGACATGGAGCGTTTTTGTCACGGTGTTCGGGACCGTCTCGCCCGACAGGATCCTGCCGTAGGGTACGCACATCAGCTTGCCGAGATGGCGCTCGTCCAGACCGTGGACCTGATTGTGCCGCTGTACGCGGAACATCAGCGACTGCTTGAGCAGCTCCGCGTCGAAGCACAGCAGCAGCTTGCCGGGGTAGAGATCGGTCAGCGCACGGCGCAGGCGGGGCCGCGCCGCCTCAATGGCGTCGATGACCTCGCGTTCGTCGCGGTGCGGCTTCTTCACGCACAGACGGACGTCTTGAATCAGTACCATCGGTGCGCGCATATCCACGAAGTACAGCTCCGACGCGCCCTCTACGGCGATGAAGCCGAGCTGCTCAAGGACCTGCCTGCGCGAAGCGTCTCCCGCCCCGCAGCGGCACAGCGCGTAGGTGTGGTCGCTTTGCAGACTGCGCACCAGCAGCTCGTTGACGAGCGGACGGATGTCCTCCTGCACCGCGCGGACGCGGTCGATCATCAGCAGACGGCCGGAGGTGCAGCGGCGCACGGCCGAACAGCTCTCAACGTCGTGCAGCTCCTCGTACAGGCGGGCGATCGTCAGCGTATGGCCGCATGCCCATCCGCGCGGCCGGCCGCCCTCGCGGGGATACATGGCCACGGCGGAGGGTGCGGCGGTCGTGCGCAGAAATTCCGAAAGCTCCGGCGGCGCGTCGGACGGGTCGGGCGCGCGGAACAGATAGTCCTGCCGCTCCACGGGCTGTTTCATCATCGGGGAACGGAGGTACAGGCCAAATTCGTAAATATATGCCTGCACGATCGGGTCGACCAGCGCGGAGATATCCAGATTCTTGTCGATTGCCTCGCGGATGCGGGTGGAGCTGACGTCCTCGAGCTGCACCGGAAGGGAGAACTCGACCGTCCTGCCGCGCAGAAGCGACGGGATCGGCGGCTTGGACGGGTCGTCGTCATTGCGCCGAACGATGATATGGTCAAATTCGGCCGCGCCGCCCTTCTGCGGCGAACGGTAGGCCGAGGCGTTGCGGATCACGTCGCTGCCCGCGACCAGATAGACGGGGCGGCCGGGGAAAAGCGCCTTCAGCGCGGCAAGGTCCTGCGGCATGGCGATGTTGATCGGAATGTTGTCGGGGAACAGGTAGGTGTCCCACTGGTCGGCCGTGGACATCATGACGATCTTGCGCCGCAGGAGCTTGGGCAGCGTGCGCTTGCTCCACGAAAACTCGTCCACCGCAAGATAGACCTCAAAGCCGCGTCGGCGGATCTCCTCAACGATGCCCTTGTGGCTGGCCGAGAAGGGGTCGAAGGTGCCGGGGAAGAAGGCCACCGGCTTTTCCTCCGGGAAGCGGAAGTCGCCCTGCTCCACCTCGCAGCGCACCATGAAGCGGTAGACATGGTTGAGCATGGCGGCGCGGTTGAAGAAGGTCAGACGCCCGCCGGACGGTTCGCTCAGAAGCGCCAGAAGCTTCTTGCTCACGCGGATAAAGCAGTGACACCGCAGCGACAGCGGCAGCGCGTCGTTGGCCAGAATATCGCCGCAGAGAACGTCCAGCGCGTTGCGGTGGATCACGGAATGGTAGTGCGCCACGCCCGTCAGCAGCAGGCCGAGGCAGTCGTCCGTCAGCGCATAGCCGTCCTCCGGCAGCGCGGAGATGATCGCGCCCAGCGTCCGCAGCACGGGACCTGCCGGACGGACCGTGCCCGAACGAAGAAGCTGCTCGAGAAAGTCGACGGCCTCGCGGATCTCCTTTTCCGGGAGCGTGCAGATCAGCTTGCCGAGATAATCAGGGATAAAGCGCGCAAACTGCTCCTGCCCGTTTTCCAGCTCACGCATCAGATCGACGGCGATCTCATTGCACTGGTCGACGGTCAGATACGGCGCGATGGACAGCAGCGCCTGTCCCGCGTGCTCCCGAACGGGCAGATGCTCGCTCACGCTCAGCAGGTTCGACAGGTGCATCGCGGTGTGGAACGCGTTTTCGGGATGCCGCGCCACATCGTCGCAGAGCATGTCGATCTGCGCGTTTTTGACCGTCCAGTGGACGGCGTTTTTCAGGTTGCTCAGGTACAGCAGGCCCACGTTGCAGGCCGGCTCGGGCGTTGTGTCGGGCAGAAGGCTTCGGCGCAGATAGGCCACGGCAGGCTCCTCGCCGGGCAGGGGCCGCAGCGCCTGCTCCAAAAACGCCGCGCTTGCACACGGCTGCAGATGCTTGATGCAGCGAAGTGCGACAAGCTGCCAGCGCGGCGTGCCGCTGTGCAGCATGGTCAGAAGCGGCTGCTCGGCCTGCGCGAACAGCTCGGGCACGACCGCCTCCGGCGGCACATGGCACAGCGCGTCGAGCACCACAAAGCAGTCCGTTTCCGCGAGGCCCTTCAGATGCGCAAAGAGCGGCTGCGCCATTTCCGCCGCGTCGGTCGGTTCGCAGGCGGCGAACAGCGATTCGCAGATCGCTTTCAGAGAGTTGGAGATGCGCAGGGCGTGCTTCTGCGCGATTTTGTGGTCGGGGTGCAGGCAAAGCCCGATGTAGCTGTCCCAGAGCGCGACCGATTCGTCCAGCAGCGAGAGCATCGTCGGCGCCATGGCGCTCTTCGGCGCGGCGGAGGGCAGCTCCTTGCGGTATTTCGGGCCGCTGTTGGCCAGAAGCTGGCCCATGATATTTCCCGCGATCCTGCGTACGTCGCCCTCCGGCGACATCAGCAGCTCGTATAGGAAGCCCAGCAGCTTCTGCTTGCCGGAGCGGGTCATATAGGTGCTGTATTCCTCGAAGAGGCGCAGATAGGTGCGGATGTGCTGGGTATTTTTCACGCCGCGCGCCTGCTCGAGCAGAAGGTCAAAGGAGGCGTCCGTGCTGATGGTGTGCATCAGGCGGATGTTGTTGTCAAAGGTCAGGTCGCGCAGGGCGTCCAGCGCTTCCCGCGCGGACAGCAGCGCCGCGTCCTGCGGCGGACGCTTCTGCGGCTCGGCACAGTCCAGCTCCGTCCCGACGCCGCGGTCGAGCAAAAAGCGCTCAAAATCGCGCAGCTTGCTGTAAACGAGGCGGTAGCGGCGCTTTTTGGCGGGCGTGACGTCCGCGAGCTTGGACATGATCATGCCGTAGGCCTCGGCAAGCGAGTAGATGCGGATGATTTCGCGGCCGTTTTCCCGCGTGCCGCGCACGCGGAAGTCCGCGTAGATCAGCAGCAGCGATTCAATGGGAAGATTCTCAAATTCCAAGTCCCATGTCGAATGGTTCGCGGAAATGTGGGCGATCTCCTCCATGCCGCGGTCAAGCAGCCATTGCCATGTATAGTAATAATGCAGATAAGGAACGCGCTTGGCATCCTCTCCGCGACAGGCAAATTTGCCGATGTCGTGGCACAGCGCGGCGGCGGCGACCAGCGGCACGTCGGCGGGCAGTCCGGCCTGCTGCGCAAGCGAAGCGGTGTGGACGGCGACGTTGCGCACGCCGATGGTATGCGAAGCGGGGTCAAAGGGCATGACCTCCCGCGCAAGACGCAGGACGGTCATAAAATGCGCCTTGGAAACGGCCTCCTCGAAGCGGATATATTCCTGCTCCACGCGGCTGCTCTCCCGCAGTGTTTCGTCAAACGGGAGCAGATCGGTCAGGGGATCAAAGGGTCTGTTTTCGCAGGCCATCGCCGTCTCCAGTGCGGCCGTCAGCAGCGCGATGCCCTGCCGGACCGCCTCCGACGGCGCGCGGTAGTCCGGGTCGGGGAACAGCCCGTCCGTCAGCGCGGCATACGCGCAGGCAAGCCAGCCCTCCGACGGCTCCGGCGCGATCGCCGCCAGCAGCGGGGAAACAGCCTGAAGCGTTGCGGCGCAGATGCCGCCCGTTTCCGGTACGGACTCCAGCGCCTGCCGCAGGCCGTCCGCCTGCGGCAGAACGGCGCGTTCGAGTTTTTCTTTTGAAAGACGCATATCGGTCGCATCCTTTTCCTGAGTTTTTCGGCCGACGCCGATACAATATTAGATATATTATACCGAAAAAAGCGCGCCGACACAATATCCCGCAGTGATTTTTTCCGTGCGGCGCGGACGGAGGAAGTGCGAAAAGCACTTGCTTTTTGGACCGAAAAATGCTATCCTTTATGTGGAAAAGAAGAAACTGACCGTACAGGAGGTATGCTGCATGAAAAAAATCAAGGGTTCTATCGTTGCGCTGGTCACTCCTTTCAACGCCGACGGCTCGGCGGACCTCGGACGGCTCCGCGAGCTGGTCGATTGGCACGTCGCCAACCACACCGACGGCATTCTGGTGCTCGGCACTACCGGCGAGACGGCCTCTACCACATTGGACGAGGATATCAAGACCGTCGAGACCGTCATTTCGCAGGTCGATCACCGCGTGCCCGTCATCGCGGGCGCAGGCTCGAACTCCAGCGAGATGCAGAAGCATAAGAGCGTGCTCTATTCCGAAATGGGCGCCGATGCGCTGCTGTGCATCAGCCCGTACTATGTCAAAACGAACGAGGAGGGCATGTATCGGCACTTTATGATGTCCGCCGACGCGGCATCCGCGCCGATCATCCTCTATAACGTCCCCGGCCGCACCGGCTGCAAAATTTCGCCCGACGTGGTGCGCCGCCTTTCCGTCCATCCGAACGTCATGGGCATCAAGGAGGCCAGCGGCGACATGTCCTACGCGATGAAGATCGCGCGGTATCTGTCGGACGATTTTGTCATGTATTCCGGCAACGACGACATCACCGTTCCGCTGCTGTCCGTCGGCGCGTCGGGCGTCATCTCCGTCTGGGCGAACATCATGCCGCAGGAAGTGCATGATATGGTCGCCGACTGGTTCGCGGGCCGTCAGGGCAAGGCCCTTGCCGAGCAGCTCCGCTGTCTCGACCTCATCAACGGCCTGTTCATGGAGGTCAACCCCATCCCCGTCAAGGAGGCAATGAATCTGATGGGCCTCAAGGCGGGCGCCTTCCGGATGCCGATGTACCCCATGACGGACGAGCACCGCGCAAAGCTGGCAAAGCTCATGCGCGAGGTCGGCCTGCCCGTGCGGGAGGATGCGGAATGAAGCTGTTTCTGAGCGGCTACGGCAAAATGGGCCACATGGTCGAGTCTCTGGCCCTCGAGCGGGGATGGGAGATCGTCGGCCGTGCCGACGTGACGACCCCGGAGGTCTATGAGACTGCGCCCGAGGCCGATGTTTGCATCGACTTTTCGGGCGTCGGGGCGCTGCCGCTGCTGGCGGCCTATGTCCGTCGGACGAAAACGCCGCTCCTGAGCGGCACGACGGGCTTCACCGACCCGGATTTTGCCGTGCTGCGGGAGCTTTCGGCACTCGTTCCCGTGATCTGGACGGCAAATTACAGCACCGGCATCGCGGTCCTCAAGCGCATGGTGCGCGAGTTTGCGCCCGTCCTGCGCGATTGGGACAAGGAGCTGGTCGAGCTGCATCACAATCAGAAGGTCGACGCCCCCAGCGGCACGGCCAAGCAGCTTTTGCAGGAGCTGGACCCCGACGGCACGGCGACCCCCGTCTACGGACGGCAGGGCCTCTGCGGCAAGCGCAGGCCGGAGGAGATCGGCGTGTTCGCTCTGCGCGGCGGCACGGTCGCGGGCGAGCACAGCGTGCTGTTCTTCGGTGAGGACGAGTCGCTTGAGCTGACGCATAAGGCGCAGAGCCGCCGCGTGTTTGCCGCCGGAGCCATCCGCGCGGCGCAGGCGCTGGCCGAAAAGCCCGCCGGGTATTATACCTTAGAAGAATTGATTTTTTAAGCAAAAAAGGGAAATATTGACCATGGAAAAACTGAAACCAAGAACTTTATCCGGCTTTATGGAGCTGCTTCCCGCGCCGCAGCAGAAGCTGGAGCGGATGCTGGAAATTCTGCGCAGGACCTTCGCGCTTTACGGCTTCACGCCCATCGACACGCCGACCATCGAGGCCGCCGAGGTGCTGCTGGCCAAGGGCGGCGGCGAGACGGAAAAGCAGATCTACCGTTTCCGGAAGGGCGATTCCGATCTGGCCCTCCGCTTTGACCAGACCGTCCCGCTGGCGAAATATGTCGCCCTGCACGAAAACGAGCTGGCCTTCCCCTTCCGCCGCTACGCCATCGGCAAGGTCTACCGCGGCGAACGCGCACAGCGCGGCCGCTTCCGCGAATTTTATCAGGCCGATATCGACATCATCGGCGACGGCAAGCTGAGCATCATCAACGAGGCCGAAATTCCGTCCATCATTTATAAGGTCTTTTCCGCGTTCGGCATGAAGCGCTTCTGCATCAGCGTCAATAACCGGAAAATTCTGAACGGCTTTTACGCCATCCTCGGCCTGACTGCGCAGTCTGCCGACATCATGCGCACCGTGGACAAGCTCGACAAGATCGGCCCCGAGAAGGTCAAGGCTACGCTGGTCGAGACGATCGGCGTCCCGGCGGACAAGGCCGACGAAATTCTCCGCTTCATCTCCGCCACCGGCACGAACGAGGCCGTCCTCGCGTCGCTGGAGCAGTATCGCGGCCGCGACGAGCAGTTCGATACCGGCCTCGACGAGCTGACGACGGTGGTGCGTTACCTTGCCGCCTTCGGCGTGCCGGAGGAGAACTTCGCCGTCGATCTGACCATCGCGCGCGGGCTGGATTACTACACCGGCACGGTCTACGAAACGCGGATGCTCGACCACCCGGAAATCGGCGCCATCTGCGCGGGCGGGCGGTATGACAATCTGGCCGCGTATTACACCGACCGCAGCCTGCCCGGCGTGGGCGTGGCCATCGGCCTGACGCGCCTGTTCTTCGTGCTGGACGATCAGGGGCTTTTGAACCCCGACCTGCCCACCGCGCCCGCCGACTGCATGATCGTCCCGATGAGCGAGGACCTTGCGCCCGCCATCGAGCTGGCGACTTTCCTGCGCAGCCGCGGCCTGCGGACGCAGCTTTACTGCGAGCAGAAGAAATTCAAGGCGAAAATTCAGTACGCCGACAAGCTCGGCATCCGCTACGTCATCTTCCTCGGCGAGGACGAGATCGCGCAGCAGAAATGCGCCGTCAAGGACCTCACCACCGGCGAGCAGCGGCTTCTGTCCTACGCCGAAGCCGCCGACCTGATCTCCGCCGCCGCCGAAGCTGCCGAAAACCAACCCGTCCTCCGCGAGTGATCCGGGTTTCGCCGTCCTGTAGGGCGGGCGTCCCTAAGCCCGCCGCGCGAAAGCGGCGGCAGGCGAATGAATCGTGAATCATTTCGGTGCGCCGCCCCGGGCGCGCGTGCCGATCAACAGATCAAAAAACCATTCCACAAAGAGAGGTAATGTTTTATGTTCCAATCCCGCACCCATACCTGCGGCGAGCTGCGGCTGACCGACGCCGGGAAGTCCGTGAAGCTCGTCGGCTGGATGGAAAACGTCCGCACCGTCGGCAGCAACTTTGCGTTCGTCGTGCTCCGCGATTTCTACGGCACGACGCAGATCGTCGTCGAGACCGAGGAGATGATGCAGCGCATCAAGGGCCTGAACAAGGAGTCCACGATTTCCGTCGAGGGCGTCGTCCGTGAGCGCGCGTCGAAGAACCCCAAGCTCCCCACCGGCGAGATCGAGGTCGTCCCCGAAAAGATCGAAATTCTCGGCCGCTGCCGCTATAACGAGCTGCCGTTCGAGATCAACCGCAGCCGCGACGCCGACGAGAGCGTCCGCCTGAAGTACCGCTATCTCGACCTGCGCAACCCGGCGGTCAAGGCGAACATCGTCCTGCGCTGCAACGTCGTCGCCGCCCTGCGGCAGGCCATGACCGAGCACGGCTTCCTCGAGATCACCACCCCGATCCTGACCGTTTCGTCCCCCGAGGGCGCGCGCGACTATCTCGTCCCCGCCCGCAAGCATCCCGGCAAGTTCTATGCTCTGCCGCAGGCCCCGCAGCAGTTCAAGCAGCTACTGATGACCTCCGGCTTTGACCGCTATTTCCAGATCGCGCCGTGCTTCCGCGATGAGGACGCGCGCGGCGACCGCAGCCCCGGCGAGTTCTATCAGCTCGATATGGAGATGGCTTTCGCCGATCAGGACGACGTGTTCGCCGTTCTGGAGGACGTGCTGCCCCCGATCTTTGCCAAGTACGGCAAGTATAACATTGCATCGACCGCGCCGTTCCGCCGCATTCCGTATCTGGAGGCGATGGAGAAGTACGGCTCTGATAAGCCCGACCTGCGTATCGACCTCGTCGTCGAGGACATCACCGCGCTCGTGCAGGGAATTGACTTTGCGCCCTTTGCCGAGGGCAACACCGTCAAGGCCATCGTTGTGGACAACTGCGATCTGGCCCGCAAGGCGATCGACAAGCTCGTCGCCGAGACCGAGGTCATCTCCGGCTCCAAGCCGATGTGGTTCAAGCTCGGCGCGGACGGTGAGCTTTCCGGCGGTATCGCGAAGTTCCTTGCCGGCCGCAAGGACGCGGTCATCGACGCGCTGAAGCTCAAGCCCGGCTGCCTCGTCGGTGTCGCGGCGGGCAAGAAGGGCGCGGCGCAGAAGACCGCGGGCGTTCTGCGTAAGCTCCTCGGCGCGGCCGTTCCCGGCCACATGGATGCCGAGCGCTACGAGTTCTGCTGGATCGTCGATTTCCCGATGTACGAGATCGGCGAGGAATCCGGTGAGCTGGAATTTTGCCACAATCCGTTCTCCATGCCCAACGGCGGCCTCGAAATTCTTGAAAAGGCCGAGCGCGGCGAGATCGACCCGCTGACCATCAACGCCTTCCAGTACGACCTCGTCTGCAACGGCGTGGAGCTGTCCTCCGGCGCGGTCCGGAACCATGACCCCGAGATCATGATCAAGGCCTTTGAGCTGGTGCGCCTCGGCGAGGACGACGTGAAGGCAAAGTTCCCGGCGATGTACAACGCGTTCTGCTACGGTGCGCCGCCCCATGCCGGTATCGCGCCGGGCGTGGACCGCATGGTCATGCTGCTGGCGGGCGAGGAGTCCATCCGCGAGATCATCCCGTTCCCGATGAACAAGAACGCGCAGGACGTCATGATGGGCGCGCCGTCCACCGTCGATCAGAAGCAGCTCGACGAGGTGCATATCGCCCTCGTCAAGGATTGATCGCGGAAGCATCCGAGCGCTTGCAGACCGCCGTGCGCGGGAAAAATATAAAATAAGGAATCTCTGAATTATTTGGGCAAAGCCGCCCGTGTGTCTGGTTTTAAGGCGCACGGGCGGCTTTGACTGTTTTCAGCCGGGCGATTTTCGCATAGAATACGGCCGTGAGGTGATCGAAATGCGTTCTGTCGCACCAATGAAAGCCGCAAAGATCGGCTGTTTTATCATGTCCGGGCTGCAATTTGTACTGGGCATCGTTTTGATCGCATGGCCCATGATGAGCGCTACGATCCTGTGCCGTCTGCTGGGCGCGGGGCTGCTTGCCTACGGCATCGTCAGGATCGTCGGCTACTGTTCGCGCGACCTGTACCGTCTGGCGTTTCAGTTTGATCTGGCGTTCGGCATTCTGTGGTCGGCGGTCGGGCTGATCCTCCTGCTGCGTCCGGCACAGGCGCTGAGTCTGGTCATGCTGCTCGTCGGCATTCTGGTGCTGGCGGACGGTCTGTTCAAGCTCCAGACCGCGCTCGACGCGAAGGGCTTCGGCGTGCGCCGCTGGTGGCTGGTGCTGGCGGTGGCCGTGCTTGCCGGGATCGCGGGGGTCCTCCTGATCGTCCATCCCGACGCGGGGCTTCGCACGGCGATGGTCCTGCTTGGCATCTGCCTCGCCGTTGACGCGGTGCTCGGCTTTGTGGTCGCGTTTTTGTTAATTAAGATCGTCCGGCACCAAAAACCGGATATTATCGATGCAGAAAGGATTGATGTGGAATGAAGTTCGGAAAAGCCGTGGTCAAGTCCCGAGTTCCGATCCTGATCGTCGCGCTGCTGCTGGCGCTGGCTTCGATCTTCGGGATCTTGCACACGCGCATCAACTATGATATGCTCACCTACCTGCCCGACGACATGGATACCGCCATCGGTCAGCAGGAGCTGCTTCAGGAATTTGGCAAGGGCGCGTTTTCCTTCGTGATCGTCGAGGATATGCCCGACAAGGACGTTTCCGCGCTGCGGGACCGCATCTCCGAGGTGGAGCACGTCGAGAGCGTGATCTGGTACGATTCGCTGGTCGACATCTCCGTACCGAAGGAGCTGCTGCCCGATAAGCTCTACGACGCCTTCAACAGCGGCGACGCGACGCTCCTTGCGGTGTTCTTCGACACCTCGACCTCGGCCGACGAGACGATGGACGCCATCCGCGATATTCGCTCCATCGCTACGGAGCAGTGTTACATATCCGGCATGTCCGCGCTGGTCACCGACCTGAAGGAGCTTTGCGAAAAGGAAGAGCCGATTTACGTCGCGATCGCGGTCATTCTGGCCTGCGCCGCTATGATGCTGCTTCTCGACGGCTGGCTCGTTCCCTTTGTGTTCCTTGCGAACATCGGGATCGCGATCCTTATCAATCTCGGCTCCAACTACTTCCTCGGCGAGATCTCCTATATTACCAAGGCGCTGGCCGCAGTCCTGCAGCTTGCCGTCACGATGGACTATTCCATCTTCCTCTGGCACAGCTACAATGAGCAGCGCGAGCTGCATACCGATCCGAAGGACGCCATGGCGGCCGCAATCGGTGAGACGCTGACCTCCGTCATCGGAAGCTCCGTGACCACCGTCGCAGGCTTCGCCGCGCTGTGCTTCATGAGCTTCACGCTCGGCCGCGATCTCGGCATCGTCATGGCAAAGGGCGTGATCCTCGGCGTGATCGCGTGCGTGACGCTGCTGCCGTCTCTGATCCTGCTGCTCGACAAGCCGCTGCAAAAGACCCGCCATAAGTCGCTGATCCCGCGCATGAACAAGCTTTCAAGCGGCGTCTGCAAGCGCTACTGGGTTTTCCTTGTGATCTTTGCGCTGCTGATTGCGCCCGCCTACTACGGCTACAGCAAGACCAACGACGAGGTCTACTATGATATGGGGCAGTGCCTGCCCGACGATATGGCCTTCGTAAAGGCCAACGAAAAGCTCAGCGAGGAGTTCGGCGTCGCCTCCACGCACATGATTCTCATAAGCGCCGATACGCCCGCCAAGGACGTGCGCGAAATGCTTGCGGAAATGGAACAGGTCGACGGCGTAGCGTACGCGATCGGTCTGGAATCGGTCGTCGGCTCGCGCATCCCGGAGGAAATGCTCCCCGACGAGGTGACCTCGATCCTCAAGAGCGATAAATGGGAGCTGCTGCTGGTCAATTCCGAGTACCACGCCGCCTCCGACGCGGTCAACGCGCAGATCGACAGCCTCAACGCCATTCTGAAAAAATACGATCCCAACGCGATGCTGATCGGCGAAGCGCCGTGCATGAAGGATATGATCGAAACGACGGACCATGATTTCGACGTCGTCAACGCCGTGTCGATCGTTGCGATCTTCCTCATCATCATGCTGGTGGAAAAGAGCCTGTCGCTGCCCTTCATCCTGATCGTTGTGATCGAGCTGGCAATTTTCATCAATCTCGGCATTCCGCACTATGCAGGTCAGTCGCTGCCCTTCATCGCCCCCATCTGTATCAGCACGATCCAGCTCGGCGCGACGGTGGACTACGCGATCCTGATGACCACGCGCTACAAGTCCGAACGCATCCGCGGCAGCGACAAGCGCGAGGCGGTGCGTATCGCGCTGACGACCTCGATCCCGTCGATCATCGTCAGCGGCATGGGACTGTTCGCGGCGACCTTCGGCGTGGCGGTCTATTCCGACATCGATATCATCGCGTCCATGTGCAGCCTGATGGCGCGCGGCGCGGTGGTCAGTATGCTGTGCGTGATCTTCATTCTGCCGGCGCTGCTGCTGCTCTGCGATAAGCTCATCTGCGCGACGACGCTGGGTATGAGAAAGCTAAATAGGAAAAATAAGCAGGAGGTAACGACTCATGAATAAAACGGTATTGCGTATTACAGCGGTTTTCCTGTGCATCGCGCTGCTGAGCACGGTGTGCGCCGCGGTCGGCGGAAAGGGCGACGTCCCCGCTGCCGCCGCCAAGGAAGAAACGGTCTATGTTTTCACCGACGCGTCCGGAAGCGTCAAAAATATCCTCGTCAGCGACTGGCTGACCAACCCCGACGGAAGCGATAAGCTCAGCGACCGCTCCGAGCTGACGGACCTTGAGAACGTCAAAGGCGACGGCGCCTTCACGCAAGGCTCCGACGGCGAGGTGATCTGGCAGGCGGACGGTGAGGACGTCTATTATCAGGGAACGACCGAAAAGACTCCCCCCGTCACGATGAAGACCGAATACTTCCTCGACGGCGTGCAGATCACGCCGGAGGAGCTTGCCGGGAAGAGCGGACGCGTCACGATCCGCTACAGCTACGAAAACAACCTCTCCGCGCAGCGCACGATCGGCGGAAAGACCGAGACGGTCTATGTCCCCTTTGCGGCAGTCACGGGACTGCTGCTGGATAACGATGTGTTCTCCAACGTGGAGGTCACGAACGGCAAGCTCGTCAATGACGGCGATCACACGGCAGTCGTCGGCTTCGCGCTGCCCGGCATGAACGAGAGCCTCGGCCTCGACAAGCTCGAGGACAACGAGATCACGCTGCCCGATTCCTTTGAGATCACCGCCGACGCAGAGAATTTTGCGCTGGATACCACGATGACGATCGTCACGAGCGAAATTTTCAGCAAGATCTCCGTGGACGACACCAAGGAAACGGCCGATAAGCTCCGCGATATGCTCAATCAGCTCACCGACGCGATGGAGGCGCTTCTCGACGGCTCGTCGAAGCTCTACGACGGTCTGGAAGAGCTGCTTGAAAAGTCCGGTACGTTGGTCGGCGGTGTCGACGCGCTCTACAGCGGTGCGGGAACGCTGAAAACCGGTGTCGGCGCTCTGGCGGACGGCAGCAGTGAGCTTGCAAGCGGTACGCAGGAGCTTCTGGGCGGCCTGAACACCCTCAGCGACAACAGTGAAAAGCTCAATGCGGGCGCACAGCAGATTTTTAACGCCCTGCTGTCCACGGCAGCGACGCAGCTTCGTGCAGCGGGCGTGGAGGTCCCCGATCTGACGGCCGAGAACTATGCGTCGGTTCTCGACGGCGTCAATGCGCAGCTCGATGAGGCCGCCGTCCGGCAGCTTGCCTATAACACGGCATACGCACAGGTCGAGCCGCTGGTCCGTGCGCAGGAGGCCGCATTCCGCGCGGCCGTGACGGCGCAGGTGCAGACGAAGGTCACCGAGCAGGTGCTTGCCGCGCTGGGTATGACGTCTGAGGAGTATCAGGCAGGCGTCGCGGCGGGCGTGATCTCTGCGGAGGTACAGCAGCAGGTCAGCGATGCGATCCTTGCGGCAATGAACAGCGAAGAAACGCAGGCGACGATCGATCAGCTTACCGAGCAGGCTATTCAGGCCGAGATCGATAAGCAGATGAACAGCGAGGCGGTGCAGTCTCAGATCACGGCGGCGGTCGAAAAGGCCAAGGCGGGCAGCAGCACCGTTACCGCGCTGAAGGCTCAGCTCGATCAGGTGGCGGAATTTGTCGGCGGCGTCGCGGATTATACGGCGGGCGTTGACAAGGCCGCGGCGGGCGCCGAAAAGCTCAACGCGGGCGCCGGTACGCTCAGCGCGGGGATCGGGCAGCTTGCAAAGGGCGCTTCCGAGCTGTATGACGGCGTCGGTACGCTCAAGGCGGGCAGCGGAAAGCTGGTCGACGGCGTGACGGAGCTTCGTGACGGTCAGAAGCAGCTCAACGACGGCCTCAAGCAGTTCAAGGAGGAGGGCGTTGACAAGCTGGTCAATGCCTTCGGCGGTGAGCTGGAAAACGTCGCGGAGCGCGCCGAGGCCATGTGCGAGCTGGCGGCGGAGTACCGCTCCTTCGCGGGCATTGCCGACGAAACGCAGGGTATCGTCCGCTTCATCTATCGCTCCGACGCGATCAAGGCAGACTAATACTGATTCTTGATTAAAAGATTTTATCAAGAATCCCCAGACTGTCAAAAAAGTCCGTAATCGTCAAAATCGGCTAACATTTTAACAGATTTTTACCATCTGAGTTTTGGTTCTAAAAAACGAGATATTCCGAACTGTATAATGCGAAATCTGCTTGCTTCGCAAGGATTTTGACTTACTGCGCAGCCGTTAGCGACGAAGGAGCTTTACGGATGCGGCGTGCCCCTTGCGGGTACTGCGCAACTCACGCCCTACCGTACCTATGTACGCCGACGGGCGTGAGTTGCTTGTCTTCCGAACTTTTTAGCAG
>CAKTVW010000040.1 GCA_934630495.1 uncultured Oscillospiraceae bacterium
GCTGACTGATACTAATAAGCCGAAAGCTTGACCTACGAAGAGAAGGAAGCAGGCTCGAAGTTGCAGCGCAGAGCGCGCCATAACGGTTTTGATTCATTCCTGTTCGGTTTTCAGGGTATATGCCCTGAGGCTGCTGAGTTAGGGAAAGGCCAAACCTCAGCAGTACAATTGAAATGCATTTCTAAGAACAGAATTACCCCGCGAATTTTGTTCGAGTTGGTGTTGATTGCGATGAGGGTCCACCTGTTCCCATCCCGAACACAGAAGTTAAGCTCATCTGCGCCGACAATACTTGCCGGGTGACTGGCCGGGAAGATAGGTAACGCCAACATAAGCTCCGTTCGTAAGAACGGAGCTTTTTCTATGTCCGGGCAGCTTATTTGACAGTTGTTTTTGGTCTTGTGTTCGTGTGAAAGATGGCGCTGTGAAATTCGGCATTCGTCGTGTTTTGCTATTGAGCTGCTTTTTACAGAAACAAATGTCGGCGGTCGACAGGAGGATAGTCATGTCGGTTTTATAGTCAACGCATCCGCGAAACTGCCGGTTCTTTGCAACGATTCTCTGAATATCAAGCAAGGTGAAGCAGTCATTTGTTGCCGCATAGTTCTTTGTTCTCCTTTCCTATACCACATCTTTATGAATTTTTCCACCACTTCGATTATACTCGCAACTTTATGACTTCTTGAACACTTACCGAAAAAGAGAACTACCATTGCTAAGACAGCAGTTCTCTTTCGGTTGGTATCCTGTTAAGAATACACAATATCATTCAGTACAATCTCATCAACACAAGCTCGAATGTTATTCATGGTTCCTGCAATATCATAATATGTATTTATCTTCAAAGGGCCGGACAACGCCGCCTCTAACCGTTCGATCGGCACGGTGGTCGGAAAATACAGTACAACCGCTCCGTACCAGTCAGGCACGCGCTCCGCGTTTGCTTTGTCCAATATCTGCTCAACTCCCTAAAGTAGGATGGGTGGCTTGCGAGGGGACTTGCGCCCTAATTTTGCTGATGGCGCGCTACACGTTATCTTGATGCACCGGCCTCGTTTTCAGGAACAACTTTCCATTGAAACATATCTTTGAAGTCCGAATAACAAGTAGGACATATCCACCGATAGCGATCAGTTGTACAATAGCCGAAATGAAGTGCGTCTCCTTCCTCGGCAAATTTATCCCAGCAAAATTCGCAATGGTCATGGTCGTTTCCTGATTTACTCTGATAGCGGGCTTGTATCAAAGCGGCACCGAAAAGGTAATTTATTTGATTTGTTAATCGCCAATCGGATTCCATTTGCTGTTCCTCCCATGATGCAGCGATTGTCGGCCGGTTTGTGCGGGCGTGACATGCTATGAATAATTTTGTTTTCCTGCATCATGTCAAAAAATGCGCTGCTCGTGAATTGTGCACCTCGGTCAGCCATGATCATATCCGGCCTGCTAAATTCCTGAAATGCCTTCTGCAAAGCAACGAGCGCCAGCTCTGTGGTGCAGCGCCGACCCTGCGCGTAGCCGACCAAAATCTTGCGATTCACCGAAATGATCCCGCAGGTATAAATTTTCTTCCTCCGAAGTTTCTCTTCGGTAAAATCCATGCTCCATACTTTAAGCGCGGAACGCTCCTCGGACTTCAGCTGCGCCCAGACGTTTTCGTGGAGATATCGTTCCGTCGCTGCGCTAGTGTGAACATTTTCGCGCCGTTTTCAACAGTATTTCGCACATAATCCCTCGGTTTGCATCACTTTTCGTATCCGATATTCCGAACCTTGCAATGACATACCTGTAGGCTTTTCGACACGATGAGCGGCGCAAAGCGCCGCTCTCGGTTACTTTAATTATATTTGCACTAATTATATTCGCATCAATTATATTTGCTTAATCATATTCGCGTTGATTATATTCGCACTAATATACACGCATCAATTATATTCGCATTATGAGCGGTAATACCGCGTCTGGAGCGTGTGCATCATATCGATGTACAGCGCGCGGCAGCGCGCGGGATCGCCGTGCTCAAGCGCTTCGATGCAGGGCGTCAGCCAACGGCGGCGCAGCTCCGCGTAGCGCTTTTCCGGCTCGTCGCAGCAGTCGATGCAGGTCACGACGGCGGGCGCCTCGTTATAATACCGCTCGATCAGCGCGGGGCCGTCGGCGCACTGCCGCAGCCAGCCGTCGCGGAACTCCCGCAGCAGCGTCAGCTCCCTGCAATCATCGGGCTTGCCCTCAAATTCGCAGATTGCCGTGGTGACGAAGCAGAATTTCCCCTTTCGGAAGCCGCCTGACAGGACAGTATAGTCGCCGGGCGTCCATTTTTCGTCCGGGTGGCGCTCCATCCACTGCCGATTCAGCTCCGTGCGGAAGGGTTCGGCGACCGTCAGCTCCATCTTGCGAACCAGCGGCGTGAGGAACACGGCCATAACGACCTTGTACTGAAACATAAGCTGACTGCGCTTCGACTTGTGCTTCCACTCCTTCGACGCCTGCATCGCGCCGTCGACCTCGTCGAGAAGCTGCGTGCAGACCGTGCCGAGAAACGCCGACGGATTGTCCGCCTGCATATAGCAAAGCTCCAGCTCCTGTAAAATGGGCGCGTTATCGGCCTCGTAATTGTCGAACGCGGTAAAAAACTCGCGCTTGGAGATCTTGTTATAGTGCTCGGGGTAGTTCAGGATCGTGCCGGGCAGCTTCTCGCGCAGCAGCGCACGGTCGCCATCCGGGTGCTCCTCAAGGCGGCGCAGCCGTTCAAGCATTTCCGACATCTGCACGCGCGCACCGCAGTACAGGCAGGAAAATTCTTCAAGCTCCCGCGGCACTTCGATCTCCTTGCCGCACTTCGGGCAGCCGCCCCTTATCATTTCCGACATCACTCGATCTCCTTTTCTTTCTGATATACTGAAATCCGACGAAAGCATCAAGCGCTTTTATTTTATGGCCGTCGCGGCCGCTTTTATTTTTTCATATTTCAAACGGGCTGTCAACCGATTTTCCGAACTTTTTTCAAACCGTTCACATTTTTTCTCTCCCTCGGGAAATACTACACCCGAAAAGAGGCGATAGGATTGCAAAGCTTTGTTCTCGGGACGCGGCTGTACTTCGGAAACGATGCGCTTTCGGCGCTGACGACGCTCCATGCCGCGCGCACCCTGATCGTGACCGACCGTTTTTTCGTCGAAAACGGGACGGCGGCGCGGGTCGCGTCGCTGTGCGGCGGCGAAACGGCCGTTTTTGACGCCGTGCAGCCCGACCCCGACCTTTCGCTGATCGCGCAGGGCGTCGGAAAAATGCGGGAGCTTCGGCCGGAACTGCTCGTCGCGCTGGGCGGCGGCAGCGCCATCGACTGCGCCAAGGGGATGCTCGTGCTTGGCAAGTCCGACGCGCGGCTTGCCGCCGTTCCGACCACCTCGGGCACCGGCTCAGAGGTCACGTCATTTTCCGTTTTGACGCATGAGGGCGTCAAGCATCCGCTGGTGGACGAGCGCCTGCGCCCGTCGATCGCCATTTTGGACGATTCGCTCCTGACCGCGCTGCCGAAGGGCCTGATCGCGGACGCGGGTATGGACGTGCTGGCGCACTGCCTCGAGGCGGTCGCGGCAAAAAATTCCTCGCCGTTCACCGATGCGCAGGCGTCGTGGGCGTTCCGTTCGGCGCTGGAAAAGCTGCCCGACTCCTATCGCGGAGATGTCACGGTGCGCGGAGAGCTGCACTGCGCGGCGACCATGGCGGGCATTGCGTTCGACAACGCGGGGCTGGGGGCATGTCATGCGCTGTCCCATGCGCTGGGCGGCGTGTTCCATCTGGCGCACGGGCGGCTGAACGGCATTCTGCTGCCGAAGGTGATCGAGTGGAACGCGGCCGCCGACCCGACGCCCTATTCCCGTCTGGCCGCCTTCTGCGGGCTGTCCGGAATGCGCGGACTGCTGTTCGCACTGAGCCGTCTGCGGCGGCAGCTTGCCCTGCCCTCCACGCTGACGGAGGCGGGCCTGAGCCGCACGGAGGTCTTACAGCAGGCGGACGCCGTCTGCGCCGCCGCCGAAAAAGACCCGTGCTCGGCAAGCAACCCGCGTCCCGTCGGGCGCGAGGATTACCGCGCCCTGCTGCGGGCGGCGCTGTGAGGTCCGGCATGGAGGAACGGCTTTTATCCGTCGGCATCGACATCGGCACGACCACCACTCAGCTCGTGATCTCCCGCCTGACCGTGCGCAACGAGGGCGCGGCCTTCAGCGTGCCGAAATTTGAGATCGCGGAAAAGGAGGTCGTTTTCCGCAGCCGGATCCATTTTACGCCGCTGCTGTCCGATGTCCGCATCGATGCCGACGGCGTGCGTCGGATCGTGGAGGCGGAATACGCGGCCTCGGGCTTTTCCAAAAGCGACATCCGCACCGGCGCGGTCATCATCACGGGCGAGACGGCACGGAAGGAAAACGCCCGCGAGGTGCTTGAGGCACTGGCGGGCTTCGCGGGGGATTTCGTCGTAGCGACGGCCGGGCCTGCGCTGGAAAGCATTCTGGCGGGAAAGGGCGCGGGCGCGGAGCGCGTGTCCGCAGAGCGGCGCTGTGCCGTGCTGAATCTGGACATCGGCGGCGGCACGACAAACCTTGCGCTGTTTGAAAACGGCACGCTGCGCGACACCGGCTGCCTCAACGTCGGCGGGCGTCTGATGAAATTCGCGCCCGACGGCGCGCTGACCTACCTCTCCCCTGTTTTGGCGCCGTTTTTCCCGTTCCGCATCGGGCAGCGCCTGAGCGAACGGGAGCTGGAGCCTGTCACGGAGCTGCTGGTGCGCGTGCTGGAGCAGGCCGTCGGCTGCGCCCCGGCGGGCGAGGAGCTGAAACACTTTATCACCGACAAGACCGTCGCGCTGACCGAGCCGCCGCTGCTGTCGTTTTCCGGCGGCGTGGCCGATCTGATCGACGACCGCGCGCGCGAACCGTTCGCCTACGGCGATCTCGGCGTTCTGCTGGGCCGCGCGATCTTCCGTTCGCGGCTCTGCGGCGGCAGCTTCCTCCGCGCAAGCGAAACGATCCGCGCCACGGTGATCGGCGCGGGCAGCCACGCGACGACGCTCTCCGGGAGCACGATCTATTTTTCCGAGGTGGATTTTCCGTTAAAAAACCTGCCCGTCGCCGCGCTGAGCGCCGACGAGGAGACGCTCGCGGCGGAGGAGCTGGCGCGGCACATTCGGCGGCGCATCGAAACGGTCAGTCCCGAGGAGCATCGGGCGGCGCTGGCGCTGCACGGACGGCGCAACATCCGCTTTGCGGAATTATGTAAACTCGCTGACGGACTTGCGCAGGGCCTTGCCGACTGCCCGGAGCCGCTGGTCATTGCCGTCGAGGAGGACATGGGCAAGGCGCTCGGGCAGGCGGTCGGAACGCTGCTGGCGGGAAAACGGCTGGTCTGTCTGGACGGCGTGCGCCTTTCCGACGGCGCGTATCTGGACATCGGCGCACCCGTCGCGGAGGGGCAGGCGCTTCCGGTCGTGATAAAAACGCTGATACTTTGAACAGGAGCTGGTGCATTTGAAGCTGAAAACGCTGTTATTCGGTAAAACATACGCCTTTCGGGACGTAAAAGAGGTCCTTGCCAAGGCGAACGAGGAAAAATCCGGCGATAAGCTGGCGGGCGTCGCCGCCGAGAGCGCCGAGGAGCGCGTCGCGGCCAAGGTCGTGCTGTCGGAGCTGCCGGTGTCGGAGCTTCGGGAAAACCCCGTCGTCCCCTACGAGGAGGACGAGGTCACGCGCATCATTCAGGACGATCTGAACGAGCGCATTTACGAGGAGATCAAGGGCTGGACCGTCGCGCAGCTTCGGGAATGGCTGCTGGCCGAGACGACGACGGAGGCGGACATCCACCGTATTTCGCGCGGGCTGACGAGCGAGACGGTCGCGGCCGTCGCGAAGCTGATGAGCAATCTCGACCTCATCACGGCGGCAAAAAAGATCAATGTGACCGCGCACTGCAACACGACCATCGGCCTGCCGGGCACGCTCTCATGCCGCTTGCAGCCGAACCACCCGACCGACGATCTCGACGGGATCGTCGCGTCGGTGGTCGAAGGGCTGAGCTACGGCGCGGGCGACGCGGTGATCGGCCTGAATCCTGCGGGCGACACCGCCGAAAGCGCAAAGAACATTCTTCTCCGTTTCGAGGAGATCAAGCGCCGCCACGCCATTCCGACGCAGACCTGCGTTCTGGCGCACGTCACCACGCAGATGCGGGCGATCGAGGCAGGCGCGCCCGCCGACCTGATCTTCCAGTCCATCGCCGGGTCGCAGAAGGGCAACGAGGCCTTCGGCTTCAACGGCAAGACGATCGAGGACGCACGGCAGCTTGCCCTGACGCGCGGCGCGGCCGAGGGGCCGAACGTGCTGTATTTCGAGACGGGACAAGGCTCCGAGCTTTCCAGCGAGGCGCACCACGGCGCGGATCAGGTGACGATGGAGGCCCGCTGCTACGGCTTCGCGCGGCGCTATCGGCCCTTCCTGGTCAACACGGTCGTTGGTTTTATCGGGCCGGAATACCTCTACGACGCGCGGCAGGTCATCCGCGCCGGGCTGGAGGATCATTTTATGGGCAAGCTGACCGGCATCCCCATGGGCTGCGACGCATGCTATACCAACCACATGAAGGCCGATCAGAACGACATTGAAAACCTCTGCGTTCTGCTGACCGCCGCGCACTGCAACTATTTCATGGGCATCCCGCACGGCGACGACGTCATGCTCAATTATCAGACCACCGGCTTCCACGAAACGGCCACGCTGCGGGAGCTGTTCGGCCTGACCGCGATCCCGCCGTTCCAGAAATGGCTGGAGCGCATGGGCTTCGTGGAAAACGGCCGCCTGACCGCAAAGGCCGGTGACGGCTCGTGGCTGCTGTAAAGGAGGCGCGCATGAACAAGGAAGAACTGAAAACCATCGTGGCGCAGATGCTCCGCGAGATGGAAGCGGGCAAGCCCGAACGCGCCGCCGAGCCGCCCGTCAAGTCCGGCGAATACCGTACGACCGAGCCGGTCGGGAACGACGTGCTGGGCGACATTACGGCGATCGATCTGCGGCAGCAGTATCTTGTGAGCGAGCCGCACAACGCCTCGGCATTTCTGGC
The DNA here is from genome assembly GCA_934630495.1 of uncultured Oscillospiraceae bacterium. Taxonomy (GTDB): domain Bacteria; phylum Bacillota; class Clostridia; order Oscillospirales; family Oscillospiraceae; genus JAZOXB01. The sequence continues at coordinate 7,111 of CAKTVW010000040.1, forward strand.
GCTCAAGGCCAAGACCCCCGCGCGCATCGGCCTCGGTCGGGCAGGCACGCGCTACAAGACGGCGACCATGCTCCGCTTCCGCGCCGACCATGCCGCTGCGCAGGACAGCGTGTTTTCCCTCGTCCCCGAGGATTTCGCAAAGCAGAACGGGCTGATCCCCGTGCAGACGGAGTGCCGGGACAAGGACGAATACCTGACGCGTCCCGACCTCGGACGCCGCTTTGACGAGCACAATCAAAAGGTCATCCGCGAGGTCTGCAAGGATCAGCGCGTCGTGCTGGTGATCGGAGACGGGCTTTCCTCCGCCGCCATTCTTGCCAACGCGCTCGACTGCGCCGCCGCCATCCGTCAGGGACTTCGCTCCTACGGCATCGAAACGGCGGAAAAGGGGCTGTTCGTGCAGTTCTGCCGCGTCGGCGCGGGCGACCAGATCGGAGATCTGACCGGCTGCGAGCTGGTGTGTATGCTGGTCGGCGAGCGGCCGGGGCTGGTGACGAATGAATCCATGTCGGCCTATCTGACCTATCGGCCGCATCGCGGCGTTTCCGAGTCGAAGCGCACGGTCGTCTCCAACATCCACAGGCAGGGCGTTTCGGCCGTGGAGGCGGGCGCGCACATCGCTTCGCTCATCGACCGCTGCCTGAAGCAGAAGACGTCTGGCATCGAGCTGGAGGCGGGGCAATGACGGGCGAACGCATTCCGGTGCGCATCCTGACGGCACAGCTCATCGCCAACGTCAGCGAGGGTCTGCGCAAGGCGCTCGGCCTGAAGGACCGCCACCGCAGCGCCGCGCTGATCTCCACCGACTGCGACGACGCAACGTATATCGCGCTCGACGAGGCGACGAAAAAGGCCGCCGTCGAGGTGGTCTACGCGCGGAGCCTCTACGCCGGAGCCGCCAACGCCTCCACCGCGCTGGCGGGCGAGGTGATCGGCGTGCTGGGCGGCGAGAATCCGTCGGAGGTCAAAAGCGGCTTACAGGCGGCCGTCGCGTTTCTGGAGGGCGGCGTAGGCTTCCGCACCGCCAACGACGCGGGCGACGTGGTCTATCTGGCGCACTGCGTCTCCCGCGCGGGAAGCTATCTCTCCGCGCAGGCGCGGCTGCCCGTCGGACAGGCGCTGGCGTATCTGATCGCGCCGCCCGTGGAGGCGCTGCTGGGGCTTGACGCGGCGCTCAAGGCCTCGGACGTGGAGCTGCGGGAATTTTACGCGCCGCCGAGCGAGACGAACTTCGCGGGCGGACTGTTGACAGGCACGCAGTCGGCGTGCAAAGCGGCGTGCGACGCCTTTGCCGAGGCGGTATGCGCCGTCGCCGCCAAGCCGACGGCGGGAATAGGAGGAACACATGGAATTTGACAAGGACCTGCGCTCCCGACAGGAAACGCGGCAGCTCATCGAGGCCGCGCAGGCAGCGTTTGAGGAGCTGAAGCACTGCGGGCAGCAGAAGCTCGACCGTATCGCGCAGGCGATCTCCGAAGCGGGCAGGGCGCACGCGGAGGAGCTGGGGCGCATGGCGTGCGAGGAAACGGGCTTCGGAAACCCGACGGACAAGGCCGAGAAGAACCGCTTCGCCGCCGAGCGCGTATTTGACGCGATACGGGATATGAAAACCGTCGGCATCCTGCGCGAAGACGCGGAGAAGCGCATCTGGGACGTGGGCGTTCCGGTGGGCGTGATCGCGGGCATCGTTCCCTCGACGAATCCCACCTCCACGGTGATCTACAAGGCCATGATCGCGCTCAAGGCCGGAAGCCCCATCGTATTTTCGCCGCATCCGCACGCCGTCCGCTGTACGACAAGGGCCGCGCAGCTCGTCGCGCAGGCGGCGGAGCAGGCAGGCTGTCCCAAGGGCGCGATCGGCTGCATCACCGAGCCGACGATGGACGCGGTCAACGAGCTGATGCACCACAGGCACACGCGGCTGATCCTGGCGACGGGCGGCGGCGCGATGGTCCGTGCGGCCTACTCCTCCGGGAAGCCCGCGATCGGCGTGGGCGCGGGCAACGGCCCCGCCTATATCCACAAATCGGCCGATATCCCGCGCGCCGTCGCGGATATCATCCGCTCGAAGACCTTTGACAACGGAACGGTCTGCGCTTCGGAGCAGAGCGTGATCGTCGAGGAATGCTGCGCCGAACGGGTGCGCGAGGAATTTAAGCGGCAGGGCGCGTATTTCCTCAACACCGAGGAGGCCGGGCGGGTCGCGGCGCTGCTGCTGCGCTGCGACGGCTCGATCAACCCCAAGGTCGTCGGCAAAACCGCCTGCCAAGTGGCGGAAATGGCGGGGCTTCACATCCCGCAGGACGCCACGGTGCTTCTGGCCCGCGAAACGGAGGCGGGACCGACGCGTCCCTATTCCCGCGAAAAGCTGTGTCCGATCCTGGCGCTGTTTGTCGAGCGCGACGAAAACAGCATCCTGCAGCGCGTGTGCGAGGTGCTCTACGGCGAGGGCGCGGGACACACCTTCGCCATCCACGCCGCAGACGAGGCGGTCATCCGCCGCTTTGCGCTGACGGTGCCCGTGTCGCGGTTTCTGGTCAACACGCCCGCCTCTCTGGGCGGCATCGGCCTGAGCACCCGTCTGTTCCCGGCGCTGACGCTGGGCTGCGGCGCGGTCGGCGGAAGCTCCTCGTCAAACAACATCGGCCCGCTGGACCTTATCAACATCCGCCGCGTGGCATGGGGCACGGAAGCCGCGCCCAAGACGATAAACGCTCCGCTCGACGCGTCGCTCATCGACGTGCTGACGGAAGAAATACTCAAAAAATTGCAATAATCGGAGGAACGGAACATGATGGCAAACACGAACGCACTCGGTATGATCGAAACACGGGGACTGGTCGCGGCGATCGAAGCGGCCGACGCCATGGTCAAATCCGCAAACGTCCAGCTCGTCGGCAAGGAGCAGGTCGGCGGCGGTCTGGTCACGGTGATGGTGCGCGGCGACGTCGGCGCGGTGAAATCCGCCACGGACGCGGGCGCGGCCGCCGCAGAGAAGGTCGGAGAGCTGATCTCCGTCCACGTCATCCCCCGCCCCCACACGGAGGTCGACGCGATCCTTCCCAAAGGGAAAGACACCGGCGCTGAGCTTTAATGCTTTACACGCTGGAAAACGTCCGCGCGGGCCTGCGCGTCCGGGACGGCAAGCGCGTCTTTTACCTGTCGCCGGGCGACCGCCTGAGTCCCGCCGCGCAGGATTGGCTGCGCGCGGAGGGCGTGGCGGTCGTTGACCCCAAGGACGCGCCCAAGGGCTACACCACCGTCTACGGCGGCAGCTTCGACGGCAAGCCCGAGGAGCTGACGCATTTACAGGGCAACGTGCTGATCGCGAAAACGCATCCGCGCATCGCCTTTCGCGGCAAGATCGACACCTTGGAGGCCGAACTGCTGCTGACGCAGGAGGCCGTAAAGGACCGGCCGACGCTGGTGCGGGTGCTGGAGGAAATGCTGACGCAGGTGCGCGGCCTCATCCGCGCGGACGTGCTGGGCGAACCGGTCAAGGAGCAGCGGCTCTGCGGCCTGACGCCGCAGGAGCTTCGCGAGCACAGCCATTTCCCGCAGAAATACTACGGTCAGCCGCATTTCCTGCCCGCTTACACCGACGGCGCGGCGATCCTGCGTCTCAACCGCCTGCGCACGGCGGTCCGCGAAACGGAGCTGGCCTGCTGCCACGCCTTTACCGACACGGAGGGACGCATGACGCGGCCGGACATTCTGACGGCGCTCAACCGTCTGTCGAGCCTGTGCTGGATCCTGATGATCCGCCAAAAGGCGGCGGAGCGTCCGACTGATACGAATAGATCCTTTAATACTGATTCTTGATGAAAAGATTTAATCAAGAATCCCGTGTGCTACGCACACTCGCATCGTGCGAAAGCACGCTGCGCCGTCTCATGCAGAATCTGACGCGCCCTTGGCGCTATAAAAAGCTTTTCAAGCTTTTTAACGGATTCTGGTATAAGTAACGGCCAAGCGCAGCACGAGGAAAAGGAGCGACCGATATGGAACGGATCGATCAAATAACGGAGGCCCTGCAAAAGCGCCTGTTCATCGAGCTGGAGGCATCCGGACGGCATGTCCATCTGACGCAGGAGGCCGCGCTGGCGCTGTTCGGCCATCCGCTGACAGCCAAGCGGCCGCTCTCTCAGCCGGGGCAGTACGTCTGCGAGGAGCGCGTCAGTCTTATTACGCCGAAGGGGCGCTTTGACCGTGTGGCGGTGCTGGGACCGGAGCGCAAGGTCTGTCAGGTCGAGCTGTCAAAAACCGACTGCATCGCGCTGGGCATCGACGCGCCCGTCCGCCCGAGCGGCAGCGTAAAGGACACGCCCGGCATCGTCCTTGCCAACGGTGAGCGCACCTATCCCATCCGCTCCGGCGTGATCGTGGCGCAGCGGCATATCCACATGACGCCCGAGGACGCCGCGCGCTACGCCCTGCGCGACGGCGCGGTCGTTTCCCTCCGGGCGCTGACGGCGCGGCCGCTGATCTTCGAGGACGTGCTGGTGCGGGTGAGCGCGGATTTTTGCACCTATGCACATCTGGATTTTGACGAGGCAAACGCCTGCGGATTTCAAAAAGGAGATTTCGGATGGATCATGAGGAACTGATCGACGCGGTGGCGGCGCGGGTCAGGGAGCGATTGGGCGGCGTGCCGACGGCGCTGCTGCTGGGAGAGCGCCCCGGGGCGGAGCTTGGCTGGCGCTATGTGGCGCAGCCGCCGTACGACGCGGTGATGATCGGGTCGATGACGCCTTATGAGCTTCTGTGCTTCCCCGACGAGCGCTGCACGGAGGCGCTGCTGCTGGGCAAGCCCGTGTTCCTCTGGGAGGACGGGCTGGCGCTGCACCGCTATGCCCGCACCGCAAACCGTGCGCTCTGGAGCAGGCTGCTGTCCGCGCAGAGACAGCTTCGGCAGCTCGGCGTTCAGTTTCTGGGGTCAAAAAACGCGCCCGTGCTGACCGCCGAGGAGGTGCGCCGCCGCCTGCGCACCGGGCAGAACATTTCCGGCCGTCTGACGCCGCTGGCGCGGGACATTCTGGAGGGCAGGCAGCCATGAGGCTCGGAACGGTAACGGGCGCGGTCTGGTCCAGTAAAAAATGTCCCGCCCTGTCCGGGCAGATCCTTCTGCGCGTCCGGACGGGAGGCGAGGAGATCGTTGCGGCGGATCTGGTCGGCGCGGGAACGGGCGAACGGGTCCTGCTGGTGTCGGGCGCGGCCGCGCGGATGCTGCGGCACGACGTCCCGATCGACGCGGCGATCATTGCAATTTTGGATGAGGAAGGCGATACCTATGAGCGTTGACCGCGTGATCCTGTGGGCAATGGCGATCTTTATGGTGCTGGGCGCGCTTGACCGCATTTTCGGCGGGCGTTTCGGCCTCGGCAAGCAATTCGAGGAGGGCATTCTGGCCATCGGCGCGCTGTCGCTGTCGATGCTGGGCATTCTGTCGCTTGCGCCGGTGCTGGCCAAGCTCTTAAAGCCCGTGCTGGTCCCGCTCTACGGCTTTTTGGGCGCCGACCCCGCAATGTTTGCCGGCTCGATCCTTGCCAACGACATGGGCGGCGCGCCGCTGGCCATGGAGCTGGCGCAGTCGCAGGAGGCCGGACGCTTTGCGGGCCTGATCGTCGGCTCGATGCTGGGCGCGACGATCGTGTTTACCATCCCCGTGGCGCTCGGCATCATCCGCGCCGAGGACCGTCCGGCGCTGGCAAAGGGCGTTCTGGCGGGTGTCGTCACGATCCCGATCGGCGCGCTGGTCGGCGGACTGACGGCAGGCTTCGGCCTCGGGATGCTGCTGAGGAACCTCGTCCCGATCGTCCTGTTCGCGCTGCTGATCGCGCTGGGGCTGTGGCGCTTTGAAAAGGGCATGATCCGGGGCTTTCTGTGGTTCGGGCGCATCATTTTGGCCGTTATTACGGTCGGACTGGCGGCGGCAGTCTTCGAGGAGCTGACGGGCGTAACGGTCATACCGGGCATGACGCCGCTTTCCGAGGGGATCGGCGTCGTGGCGGGGATCGGCTTCGTGCTGGCGGGCGCGTTCCCGCTGGTGTTCGTGCTGACGAAGCTGCTGAAAAAGCCGCTGGGCAAGCTGGGCGGCCTGCTGAAAATGAACGATGTCGCGGCGGCCGGCATGGTCGCAAGTCTGGCAAATTCCATCCCGATGTTCGGAATGCTCAAGGACATGGACGAGCGCGGGAAGGTCCTGAACGTCGCGTTCGCGGTGTCGGCGGCCTTTGTGTTCGGGGATCATCTCGGCTTTACGGCGGGCTTCGACGCGCCGATGCTCGTGCCCGTGATCGTCGGCAAGCTGGTCGGCGGGGTGTGCGCCGTCGCCGCCGCACTGCTGCTGACAAAAAAATCCCGCACCACAACATAGGTGCGGGAACATTCGTGAGCGCCGCCTGCGGCACACAAATTTGGGACACCGCAACAGGGGGAGGCTTTGGGTGCGGTGTTCCTTGGCCCCTTCTGACGAGGCCGCTTCGCTACCCTCGCAGAGGGAGGCGGCGGTGCACACTTTCAGACTGTCAAAAACCATATCAATACAGCAGCAGGGAGAACCACGTCACGACGTTATTGCCGTACTGGTACTCCACGCCGAAGCGCTCGGCAAGCGCCGTGACGACGATGCCGTGACTCTCCACGCACGGAAACATCTGCTCCGGGTGGCGGCAGGGCGCATCGGGGTATGTACATTTTTCGCAGATCGCGCAGGACTCCGTCGAGAGCACATAGGGCCGCACGCCCTGTTCAAGAAGGAGCTGCCGGACCTGACGCGTTACGGCCTCGTGCGCGGGGCGGGTGGCAAGCGTTTCCTCCATATCGGCCGCATCGCGCACCTCTGTGAGCGTGGAGATGAGCAGGCCGTTTTCATAGGCAAGGCAGCGCCTCTTGCAGTCCGCTACCGTGCCGACCGCCGGCGGGCAGGCCCACGACCTGCCGTAGCGCGGACATTCCGTTTGACAGACGATGCGGACGCGCTCGGAAAATTCCAGCTCCTCCGTGCGGAAAAACACATACTGCGCAACGGGCAGCTCGGCCAAGCCCGCCTCCAGAAGCGCGCGGTTCATGTCTCCCCCTCCTTGAGATAGAGCATATCATGCGACACCGGTCTGCAAAACAGGCGGCGGATCTCCGCAGTATCGCGCGTCTGTCCGAGGATCCACATCAGCTTGGCAAGCGCCGACTCCGTCGTCATGTCATACGCCTCCAAAAGCAGCAGATCGTGCTTCAGGTGGAAGCCCACATCGTACACGCCGAGGTTGCTGCCCTCGTTCTGCACCTGCGTGGTCATGACGATGGTCTTCCCGGAGTCGATCGCGCGGCGGATCACGTCAAAAAAGCCGCTCCCCTGATACGAGGGCAGGCCGCCGACGCCGTAGCTTTCAATAATGACCGCGTCGTTCCGCTCCAGAATGTACGACAGCAGTTCGCAGTCCGTCCCCGGAATGATCTTCAGCAGGCCGACCTTGGGGTCGAGCGCATGGAAAAAGCGCGGGCGCGGCAGCGCGTCCGGGTGAATATACTCCATCAGGACGCCGTTTTGCAGCACGCCCAGCACGGGATAGTTGATACTGGAGAACGCCTGCAGGCTGGTGGTATGGGTCTTCCGCGCGCGCGTGCCGAGAATGACGCGGCCGTTGAACACGATCATCACGCCGCACAGGTCCGACACCGCACAGCGGAACGCGTCGGTCAGATTGGCCTTGGAATCCGTATTTTCAAACAGGATCGGCTTCTGCGCCCCCGTCAGCACGATGGGCTTCGGCGAATACTGCACCAAATAGGACAGTGCGGCGGCGGTATAGGCCATGGTGTCGGTGCCGTGGGCGATCACAAAGCCGTCATACGCGTCATAATTCTCCTCGATCGCCGCCGCAATGGTCAGCCAATGCTGCGGCGTGATATTCGTGGAGTCGATGGAAAAGAGCTGTTTACACGTCACATCGCAGATCTGCGCGATCTGCGGCACGTTCTCGGTAAGCTGCTGCGGCGTCAGGACGGGCGTCAGGCCGCTGCCCGTCATCTCCGAGGCGATCGTCCCACCGGTTCCCAGCATCAGTACTTTTTTCATGAAGCTCCTCCTGTATCTGATCTGGGTATTAGTATACCACGCACGGCGCAGTTCGACAACGTGAAATATTGACAAAGTCTTCAAAATGCAATACAATGTATAATAGCAGCTCGGATAGCCGCGCGGCGGCGCGTCCGGGCATATGGAGGTGAGCAAATGCTTTCCGTTGTGATCCCGGCATATAACGAGCAGGAGACCGTCGCGGCGGCGGCCCGCGAGATCGGCCGCGTTCTGGAGCAGGCGCAGATCGACCATGAGCTGATCTTCGTCGACGACGGATCGCGCGACCGGACCTGGCAGGAAATTCGCGCCGTCGCGGCGCAGAATGTACGCGGCGTGCATTTTTCGCGGAATTTCGGCAAGGAGGCCGCGATCTTCGCGGGACTTCAGCACAGCAAGGGCGAATGCGTGGCCGTTATCGACTGCGATCTGCAGCACCCGCCGGAGAAGCTGGTGGAAATGTACCGGCTCTGGCAGCAGGGCGTCGAGGTCGTCGAGGGCGTCAAGTCCGACCGCGGCAAGGAGAGCGGTATGCACCGCCTCGCCGCAAAGACCTTTTACGCGCTTATCAGCCGCGCGACCAAGGTGGATATGTCCCGCGCATCCGATTTTAAGCTGCTCGACCGCAAGGCCGTCAACGTGATCCTCACCATGCGGGAAAAGCGCGCCTTTTTCCGTGCGCTCTCGTCGTGGGTCGGCTTTACCACGGGCGAGGTGGCCTACGAGGTGCGCGAACGGACCGCCGGCTCGTCCAAATGGTCGACATGGTCGCTGATGAAATACGCCGTCTCCAATATCACCGCCTTTACCTCCATGCCGCTGCATCTGGTAACGGTCTTCGGCATGGTCACGCTGCTGGTATCGCTGGTGCTCGGCGTCATCGCGCTGGTGCAGAAAATCATGGGCGTCGCGCTGGGCGGCTTCACGACCGTCATTATCCTGCTGCTGTTCCTCGGCAGTCTTATCATGATAAGTCTCGGCATCATCGGCTATTACGTCGGAAATATCTACGAGGAGATCAAGGACCGTCCCCGCTATATCGTTGCCGATACCTGCGGGGGCGTCGCGGACCGAAAGGAGTAAAGGCCCATGCCCTCATTTACCAAAAGAGCCATACGGGAATCCTTCCTGAAGCTGCTCAATCAGCGGCCGATCAGCCAGATCACCGTCAAGGACGTGGTGGAGGACTGCGGCATCAATCGAAATTCGTTTTATTACCACTATCAGGACCTCCCCGCGCTGATCGAGGAGGTGATCCGCGACGAGACCGACCGGATCGTCGCCGAGGGCGTGCAGGCGGAATCCATCGAGGCATGTCTGGACATTGCGATCGATTTCGCTCTGAAAAACCGCCTTGCGGTGCTGCACATCTGCGCGTCGTCGAGCCGCGAGGCCTACGAGCGGCAGCTCGCCGCCACCTGCGAATACGCGGTCGGGAGCTTTTTGGACAAGATCTTGGACGGCCACGCCCTCGACCCGGAGGACCACGCGGTGCTGATCCAGTATTTCAAATGCGAGCTGTACGGGCAGATCATGGACTGGCTGAACGACGGGATGCGATATGACATCCGTAAGCGCTTTCATCGCCTCTGCGAGCTGCTGGAGGGCAACGCCGAGCACGCCATCCGTTACAGTCTGGAGACCCGTCCGCAATAAATCACGCGATCCGTGTACGCCCCGTCCGCCTCATGCCGACGGGGCGTGCGCGTTACGCAATACAAACCGAAAAGGAGAATGCTTTATGGCCCTTATGACCGACCCCGCGCTCCGTCGGAGCGTGATCTATGAGATCTATGTCCGCAGCCACACGCCGGAGGGCACCTTCCGCGCGATCGAGCCGGACCTCGACCGCATTCGTGCGCTCGGCGTGGACATCGTCTGGTTTATGCCCATCCACCCGATCGGTGAAGAAAACAAAAAAGGCTCTCTCGGCTGCCCCTATGCCAACCGCGATTACCGCACCGTCAATCCCGAATACGGCAGCATGGAGGACTTCGTGCATCTGGTCGACGCCATCCACGCGCACGGAATGAAATGCATCATCGACGTCGTATACAACCACACCTCGCCGGATTCCACGCTCGTGCGGGAGCATCCGGAGTTTTTCTACCGCAAGCCCGACGGAAAACGCGGCAACAAGGTCGGAGACTGGACGGACGTCGTCGACCTCGACTACAACGCGGAGGCGCTGTGGGATTATCAGATCGAGTCGCTCTGTTACTGGGCAAAATATGTCGACGGCTTCCGCTGCGACGTCGCAAGCACCGTTCCGGCGGCGTTCTGGATGCAGGCACGGGAGGCGGTCGAGCGCGTCAGGCCGAACGCGATCTGGCTGGGCGAAAGCGTGCACTTGGCGCACATCCGCGCGTTCCGGGAGCAGGGCTTCTACGCGGCAACCGACACGGAGCTGTTTGATGCTTTCGACATTCTCTATCCCTACGACCTCTGGCCGCTGTACGAGGACTGCACGGAGGGCCGTGCGCCCCTCAGCCGCTTCTTTGCCGCGGTCGATTATCAGGAGGTCAGCTTCCGAACGGAATACAACAAGCTCCGCTGTCTGGAAAACCACGACCAGCGCCGCGCGGCGGACCGCTTCGGCACGGGCGCGCCGCTTATGGCGTGGACGGCGCTGTGCTATTTCATGAAGGGAACGACGCTCATTTATGCCGGGCAGGAGGTCTGCGCCGCGCATACGCCGTCCCTCTTTGAGCGCGAACCGATCGACTGGACGGCCGGAACGGACATCGGCGCTTATCTGGCGCGGCTTTCCGCGATCAAGAAGCGTCTGCCGACGGACGATCTGTTCCGCATCGAGGCGGACGATGCGCAGGGGATCGTCACGGCGTCGTATCGCGGCCCGCACGGGCAGGCGGTCGGCGTGTTCCCGCTGAACGGAACCCCCGGAGCCGTTGCCGTTCCGCTCACCGACGGCGTGTACCGCGACGCGCTGTCCGATACCGACGTCGCCGTCAGCGGCGGCAGGCTTGCCGTTGAAGACAAAGCCGTGATCCTGCTGTGCGACTAAGCGGCTGAACGCCGAATGCCCCGCGCAAGCGCGAGTTGCCGCGTCAGGCTGTCAAAAAAGCCCGATTTTCTTAAATCCGGCGCCAAGCCAACGCCTCCCTTTACACAAGGAGGACGTTTGCGGCGCACAATGTATAGGAATCGTCAAGTCCATCACGTCAAAAGCATCCGATACAATTATGAAACGATCTAATACTGATTCTTGATTAAAAGATTTAATCAAGAATCCCGTGTGCTACGCACACTCGCATCGTGCGAAAGCACGCTGCGCCGTCTCATGCAGAATCTGCGGACCGGAGGTAAAATAAAAAATGAAATTCCGACACTTTTTCGTATGCATCCTTCTGATACTCATAACGTTTACTTTTGCGGCCTGCCGAAAGGAGGTAAAACCGGACCTGACCGATAAATATGGGAACAGTTCGGTTTCCGATGATTCGGTCCCGTTATCGCAAATCATCACCAAAGCGTACTCTTTGCAGGAGCTGACGGATTTTTTCGGAGAGGTATCCGCAAACGAGACCTGTACCATGGAACAGAGCGCGGGCACGCCGGACTTGACCTTCGAGACGGTAAACCAAAAATATCCCGCCGAGTGCCTTCGGAAAAACGGATATTCCGTTTACAAGGTGGCGGAGGGCGGTTACTTTTATGTGTTCTGGGCCAACGAGCTTGATTCGCTTTCTAACCAAGACGCCGACGCAACGGAGCGCACCGCAATTCCGTATTTCACGGCATATATCTCCTCGCTGAGAAGTGCGGATGATTTTGATTCCATTCGCGAAGGAAGCAGCACCGCCGCCGATGTCGCCGAGATCGACCCTGCCTTTGAGCTTGTATTGCTTATGTCGAGCAAAACGGCATCATACAGTCTTTTGAACGACGGGTCCATCCTTGAAATATGCTATTACGACGACCAAGGCTTTACGTCCAGAAGCGACTTGGTCGTAAAAAGCAAGCAGCTCATCGAAAAGGAGCTGTGCCCCGCAAAATTGGCGACGATCCTCGAATCAGATCTGCCGTGAAGCATCCCCCCGACAAAGGTTATTATGAAGCCCGGCCAAGCTGAGAAGAAAGGAGACAGACACCATGAAAAAAATGCTTGCATTCCTGTTTGCTGCAGTGATTCTTCTTTCCGCATGTTCCGGCGGCCATCAATTTACGGTCGGCGAATCGATAAGCAATATTAACAGTCAACACGCGCCGTATATCTCTATCAACACCTTATCTGCATACAAAATCAGCGAAAACTATTTCGTGACCGTAGACGACGGCGATACGATTCAGAAGTTGGCAGAATTTTCTCCTGATCGAACATGCCGCCGTATCCAAGGATTTGATTTGATAAAAAATGATGATATCCATCCGTTTTTGAACGCCGATTTTAACAAACTGACCGAAGAACTCGGTCAGCCTCATGCCGATGTCGGAAGCGGCCTTTATATTCCCGCTTACATTACCGAAAATGCTGAGCTTATATGCTTTGAGCTTGAAAATGAGATCGTTGTTGAGGTTATCCGGCGCGATCTCTTAACAGGCGAAATCGTCGACCGTGTCAGCCGCTAGGCGAAGCTTTATCCGCGAAGCGCTATTCAAGTCACCATGTATCAAACGCGGAGTCGGAGTTTCCGTTTTTGAGAAAGAGGAATGCCCCCGGATATGATCGTCAGCCGTTCCGTGATAGCCCACCGAACGATACTGTAGAAAGTTGAGGTTTTCTGTCATGCGTTTCAAAAAATATCTCTTTTTAATTGCAATGGCGGCACTCTTATTTTTAAGCTGCTCGTGCGCGAAAGGCGGGAAAATTGAAATATCCCCATCGGATAAGAGCTTGGTCGACTTGGCATCCACGACCTACGATACGCAGGAGCTGTCGAACATAATAAGCTTTAACGGCACCATGCGTGAATTAAACGACAAATATCCTATCGAATGTTTAAGGAAAGACGGCGACATATATCGAGTATCCTACCTTGGACAGGACTGTATTGCCGTGCTCCAATTTGACTCCTCAGGAAATGCAATTGTAGGGAATATTCATACAGCCCAGCTATTAAGATCCGACTTTGACGAACTGGCCGAAGGCCGGTCGTTAGACGATGTAATGCAGCTTGATCCTAATGGCGATTACGGATTCCTCTATACCGGCAGAAATGACGTTCCGAGGGTGTCTTCTCACTATACCAAAGACGGGTACCGGATCACCATCGCCTATGATGCCTCAAATATCATCACCGACATAAACGAAGAGCCGGTGTGAGGCTGATCTGACAATCTAATACTGATTCTTGATTAAAAGATTTAATCAAGAATCCCGTGTGCTACGCACACTCGCATCGTGCGAAAGCACGCTGCGCCGTCTCATGCAGAATCTGACGCGCCCTTGGCGCTATAAAAAGCTTTTCAAGCTTTTTAACAGATTCTAGTATAACCATCAGCTTCGGCATAAGGGCGGTCTAACTGCTCGACCGACTGCCGCCGACATTCTCTACACTTGTTCCCCCGCCACCCGTCGAGCGGCTGTTGGTCAGCGGCATTTCCGGCCCCACCCGCCGGGTTGTAAATAACTTAATTATGTCGAAAATTCTCCCCATTTTTCATTCCGATGTCGTAGCCGTCGGCGACCCTGCCGCTTTACGGAAGCAACATACCTCTTGCGAATGCATCAGCTCTGATAGGGCGATATGCGCAGTCGTTTCTGCGTCCGAAATTCGCGGCGCGATGCCCACATCGGCCCGCCGTACGCACCTTCATTTGATGCGTAGGGCGGGGTGACCTCACCCAATGTCACTAAGTTAAGAAAGGCTGGGTCTCGCGGAAATGCGGGGCCCGGTTTTTTTGTAACTATTTTCAAAAA